>CBINDO010000136.1:0-19931 GCA_966249405.1 uncultured bacterium | reverse complement strand
GTCGTTGGGCCTTCCGAGTTGCATCGCCCTCTTCGACGACCCCGCGCCACGGCACACCACGGAGGCCACGCTCCGACCAGAGACGGGAAACAACGTCGATGCTGGAACTGACGCGGGGCTTGGCACGACGCGCAACCTGGCAACTCAGACAGCTTCGCACGGAAGCATCGAGGTCAGCGACGCTTCATCGGCAGGAACGCGACCGGATTCGACAAGACCAGAAGCTGATTCCTCACTGGATGCTAGCCAATTCACCTCTTCAAACACACCAGTACCAACGTCGAGCGAAATCGAAGGTGGTGTCTGCGGTCCGTTGGGTGACTGCACGACCAACTTGCCTCCAACCGCTTCCCCCGACGCCGGTAGGACCGGCAGCTCGAAATTCGCCGACGCGATGGTAGGGTCGTGCGGTGACAACGTCAATTCCGAAGGGGAGGCTTGTGACGATGGAAATCTCAACTCGGATGACGGTTGCAGCGACGTTTGCGAGGTCGAAAGCGGTTGGTTCTGTCCCGAGGGCAAAGATTGCGCGCCAGAGTGTGGCGACGGGAAGGTGGTCGGTGAAGAGACGATTGCCGGCAATTGCGATGACGGCAACAAGAGACCCGGCGACGGGTGTAGTTCCGAGTGTCGAGTGGAGCAGGGCTACGTTTGTGCGTCGGTGCCGTCTACGTGCGAACCGGGCTGCGGTGATGGTGAACGTTTGGGGTTGGAGCAATGCGATGACGGTGATCAAAACCGCGGCGACGGTTGTTTTGCATGTCGTCTGGAGGTTGGTGCCACGTGTGACTCGCGCACACTTGAAGCCCGGGGCTGTGTTCCTCGAGAGGAGGGAGCGGACGTCTATGCGCTAAACTTGTGCGGAGAGCCCTCCTCGCTGGTCGAGGCGTGTCCGGGTGATTGCGGCAATGGTGTCTGCAAGTGCGTGATCCGCGTTTCTACGGCAGGGAACGACACCCAAAACGGTCTCTCCTGGGCTCAGGCGAAGCGCACCGTGCAAGCAGCAATCAACGCCGCGGCAAACGCTCGCTGTGAGGTGTGGGTTGCGGCTGGCTCATACAGCCCCTCCGACGGACGGGCGACGCCCTCACCGACCGACACGATACAGATGGCGGATTCAGTCGGAATCTACGGCGGTTTCGCTGGCACGGAGACCTACCGGCATGAACGAGATTGGGCGAACCATGCCACTACCTTCGACGGTGGGTACGTAAAGGGAGACGATGAGACCGGTGTGCAACACGTCGTTACGGGTGCCAACAACGGCATTCTCGATGGCGTTACCGTCCGCGGCGGCAACGCCGGAGGTGGGTGTGGGGGCGGGATGCTCAATCAGGACGTCGTGATGTCGATACGCAACACCACGTTCACCGGCAACGCTACTGCAGGTTCCGGTGGCGGCTTGTGTAACAAGAACTCGCGAGTCGTCGTCACTGCCAGCTCGCTGGTCAGCAACGGGCCATCGAGGTCCGGTCTGAACAGATCCGGAGCTGGGCTGGCGCTCTACAACGACGTAGAAAGTGTCACGAAACTCGTGGACACGACCGTCAGTTCCAATTCAAGTGGTATCAACTTTGGGGTGTCGGCTATCGACAACCACGGGAGTTTGGAGCTAGTGGGATGTGCCGTTGCCAGTAACTTTTCCTACGGAAGGGCCGCAATTTCGACTTCCGGCGCCTTCGTTTTGCGCAATTCAACGGTGAGCTCCAATACCGCTGGTGATCCATCCCAAAACGGCCTCGGGCTTGGTGTGGATGGCGGAACGGCAATCGTCGTTGGCTCCACGTTCTCCGACCACTCGGCGGGCTACGACAATAACAGCCCAATCTGCTTGAAGAGCGGGAGCGCTTACGTCGCCAACACGCAGTTTCGAAACAACAACGCCCTTTGCGGCGCAGTGAAAATGCAAGGCGGTGAGCTTACTGCAGTCGGAAACATCTTCGACTCGAATGCTGGGTCCGGCACTTCTGGCAGGAGTCCAGAAGGCATCCTTTGCCTCACGGCGGGCAAGGCGCAGCTGACCAACAACCTGTTCGTGAGAAACAGTGCCGGTTCGTTGGAACGGGGTGTGGTCGACTTTGGCGCAGCGGCAAGCGGACAGGTTGCAAACAATGTCTTCTGGGAGAACACTGGAAGTGCCGCCGATCTGTTCGTGGTAGAGCGACCACCACAAGATCCGACAGTGAGCATCAGTCACAATACGTTTGGCGTTTGCCCTGCAGACTGCGCCACCTCTTCGTGCTCGATGCCGTACACTTGCGAGCGAGTCGATCCAGAGCTCTACGGGCTCGCGCAGACTCCCTACGCAAATAGCTCAGAGTGCGTCAACGCGGGCGACTCGACGTCGCTACCCGTCGACGTGGGAGATGTCGATGGGGACGGCGATACTACCGAGCCAATCCCGCTGGACCTCCTCGGTACCCCTCGGACCGCAGGCGGCAGCCCGGATATTGGGGCCATCGAGAAAACGTATTAGCCAACCGGTGCCGATCACCCGCTTAGGGCTTCCGGTGGCGAGCAGCGCAGCGACCTCGTGCGCCGAAGGCATCATGATTCCGAACGGACTTGAGCGGCTGTTCCGAGCCACTTGAAGGTGAGTGTTTGGCTCGCGAACGCGGCCGTGAACATCGCCGATGACATTGCAGACCAGGAGTGTGAATACCAACCGCAGAGTGTCGCCCCCGGGATCTCGTTCTTGCTGCTGGCTGCCGCAGGCGCGGCTGCTACCGAAGCCGAGGTGCCCCTGGCCATGGTACAGCGCTTTCTTGCCGCGCTAGCGCGTGCGGCCGCAGGCCAAAGCACTGAAGTTCGCACCTCCAACTGGACTGCCGCCGAGTATCAGCGTGTGGCGGGGCTTATCGCCGGTCAGCAATACGTTGCGTACCTCAGACTGCTCTGGGATGGCACGACGCTGGGGCAGCAAGCCGAAGAGATCGGACATCAACTCGGGTGCCTCGGTCTAGTGGTGACGGACATCCAATCAAACGACAAACGCTTTCGCACCCTTTGCGAAGCGGATCGTCGCACGATGCTGGACTGGTCCACGGACTTGGCCACGTCGCTCGGAAAGACGCCGCTGCGCAGCGTTGGCAAGGTACTTGCTCTCAGTAAACAGGTACAGCTGCTGCGCCAAGGGGCGCAGCCTGTTGCCCCACGAATACTCTGACCCGGAGCCGCCCGCTCGAAAGCTCGAGCACCCCGCTTTAGCAGCCTGCTACGACGCAGCGAGTCGTGGACTTGCCGTCAGCGGTGACCGTGAGGGTCAACTCTTACTGCGCCTCGTGCAGGGCGCAGTGACTACCCCCGTCGCGTCGCGCCAAGATATGCCAGCAGCCGAAGTATTCTGAGTTAACCTGTACGCCAAACGCGTCGTCGACGGACGCGACCGCCGTCAACTGGAACGCTTGTGGCACTGCGATTCCAACCAACTGCGCCTCTTGCGACCACCCATCGCCGAAGAGCGCCTTTTGCTCCGCAGCGACGGCACTTTGCTCCTCGAATTTAAGAAGTCCTGGCGCGACGGCACGCGGGCCGTGCTCACTCCGCGTGACCTGCTCGTGCGCCTGTGTGCAGCCATTCCGTTACCGTTCGTCAACCAAGTCCGCTACTTCGGTGTGCTCGCTAGTGCAGCAGCGGTCCGAGACGAGGTAGTGCCGTTGTCCGAGCCACTCGTGGGGGCGTTCAAGCCTCCGCCTGCGGCCGGTGACCAGCTCGAGCTTCTCGGGGAGATGAGTGACCAGCTATGTGTCTCGCAACGCCGCACATGGGCACGGGTTTTGGCTCATACCTTCGGCGTGGGCCTCAAGCTGTGGAAGAATGCGGCGGGCCCCTGCTCGCTCTTCGCAGAGGACGTGTGGACCGGCCTGCGGAGCTTCGGTTTCCGCTGCAGCGTGCGAACTTGGGCATATACACTCGCAACAACGCCGCCGCGCGACTGCTCGCGGCTCCGCAGCGGCGACCGCAGCGGCGACCGCAGCGCAACCTGGTAGCTCGTGCGTTTTTTGGATAGAGACGAGTCTCTCCGTGGATAGACGTTTGCTGCACGTTCGACGGAGGCTCATCCTCCGCCGCGTGGCGGGGCTGCGCCCTCAGGGGCCTCCTTTGGCCAAAAGTTGGCGCGCTGGTCTGCCTGCAGACCGAGGAAAGAGGGAATGAGGCAAATGAACGAACATCAAAGCTACGAGTCTGGCATCTTCCAATTGGCGTCCGGAAAACACCTCTTCATCAACCCAAGAACGAGGGCCGTCGAGGCGTCCAGCGAAGCCGCCACGCTGTTCTCTGTGTTGGCCGACGGGACACTGGTACTCGGGACATCCGTGATCGAGCCTGAGTTTCGGCAAGCTCAGAGCAACAGGGCTCTCACCCTCGATCAAAATGGCTTCAAGCTCGTGGTAGCGGTGAATCCCGACTCGACCGTGACGTTCCGTAGGAGCGGCGAAACCGTTACATACACCTTCGTCGAGGCGCCCGGAGGTGCGACGCTGCACTTCACTGCTGGGGTTGAAGCACCGCAAGGCAGCACGTTATCATTTGTGAGCAAAACACCGAGGGGACTTAGCCGAACGCGCGGGTGCTGCGGGGTCAGGCAACTTCCCCCCAAGGTTGCGTCGCTATGGAACGACCTTGGCCACAAGTCTTTGGTTCAGCTGGCAATCGAGTACTTGAAGCGTGATGCTAGCGTGAGATTGGCCGACGTTTGGACGCACCCAGCATTCTTGGACGCACTCTTCAAAGGTCTCCACGATGCGGACTACGTGAGCCCCTACAACGACGGGGGAGTGCTCGAAGGCGCATGGCGCTCGCACTTCTTTGACCCGGACACCGAAACCAACTACCGCGGAGAGAAGGAACGGACCGCCTACACCGAGGGAATGAAGTACTTCAACCTTTCGTTCCAAGAACCACGAGTGGCCGAGGTGGGCTTCAAACTCGGACTAGCGTTGCACTACTTTACCGACCTCACCCAACCATTCCATGCGGCAAACTTTGCAGAAGTCTACGCAAGCCACTACCCGACCATGGGTTGCGTGACGCGTGTGCACTCGTTCTTCGAGGAAATTGGCGATGAGGTGATGAAGGGCTCCTCGGCCAGGGTCTCCACGGGCTTTCAATTGAGCAATCACACCTCGGCCGAGCAACTCCTAAAAGGGACAGCACACCGGTCGAAGACCATCTATCAAGACATGCTTGCGGGTTATGCCCAAACGGACCTGGTTGCAGGTTATCCGCGCATGGAAGAGGTGGTCACCCATCTCGATGACCTCCTCTATTGGCAATCGTCGACGATTCACCAAGAGCACGAGAACGCGGTGGCGAAATTGCACGCATTCCTCCTTCCTTTCGCCAGGGAAGCGCTGTGTGCGGGGTTGGAGCAAACGATCCAGTTCCTCAATCATTGGAATACCGAGTACTTAGAGGCGCCGCGCAAGCTCAGCTACTACATCAAGATCTGGCAGGTGGAACACAACACCTCGTCTGAACGGTGGCTGGGATACTTTGGTGTCGAGGATGGAGGGAGCGCTGCTCAAGTAGTGAACATCGATCCATCGAGGAGCCCGCGTTCCCTCGCACTCGAGTTCGTCGACGCTCAGGGCCAGCCCCATGATCCGACGCAGGCGACAGGTGTTGCACTGTACTTGCGTGCAACCAAAGGGTTTGACGAGCCGCGAGTCCTGGCTGGAAAGCAGAGCCATGGTCACGTATGCAACTGGGCACAAGAGGAGGGGGGTGTGGACCCTGGTTACGCACTAACCATTCGTCCGAGCACAATCATCAAAGGCAAGTGGGAAATTTGTAGAGCGGAGGACAACGCCCCGATCACCGCAAGCAACGCCACCGCCCTGCACTACGACACGACCACTCCAACGAGCCTCACGATGGAGTTTACACGGGTCTGAGTAGCCGCGAACACAGCTAGGGTGCGCGCGGGTCTGGCGCCGCGATTGAAGCGGTAGCAGCGCCAATAGTTCCTTCCCGAGGGTTGCGAAGAAGGATTCGGCCACGGCGTTACGACGTGCGCACGTCGAGGAGCCTGGCAGAGTGAAGCAGCACGGCGAGCGCCGAGTCCAACGGCGCCCACGCGGGCTGCACACGCGGCTCGTGACGCCGTGTGGCGATTTGCCTCTGGGCGCGAGTGGGTGAACAGCGGCCAAGTAGGTTGTTCACGGTCGTCGCCGAGCGGCGCTCACTCTACGAGAGAAAACGAAAGCTGGGGTTGCTTCTGGAGTTCACGCTTGGGTTCACGCGCTGGTTTGATCGCGACGAGCTCGGCGGTCATCTCGCGCACGACGTTGCGCTGCGTCATGACCGCATGGCGCAAACCTTCGGGGCTGCGATCGGAGACCCGGCTGGCCTCGATCTTGAGCACGAGGCGCTGGGGTTGCCAATCCCCGCGGTAGCCGTAGTCCGCGCGCCAATAATACGGCTGAGAGAAGTAGCCGTAGGAGCCCAAGAAGTATTGCCGAACGTGAGTCGGATCTTCGAACGCATCGTCCGAAGATCCGTAGGGGGTGCGGAACGTGGCTTTGCAGCCCGGCTTGGCGATGCGATACAATTCCTGCATCAACGGTAGCGGCTTGGCGATGTGCTCCAACAGGTGGCTGCCGAGGATCTCGCTGACACTCTCCGATTCCAGAGGGAGCGGCGTGGTTTGGCAGTTGTCGAGATCTGCCACGATGTCCACCCCCGGCAGCGGAAAGGAATCGAGGTTGATCCAACCGGGCAGGATCGTGCGCCCGCAACCGAGGTGAAGCCGAGTCGATGGTTCGTCAGGTGTATTGGTCGTGCTCACCCGAGCAGAACTAACATCATTCAGTGGCGCCGAGCAACAACTCGAGCCCGGCCGGGTTGGTAAGCACAAGTTTACACCGTGTAGCCCCACCGCCGCGAGTGTAGGAGAGTGAGGGCATGGGGTGGCAAACTTCGAGAACGCAGAGGAGTTCACACGTGAATCTGCACCCAAGAAATGCTTTAACTCGGCCATGACGCGACCACGCATCTGCCTGAGCATGATAGTCAAGAACGAGGCCCACGTCATCGAGCGCTGCTTGGCCTCCCTCGTGCCGCACATCGACGAATACTCGATCGTGGACACCGGCTCTACCGATGACACCGTCGCGACCATCGAAGCCTTCATGGCTCGCCACCAGAAGTCGGGAAAGGTCGTTAGTCGGCCCTGGGTCGACTTCTCGCACAACCGCAACGAAGCGCTGGAGCTCGCGCGCCCCCGCGCAGACTTTAGCTTGTTCATCGACGCCGACGAGACGTTGGAGGTGGAGAAGGGGTTTGCCATACCAGCGCTGCACATGGACGCCTACGAGATACCGATCCGCCTGAAGAACAGCGAAATGACGTTCTACAGATTGCAGCTCGTCAGCAATGCGCTCCCCTTTCGTTACGTCGGTGTCCTGCACGAAGTGATCACGTGCCCGCGGCAGTTTCGACGTGGACGTCTCACGGGCGCGACGATTCGGAGCCACGCAGACTCCGCACGCAATGTCGGCGACCTTCGCGAGAAGTACGCTCGCGACGCAGAAGTGCTCGAGAAGGCTCTCGTCAGTGAGCCGAGCAACGCGCGCTACGTCTTTTATCTAGGTCAGAGCTACAAAGACGCCGGCAAGCTCGAAGAAGCGCTCGCGGCTTACACGCGACGAACGACCATGGGCGGCTTCGAGGAAGAGGCCTGGTACGCAGAGTTGATGCGCGCGCGGCTCTTCGCACGCCTCGGCAAGCAAGCCGAGGCCCAAGCGGCCTATCTCACGGCTTACGAGCGCAGGCCTACGCGAGCCGAGCCACTCTGCGAGCTGGCCAAGTTGCACCGCCTCGCCAAGCAGTACCACTTGGCGTATTTGTTCGCGTCTCAGGCGGTGAAGATTAAACTGCCGAAGGACATCCTGTTCGTGGAGACATCGGTATACAACTGGCGCGCGCTCGACGAACTCGCGCTCAGCGCCTACTACGTGGGAGAGTACGAACAGAGTAAACGTCTGTCCGATACGCTGTTGGCCCGCCAGGACTTGCCGAGTGATCAGCGGTCGCGCATCGAGAAGAACATGGCGTTCGCAAAGACCAAACTCGCCGGTTGAGTTGGTCGCCCAAAGCCCGGTGGCATCCGCGTTCGCGCAGCATTCACACCGGGCACGCCCTCGAGGACTCGAGGTAAAAGCAGGGAAGCGCCCGACGCGGGGCAGGCGTCCGCCGACGCGACCGGTTTCGAGCAGCTGCACAAAGCAGAAGGGCTACCCGCTTGGAGTAGCCCTTCTGCTTATCACTAGTCTCGGCTCCTCCGAGACCCCGCGCGACTCAACGCATCAAGGTCCGGTTGGTCCGGTCGCGCCGTTGCAGATCATCGCCCAATCGTCGACCTCGCCTGGCTGGAGGTTGAAGTCGCCAGGCACACCCAAGCCGTCACCGTTGTCGATGCCAACCTCGATGTACACGCCACCGCTTCCGTTGCAACCATCGTTGATGTTGCCGGGACTGACCATGCTGGTGTTGATCAACGAGGCATAACCATTGGCACCGGTTGCACCGGTCGGACCCGTAGCGCCATCGTCACCCGTTGGCCCAGTCGGACCCGTAGCGCCGTCGTCGCCCGTTGGCCCAGTCGGACCCGTAGCGCCATCGTCACCCGTTGGCCCAGTCGGACCCGTAGCGCCATCGTCACCCGTGGGCCCAGTCGGACCCGTAACACCATCGTCGCCCGTTGGACCGGTTGGGCCCGTAACACCATCGTCACCCGTTGGACCGGTTGGGCCCGTAACACCATCGTCACCCGTCGGACCGGTTGGGCCCGTAACACCATCGTCACCCGTCGGACCGGTCGGACCCGTCACGCCGTCGTCGCCATCTTCACCAGCTGGACCCGTCGGGCCAGTCACGCCGTCGTCGCCATCTTCACCAGCCGGGCCGGTCGGGCCAGTCACGCCTGCGTCGCCTTGAGGGCCCGTCGCACCGGTAGCACCATCGGCACCCGTCGCACCATCCTCACCTGCGGCGCCCGTCGCACCGGTGGCACCATCGGCACCCGTCGCACCATCCTCACCCGCGGCGCCCGTCGCGCCCGTTGCTCCGTCTTCACCCGCAGGGCCTGTCGCTCCGGTGTCACCTACCGCACCGGTAGCGCCAGTTGCTCCGTCCAAGCCGTCGTCACCCTGGGCGCCTTCGAGACCGTCGCAGACGTATCTCGTGCCTTCGACCTCGGACATGTCGAGGACCCCGTCGTTATCGTCGTCTGCACCGTAGTCGACCTTGCTGCCCCCCTCTTCACAATTATCACCGGCCGGCTCTTCTGTGACCTCCACCAGGGCATCGACTCCATCGTCGCCGCACCCGATCATGTAGAGGCTGACTAGGCCCGCAGACAACGACGTTAACCAACGTTTGCGCTTCAGCATTATTGTTCTTCTCCCTCGATGTTCGCCCACCAGTCCCGCAACACGCAGTCGAGACGGACGAAACGGAATGTAGGAATCTTGGGCAACGACCGTGCGCGACGCGACTTAATGGTCAAAATCGACTTCCCACGATAAACGTCGACATGAACTCCAAATGAGCATTTCTGCCACGCCCACTTCGCCACTGTGCGACGAGGGGGGTCGCGTGGACATGTTCTCTTCGCGCGCCTCCGTGCACGTGCGGGACTACGTCGCGGAACTCGCCGGGTTGGGATGGGTGCACTCGCCGCTCAGCTCGAGCACATCCGACGCAACCGCACCTGCAGCGTGAAGTTCTCTCGAAGCCGGGCTGCGGCGGGGTCTGGCCTCCCGGCGTTCGCTGACTACCGCTAATGTCTCACCCGGTGGGCGGGAGCCGGCAGCCACCGGGCAACGGCTGGACCCATCCCCAAAGACCAACGCAACCGTTCGGTGACTCGTCGACGTGGACGAAGTGCACCTACGCATCCATCGATGAAAGCGCTACCAGTCGGGAATCACGTCGTGTGGGCGGCTAACACGAGTAGCGACAGCATGGACACTCACGTGGCGTGACCGTATTCCCCCGTGAGCCAGATGTCCCACCCGGCGCGTCACGCACTGCGATACCCAGGAGCCGGATGCCGTGAAGTTGCGCTACGAACCCGCCTTATCCCCACTTTGGTTTGCGTTGTCGCTCGTCGCCGCGTGTGACAGTGTGAGATTACCCCGCTTTGGTGAACACCCCAAGGAGTTTATCCTCCTCGAGTTCCACCAAACCGACAACGAAGATCTATACCAGAGTCATTCACGGGAGCCCAGAGCTGCGGCCTGCATCCCACGAGCCACCGGCGCCACCCCGTGCTGATTCCGCGCTGGCGCCGCTACTGCCGGAAGCTCCAGCATCTGACCACCAGTAGTCGACGGCGCATTCGAGCGTCCGATCCGGTGGGACACCGCTCTCGTTGCGGCGGATCAACCAGCGTTCGTCGACGCAGCCGAAGTTCGGCTTGACCACCCTTCCGTGTACGTCTGGACCCTGCGCATTGAGCACGTACTCGTCGGCTCGCACGCCGCACACCCCCGACTCGAGGCGGCAGCCTTTCCAGAGGCAATAGAGCGTCTCACAAAGGTAGTCTTCGCACTCGGCGTCGAGCGGCGCGTTCGCTTCGCCCACCGGTTCGGGCAGACAATCGACGAGAAATTCGCGGGGGTACGAATTGAATTCGGCGGCGAGGGGATTGTGGCAACAACCTCGGCCCGCCTCGCAGTTCATGATGCCGCAAGGGTCTAACGTCTGAACGATCGGGGGAGGCACCGGCGGGGGTGGCGTGAACGGGGTTTGTGACGAGGAGTCAGACGCAGCGGAAGGCGGCCCCGCGAGGGTGCCCTCCGGGCTCGCGTCGGAAGCGATGGGATTGGTCGCGCTGGTCGCGGAATCGTCACTCTCCGCAGGCAAGTCCGACGGCGGAGCGGAGGTGCTCGCGGTTCGTTCGCCGCCGGCGTTGCATCCGAGTTGCAGACCCAGCACCAAACCAAGCCATATCAACCTGCGCATCAGACCTCCTCGCGGCGAAGCACACAACACGTTCACGCGCTCTCCTCTCGTTCGCGGGTGTATTCTAGCCAGCGCTTGGAACCTTCGCGGCGAATCGCTGTCGCACGTTCGACGTGGCGGCGCGCCGAGGTCCACGACGGAATTGAGTGCTGCGACTGTACGGCGCGACAAACATCGAACAGATACGTGCTCATTCAGATCGCTGCTGACCGCGGGCGTGTAGATCGATTGAGGCGCAGGGGAGTCGTGCTTCCCTACCAAACGGCGACGGGCCGTTGTTCGAAGCTTGTCTCACACCAACGTTCGACATCCAACGTCGCGTGTTCGTCAGTGGCAACGACCCCGGCCGACCAGGCGCGGCGCTCGTTCGCAATCCTCGATGTTTGGCTAACGTCCGGAAGTATGCACCGCATCGGTAATTGCGAGCAATGAGTTCACGAGCGGGTCCTTCGTGTCGCTCTCGCGCCAGATCGACCGACCGAGGATCTCGACGTTCAGATCGCGGACGCGTTTGAACACGGTAGCGGGCGGGATCGCCGCCGCTGCGCTTTCGGGAAAGAGGCAGAGCCCTTCGCCGCTCGCGACGAGCAAGAGCAGTACCTCGCCGCTCACTTCTTCGTGACTGATATGGAGGGTGTGGTGATGGGCGCGAAACGCGGCAAAAACGTCATCGTGGAGGCGGGGTGCGTCCCTGCGCGGCGGCCAGATGAAGCGCTCTTGCGCGAGATCGGCCATCCGTACCGAGCGGCGCGCGGCGAGGTGATGCCCGTTGGACATGACGACGCCGACCCGATCGCGAAACAGCACACGGACGCGTAGCCTGCTGTCTGCGCGCGGAGAGTGATAGCCGTACCCCACGGCGATCTTGCCCTCGTGTAATGCCGCCACGTGCTCCTCGCTGGGCAGCGGCACTAGACGCACCTGCACTCGGGGATGCCGTGCGCGGAAGGTCGGGACGATCTTCGTGAGCTGCAGCGCATCGGTGAGCGCGCCGTCGAACCCTACTGCAATCGTCCCGATGCGCCCCTGCGCCGTTTGCCGGACGTCGTCTATCGCCAAAGTGATGCGCGCCAGAACGGCGCGTGCCCCTTCAAGAAAGTTCTGGCCAGCAGGGGACAGCTTTACGCCGCGACCCACCGGCACGAACAGGGCGACCCCGAGTTCCGCTTCGAGTTGTGCGATCTGCCGGCTCAAGGGCGACTGGGAGACGTGAAGGCGCTCTGCGGCTTTGCCAAAGTGCTCCGCTTCGGCGACGGCGACGAAGTATCTCAAATGACGAAGCTCCATGATTCAGACTTCTAGAGTCTGAATGCGCGGCGATCAATGTCTTGGACGCAATGAACGACTCAGCCCAGGATTCGGTAATGACCACGCACGACAATCCGTTCGCACGGCAAGACCGCGCCGCCGGGGCATTGCTCATCGCCGGGCCCAGTGTCTACTTGCTCGGGGAGTTCATCGCCGCCGCGGCGTGGACGAACCCGCCCTACAGTTACACCTACCACTTCATCAGCAACCTTGGGGTGCGTGGTCCGTCGGAGTTGTTCGGGCAATACATGCTTTCACCGCTCGCGCGGGTGATGAACACCGGGTTCTTCGTCTTCGGCGTCCTGATCGGGTGCGGCTTTTTCTTGCTGCGCGGGTTATCCGGTTGGCGGCGCGCGCTCGTCGTTGGCAAGGCCACGCTGCTCGCCGTGGGAGGCGTGTTACTCGCTTTGAACCCGGGTTCTGCGCAAGCCATGGAACACGGCAGCGGTCACGCGCTCGGCGCCATGGCAGCTTTCATCGGCGGCAACCTGCTCGCGATCGCTGTCGGCGTCATGCATCAACGGACGGGACTGCCGTTAAAGCTCGGACGCGCACTCGTCGCGTTCGGCTCACTTGGCCTGGGCGCGATGGTCGCCTACTTCGTCGCGCTCGTCAGCGGCTTCAACTTGTTGCTCGGTCTGGTGGAACGCGCCATCGTTTACCCGTTCCTGATCGGAAACATGTGGATCGGAACGACACTGTGGCGGCGTGGAGGTACACACTGACGAAGGAGGGGCTCCGTATTGCGGATGACGGCGCTGACTTCAGCTCTCTCGCTGGCGCAACTTCATGCCTGCCGCCGCGCCGGCACCTATGGATCACGAGTCGACGTCGGTACCCTCGCTCGGTGGCCGCCTGAGTGAGAGGTGCCAGCGGCCGTTCGTGGACACTCCGTCGCTGCAGCAACGCAGGCTCGAGACGATGAGGAGACCCAGCGACCCCCGGCAGGCCAGACCGCGACGCAGGCCGGGTTGGTTGCTCGATGAGCGAAATCCGCGCCTTCACGACAGGTACGCATCGAGCCGACGCGTGTTGTCCACGAGCCGCGCCGAGGGGACGGCGTTTGTCGCTCGCTCCGCTTCACGGGGCGAGCGAACGCGGTTGGCATCTGCATCCGTTGGGTATGCCAAACATCAACTCGACCGAAGCTCGACACGAGAGTTGTCCGGCTCCACGCCCCGAGATAGAACCTGCGGGATGGCAGCGTTTCAGCAGAGCGGAGTGTTCCGTCGGTTTTTGCGAGTTCCCGCGGTGACGATGGTGTTCATCATCGCCAGCCCCGCGTTTGGTCAACCCAACGGTACGTCGCCTCCAGTGCACGGTCCAACGGCGAATCCCGCTCCGCACGAGGTGCGAAACTCGAGCGCCGCAGGAACGGCTTCCGGAGTCGGGTCGTCCGCCCCGGCCACGACCTCCAGCCCCCCGGTCGCGAGTGGTGGGCCGTCTCCAGCGCCGCCCGCGCCTGCGCCGCCCGGGGCAGTGCCTCCTGCGGAAGCGCCCAACGCCGCGGCGCCAGACGCCAACCCGGCGTCGCCAAACACCGCGCCTCTAGATACAGCGCCCCAGAGTACTGCGCCCCAAAATGCTGCGCCCCAAAATGCTGCGCCGCCCAGTGTCCGTGCCGAGCTGCCGGCTGTCCAGGTTACGGCCCCGCTCGACGAGCCCGCGCCACCCGTCGCCCGCCATGGCTCGGACGTTAATGTGCTGCACGCCGCTCCCGGCGCCTCTCGCCCGCTCGGCCCCAAATCGCTCCCTTACACTGGGGGGCCTGCGCCCGAAGGTTACGTCGTTCAGCACCGGGCGTGGACGCCGGTGTGGATTGCTGGCGCAGCCACCTGGTTTGCGGGGTGGGCTTATTCTGCGATGATCGCGGGGTTGGCTGCACCGGGCACCGAGCACATCGCCGTGCCTCTTGCCGGTCCGTGGATCGATCTCGCGGCCAAGGGTCGTAAGCCGAGTGCAGAGCGTATGATGGTCGCTCTAGGCTCCGTTCAGGCGCTTGGAGCAGGGGCGCTGATCGCCGGGCTCGTGATCGACAATCCACGTTACGTTCGCCAGGACTTGGCGAGCGTTCATCTTTCACCAGTGATCGGCACCGACGTCGCGGGCGCCGTGTTTTCGGGTCGCTTTTAGGGTCATCCGTGTAGCCTACCCTTGGCTTCGCCCGCTAACGGCTACGCCGGGTGCGCGAACGTCGTCTCCGCAGCAGGATGACGTGAAGGGTGGTGATTGCCCCGAAACACCGTGCCGTAGTCGTTGCGGGGAACTCCGTACTTGACCAAGGCGGCATTGCCGATGCCGGACAACAGCTCGCGGACGAAGAACGGTTGCAACACCACGATGTGGTGCATGATGTGAGTCACTCCGAAGCGAAATACGAACAACTGCAACGGCTTCATGTACCAGAAGTCCATCACCTGGCCTTGCTGCATCGGGTGAAGGCCTTCGCCCGAGTAGTGGGTGTGCGCAGACACGATCGCCAAAGAAGCGGTGCGGATGGTACAGGGGATCATCCAGGTGATGGCCAGGGGTACGAGGAAGGCGTCGTAACTCGCGAGCCACCCCGGCAATGGTGCGTCTGTTCCGAGCATGAACTGGGCGAAGTGAAACATCTGCAAGACGAGGAAGCTGATCCAGAGCACGAAAAACGGCACCGTCACGGGGAACATGTGCCTCACGTTGTCGGCAGCCTCCGTCTTCTGCCGGTAAACGAGGTTGACCTCGCCCGTGATCTTCTTGGCAAACACGAAGCCCCACAGTGAGTCGATGTGTAGCAGGAATCGGTAGACACCGTACGGTTTGCCGAGGCCGATGAACTGCGTCTCGAGGTCTTCTCGGGAGCCGGACGTGCGGTGGTGGTGCAAGTGGTAGAGCCGTCTTCGCCACGGACTCATGTAGTTGCCGCGGAAGGTCCACGAAAGAAACATCATCAGGTCTTTCATCCACAGCGTGTGCCGATAGTAGATGTGGTGAATACAGTCGTGTTCCACTTCGTTGAGCAGCCCTGCGAGCACGGAATTGACGAAAATCACGACGTACCACGGAGCCCAGCCCCTGACATAGGCGATCCCCATTGCCACCATGCCGATACACGAGCCGAAGCAGATGACCGTCGCTATCGCGTCTTTGTATTTCAGGATGGGGTACCTGCGGTACAAGCGGTGCTCGGCGCGTTTGATGATCTTCTGGACGCGGCGCATGCGCCGATCTAGTTCGCGTCGGTCTGGCGCAGAGGCATCGATGTACGATTCGGTGAGTCGTGTCGTCGTGGTCATGTTGTCAAACTCGCATCCGTTGGGCAGGCTGCTGTGAACTCGAATACGGGCCAGGGCTTGAACCAGACGCGGTGTGGTGTCAAGGGAAGGACTGCGTTTCCGCGAGCACGGCGCATGTCGCTTCATTAAAGCGGAGTTGCGTCGAGTGAACACTCCCAATCCTGGGAGACTGGTTCGGCTAGTGGGGCGGGTTTGTGTTACGTGAACGAGGCAAAATGGTGGGTGAGGTTGTGGGTGTCATGGTTTAGTTAACCTGACTTGGCTATCCGCTGGTCCGAGCGTGGGAGATATGCAGCGTTTAGTTTGGTCAGATTCGAATTCGAGCGAGCGAACTCCCGCGGGTCAGCGAGCGCATGGGAGCTTGATCACCAGTTGCAGTCAGTGCTTGTGCGTCGTGATTGGGTTGGTCATATAGCTCCCAGGCTGAGGGTTGCGGGGTTGCGGTTCGAGGGGTGATAGCCTCGAGCGGCTACAGGTGCGCTCTCGAAGAACCAAGTAGGAACCAATTGATGACATCATCCTCGACTCAACAGTTAGTGCTCCAGGTCATTTCGAAGTACGCCTCCTCTGGTCAGGTGTCGATGGACACGAGTCTAACGGACGTAGGTATAGACTCGCTCACGATGGCTGAAGTGATCTTCGACATCGAGGAGGCGTTGGACGTAGAGCTCCCAAACGACTCGGAGATTCTGAAGCGGTTCGGCGTGTACAAGGAGGTGCGTGACATCGTTAGTTCGATTGAACGAGTCCGCGCTGAGCAGGGCGAGGCGGTTGGTTGAAGCACGTTACCCAAGGGCCAAACTCAACCAATGACCACCATCGCAATTACTGGAGTCGGCTGTATATCCGCGCTCGGCAAGGGGTTCGAGCGCTTCAGTGCGCGACTCATGGACGGGCACTGCGGCATCGGTCCGATTCGTGCCTTCGACGCCAAAGACTTTCGCTGTCGAATCGCCGCTGAAGTTCAGGACTACGACGCGGCCGCCGAGTTCAGGGCGGACGAGCTGACTTACATGGACCGCTTCTCGCAGTTTGCCGTCCTTTCGGCGCGAGAGGCGGCGGCGATGTCGGGGCTGCCGTTGGGTGAAGCTTCGGAGCGAGTCGCCGTGGTTCACGCTACTGGCGTTGGCGGACAGTGCACTCAGGACGAGCAGTACGAGAAGTTGTATCGTCAGGGGTCACCCCGGCTTCGACCGACAGCCGTGCCCAAACTCTCGCCGAGCGCTGGCGCCGCGTTGATCAGTATGGATCTCGGGATCCGAGGCCCGGCGTTCGCGACGACCAGCGCTTGTGCATCCTCTGGCCACGCCGTTGCGATGGGCGTGGCGATGTTGCGCACCGGCATGTGCGACTACGTGCTCGTCGGTGGTGCCGAGGCGCCGGTGACGCCGGGGTGCGTTCGTGGCTGGGAGGCCTTGCGCGTGTTGGCTCACGATACGTGTCGACCGTTCTCGGACAAGCGGGGTGGGTTGGTGCTGGGTGAAGGCGCGGCAACCTTGGTCCTCGAGCACCTCGACCGAGCCGTTGCGCGGGGGGTGCGGCCGCTAGCCGTGGTCGCGGGTTGCGGGTTGTCCTCCGACGCTTCGCACTACATTCAGCCGAGCGTCGACGGTCCTCGCCGGGCGATCGCCGCCGCCTTGCACGAGGCGCAGCTCAATCCCGAGGATGTCCACTACGTCAACGCACACGGCACCGGCACCGGGCACAACGACGCCATCGAGTCGAGTGCACTCGCCGCGGCACTCGGCAGCTCCGCCATGAAGACCCCCGTGTCGTCGACCAAGTCCATGCACGGACACACGTTGGGCGCTGCAACGGCGCTGGAGCTAGCGGCCGTCTTGGCTGCCTTTCATCACCAGACCCTGCCGCCGACGATGAACTACCTCGGAGCCGCCCAGGACTGTCCTCTGGACTACATTCCCAACGCTTCGCGTCGCGCCCGCGTGGACACGGCGCTCTGCAATTCGTTGGGTTTCGGCGGCCTCAACACGTGCATCGCACTGCGCAGGTTCACTTGATGCAAACCATGAATCTTTCGGGTAAGAAGGCGTTCGTCACCGGCGGCTCTGGTGACATAGGTCACGCGATCTGTGTCGCATTGGCCCGTCAGGGCGCGGAGGTAGCGTTCACCTACTTTCGTGACCACACGGGCAAAGCGAGGCTGCTCGATGCGATGGCGCCGACTGGCGGTAAGGTCCACGCGATCCGAGCCAACTTCGCCGATCTGACGCGTACCGATCAAGTGATCGATGCAGCCCTCGAAGCGTTGGGGACCGTAGACCTATTCGTCAGCAACGCCGCCTCCGGCGTACTGCGGCAGTCATGGGAGCTTTCTGCCGAGCAACTTCAGCACTGTCTCGACATCAACCTGCGGCCCCTCCACCGCGTCGTTCAACGCCTCGTGGGCGTCAAGGACCAGACGCCCCTGATGGGACCTGGGGGCAGAATCATCGCTCTCAGTTCGTCGGGCGCTCAGCGTGCGATCCCCTTGTATTGCGGAGTCGGGGCGAGCAAGGCGGCCATCGAAGCTGTCATTCGCCACCTGGCGCTCGAACTCGGGGGTCGCGGCATCACGGCAAATGTAGTTAGCCCGGGAATCGTGGACACCAAAGCGCTGCGCGCGTTCCCCCACAAGTCAGACCTCCTGGAGGAAGCGAAGCGAAGGACGCCCGTTGGGCGTCTTGCCACACCCGAGGACGTCGCAAGCGTCGTCGCATTCCTGTGCTCCGAGGGCGCAGCCATGATCAACGGACAAACTCTCACGGTGGATGGTGGTTATGCAATCGTTGGGTAAGCGGGCACAGGTGACGCCGGTGGGTTTGCTTGGAGTCGGATCTCTGACCGAGCTACCGAAAGGCCTGGCAAAGTCCGAAGGCTCGTTGTTCCTCTACGAGAGCTACGGTGGGCCTCCCGTTCAGGTGCCGTACGTAGAGCTCGCTCGAGATATCGTTGCGGCCGTGGACTTCTTTCGAGAGCGAGGAGTCGGGCGTGGTACCCGAGTGGTGTTTCCGTTCGAGACCAACGTCGCGGTCATCACCTCTTTTCTGGCGCTCACAGCGATGGGGGCGATACCGCTCTCGGTTCGGTCCCTGGCTTCTCGAGCGGCAGCGGAAGAGTTCCTCGACTTCTTGGGGCGACTTTCGAAGGTCTTCGAACCCGCGTTCATTTTAGACGCGCCGTGTCTCAAAGCTCTCGAGACTCCAGTTCCCAAGTTGGCTTTGCCACCGAAAGCAGGCAAGGCGAGGCCAATCGATTTCACCGCATCCATCGAGGCACCCGCGAGCGACGACACAGCATTCGTGCAGTTTTCATCAGGATCGACCGCCTTCCCCAAAGGTGTCACGATCACTCACGGCAATCTGTACAAGAATTTGTACTACATTCGGCAATTCGTCGAAGCCAACGCTGGGCCTGTGCGTGTGTCCCACTGTTCGAGTGCGTGGTTGCCACTTTATCACGACATGGGTTTGATCGGTGGTCTGTTATCGCCGCTGTGGAACGGTCTTTCGGTTCACCTCGCGCCGCCCCATGCGTTTTTGGTCCAACCCCTCGAGTGGTTGACGCATCTCACCCAAACCAAAGCCTCGTATTCTGCAATCCCCCACTTCGCCGTGCCATATCTGCTGCGGCAAATCGCGGAGACCGATGCTGCAGAACGCTCCGAATGGGACCTGAGTGCACTGGGCCTGGTCTTCAACGGAAGTGAACCAATTCGAGGCGCGGACCTGGTTGCTCTGGGGGATGCGCTCGCTCCCGCAGGCTTCAAACCCAAAATGCTGCAACCGAGCTACGGAATGGCGGAGGCGGTATTGCTCGTGACCTGTTCGCTTCACGCCGAGCCGCGGCAAGTCACCCTGGAGAACGGGCAAACCTGCGTCGGCGTCGGCGCGCCGCATGCCGACTTCGACCTTCGTATCGTGGACGAGCGCGGACAGCCATGCGCCGAGCGCGCCCTGGGACAGATCCTGATTCGGGGCGGCTCGATAGCGCCCGGCTACTTCCTCGACACGGTCCCTCTCTTGGACGCACGCGGATATTACCACACGGGAGACATCGGGTTCGTTTTGGACGGTGAGTTGTTCGTCACTGGGCGCATGAGCGACCGCATCAAGATCAACGGGCAGAGCTTCTTCGCTCCCGATTTCGAGGCGGCGATCGAAAGGCTTCCGTTCGTCGGTCCGGGCCGCGCGGTCGCGTTTCAGACGGACGGTGGAGTTTACGTCTTGGTCGCCACGCCTTCCGGAACCCGCGCCGACGATCGACGTCAAGCCGTTCGGCAAACGTTACTCAAGTCGCTGGGCGTAACCCTGCCCAACGAGCACATCCGCTTCGTGCGCGACTCGACCCTCCGTCCCTCCTCGCGGCCGCCGAGGAGCC
>CBINDO010000135.1:0-19981 GCA_966249405.1 uncultured bacterium | reverse complement strand
CCGGCAGAGCTAGAGAGAAGCGTCGGTTGCAGCCTCGCCGTTGCCAGCGTCCAAGTCAGACTCGGGAGCCGCGCTGATTGCCCCCGTAGAGGACTCGGCGCTAACCAGCGGCGAGACGGAGCCGGCGTCGTGCGCTGCGCTCGATTGGGGGCTGGCCAACGTCGACGCCGAGCTTTCCGTTCCTGCGTCGGACCCAGAGTTGCGGTAGAACGAAACATCATCGAGCCAGACGGAGTATGGTGTTACCGTTCCGAACTGGAATTCCAAGACGTAGATGGCTTCGGGTTGCAGGCGACCGACCGGCGTTCCCCACCCGGCCTGCTCGAAGTCGGTGAACGGTAGCTGAACGAGAGTCCAGGTTTCCTCGAGCGTCAGGTCGACGCCGTGGCTGTCGAAGCACGTCGCATCGGTGGGACATTGGCCCCCCAAATTCTCTGGTCTTACCGACAAGTTCTGCAGAGTGACGCGAGTGCTGCCGCTGCCGCGGAGCCAGAATTGGACGCCGTCGTAGGTGCTTGCGTCGTAGGTGCACTGGGCGGTATTCCAGTGTAGACCAGCACCGAAGCCAGACCCCCAGTCGGTAAAGCCTTCGCCGGTCACGTGGAGCACTTGGCCGCTGCGTTCGCCCAACGTATCGACGTCAACGGTGCTGTCGCGATTGCCCGGAGTAGTATCGTCGTAGAAGTACCAGGTACCGTCGCGGCCATCGTCTTCGATGGTGGCCATGTTGCCGTCTTCGAAGTCGTCGACGAGAGGTGAGCCGCGGCCGCCGATTGCGTCGCTGCAGGCAACTATTGGGCTATCGACGTTGGGGTTGTCGTCGTTGGGCGCGGAGCTGCTCGGAGCTGTAACTTCGGTGTTGGGCAGGTTGCCGCCGAACAGTCCGCTCGAGTCCACGTTCGAGGCGGTAGTTGACGAGGAACTTGCGACCGCTGCGTCGCTGACGGCGCCTTGCGGGTTCTGGGGCACGTCGTCCGAGCAGCCTAAGCTGATGGCTCCAAGCGTGATGCTAGTGAAGAGGAGATGACGGCGAGGGATGTTGCGGTCGAGAGTGTTGTTGTCCACGGCCAAACCGTTAACACTGGGCGACTTGTGTGACTTCTCGTTCCGAGACGGATAGCTCTCACTCGGCGTCTGATCGGGGGACGAGGCGTTACTGCCGTAAAATGCTCGCCATCTTTTTGCCTCTGGCGAGCTCGTCGACGAGCTTGTCCAGATAACGGAGCTTCTGCATCAGCGGGTCTTCGACGTTCTCCACGCGAACGCCACAAACCACGCCAGTGATGAGGCTCGCGTTCGGGTTGAGGCGCGGCGCCTCGGCGAAGAACGTCTCGAAGTCGACTTTGGAGTCGATTGCGTGACGCAGCTGCTCGTCTTCGTACCCCGTGAGCCAAGTGATGACCTGGTCGACCTCGGCTTGCGTGCGCCCCTTCTTGGCGGCCTTCTGCACGTACAGCGGGTAGACGCTCGCAAACGACGTCGTGAAGATGCGTGGCTTCTTCTCCATGGTAGGCGTGTGCCTAGCAGCCCAGCCGTTGGGTTGTCGACCTCGCGGGGCGCAATTCTTGCCGATTGGCGGAGTGAAGATGTCAAACCTTCGCGCCAGCAACCCGTCGAGCCCGAGTAAGCTCTATGCCTCGGCGGCCGACTATGGCACTCTGCCGCGACGGAGGTTTGCCTTCTGTGACGAACAACGAGCGTTTCGTGCTGAGCGTTCAGCAACTCGAAGCCGTGCTACACGAGCTTTCGGCTCGAGGTTACCAACTGATGGGCCCGACCGTCCGTGACGGAGCCATCGGTTACGATCCGATAGCGGGGGTGGCCGACTTGCCCGGTGGCTGGACGGAGCGGCAATCGGCAGGGAGATACCGACTGGAGCGGCGCCAAGACGAAGCGCTGTTCGGCTATGCGCAGGGGCCGAGTTCTTTCAAGGCTTCGTTCTTCGTGCCGCGTTTGCGGCTCTTTCGTGTGCGGCGCAAGGACGGCAGCTTCATCCCGGACAAGCACGAAACGAGCGTCCCCAAACTGGCGTTGATTGGTGTTCGCTCGTGCGATCTGCACGCGATCGCGATTCAAGATCGGGTCTTTCGGGACGGCGCGACGGTGGACCCGGACTACGGCGCGCGCCGTGACGGTGTATTCGTGCTTGCCGTCAATTGTGGACAGCCGGGGGACAACTGCTTCTGCAGTTCGATGCAGACGGGGCCGCGGGCGGCCGGTGGTTTCGATCTGGCGCTCTGGGAGCTCACCGATGGCGCGCATCGCTTCGTCGTGGAGGTCGGCACTCCACTTGGTGCAGAGCTCCTCGCCCAACTGGAAGTGGCGTCCGCGACGAGTGAGGACGTGGCGCGCGCCGAGCAGCTGTCGGTGGACACAGCCGCATCGATGCGCAAGAAGCTGGACACCACGGGGATCAAGGAGCTCTTGTACGCCAACCTGGAAAACCCCCGCTGGGACGACGTGGCGCTGCGGTGCCTGAGCTGTACCAACTGCACGATGGTGTGCCCGACGTGTTTCTGTTCCAGCGTGACGGACACGACGGACCTGACCGGAGAGACCGCCGAACGTGAACGACGGTGGGACTCGTGTTTTACCCTGGAGCACTCTCACGTGCACGGGGGCAGCGTGCATGCCTCGAATCGCTCTCGATATCGCCAGTGGCTAGTGCACAAGTTCGCGAGCTGGATTGATCAATTCGATACTTCGGGTTGCGTCGGATGCGGTCGCTGCATCGCTTGGTGTCCCGTCGGGATCGATGTCACCGAGGAAGTCGCCGCGATCCGCGCGAGCGACGCACGCGCGTTGGAAGGGGATGAGCACCATGTCTGAGCCCAGTCGGAAACTGACGTTGGAGCTACTGCAAGCGCAGCCGATGCTCTCCAAAGCGCCCGCTTCGACGTTGACGAAGTTGCTCGGAATCGGTCGACTGTCGAGCTTCGAGGCGGACGCGTACCTGTTTCGCGAGGGAGCCGTAGCCGATCGACTCTACTTGTTGGTGCGCGGCCACGTGGTGCTCGAGACCCACGCGCCAGGGCGCCCCGTGACGTTGCTCGAGAGTCTCACCGGGGGCGACATTTGTGGGTTGTCTTGGCTGTTTCCGCCGCACCGATTCCACTTGGACGCACGCGCGGTCGAAGCCACAGAGGTGATCGCTCTCGACGGCAAGACGCTGCGCGAGTGGATGGAGGCCGACGCCGATGTCGAGCGCGCGTTGCTGCAGCCGCTCGTGGGCGCGTTGTACCAACGTCTGGAGCGCGTGCGCTTGTTGCGACTCGACGTGTATCGGGGAGGTGCGTCGTGATCCCGACGAGTCTGCCCGGACCCATGTTGCCGGTGCCGTTTGCGGTGCGTCGCGTCGTGGCGGAGACGCCGGACGTTTTCACCGTTACCTTGGTGCCCCCCACTCCGAGTGGCTTCAGCTTCGAGCCGGGGCAGTTCAACATGCTCTATTTGTTCGGTATCGGTGAGGTCGCGATTTCGATCAGCGGGGACTCGGAGGTGCGCTCCGAACTCGTGCATACGATTCGCGCCGTTGGCCACGTCACCCACGCGATGCAAACGGCGCTAGGTAAACTGGCGCCCGACACGTCGAGCATCGGAGTGCGGGGGCCATTCGGGCGAGGATGGCCGCTGCACGAGGCACGCGGTCGGGATCTGTTGCTGATCGCCGGTGGTCTTGGGTTGGCGCCGCTGAGGCCGGCCGTCTATTACGCTCTCAGACATCGAGCCGAGTTTCGTAATGTGCGCCTGCTCGTGGGCGCTCGTTCTCCCGAAGACATGGCTTTTCAGCAGGAGGTGTCGAAGTGGGCGGCGACGGCGAACATCGAGGTGATGTCGACCGTCGATCGAGCTACTCCGGCGTGGAAGGGGCACGTGGGCGTGGTGCCGGCGCTGCTCGGTCGCGCGCCCATCGATCCCGGACAAACCACGGCGTTCATCTGTGGGCCCGAGGTGATGATGCGTTATTGCCAACGCGAGTTGGCGCGTGTGGGCGTCGCGGACGAACAAATCTTCGTCTCGCTCGAACGCAACATGAAGTGCGCCGTCGGATTTTGCGGCCACTGTCAATTGGGGCCTAATTTCTTGTGCAAAGATGGGCCGGTGTTGCCGTTCGATGCCGTGAGCCGGTTCTTTTCGACGAGGGAAGCGTGACCATGGCGCGTCCGCGTGTTGCAGTCTGGAAGTTTGCGTCGTGTGATGGCTGCCAGCTCTCGCTGCTCGACCTCGAGGACGAGTTGCTGGCGCTCGCCGACGCCGTCGACATCGCCTACTTTCGCGAGGCGATCAGCAAAGAGGCAGAAGGGTTCTTCGATTTGTCGATCGCCGACGGCTCGATCACGACCAGTCACGACATCGAACGGCTGAAGGACGTTCGTCGCCGTTCGAAGGTTCTGATCGCGCTCGGCGCGTGCGCCACGAGCGGCGGCATCCAAGCATTGCGTAACTTCGCGGACGTCGGGGACTACGCGGCGTACGTGTATCCCAAGCCGGAGTATCTATCGACCTTGGCTACCTCGACGGGGTTTGCCGAACACGTCACCGTCGACTACGAACTCCGCGGATGCCCCATCAACAAGCAACAGTTGCTCGAGACGGTGAGCGCGTTTTTGCATGGTCGGAAACCAGCAGTTTCGTCTCACAGCGTGTGCGTCGAGTGCAAGCTGCGCGGCACGGTGTGTGTGATGGTGACGGGCACGCCGTGTTTGGGCCCCGTGACTCACGCCGGCTGCGGCGCCTTGTGCCCAGCCTATCATCGAGGGTGTTACGGCTGTTTTGGGCCGATGGAAGCTGCCAATACAGGAGCCCTCGTCAAAGCGTGGCAGGGTCACGGCGAGCAGCCTCGCACCGTGCTCCGCGTCCTGCAGACATTCAACGTCAACGCGCCCGCGTTTCGCCAAGAGAGCGCCAAGCTCGAAGCCCAGCTGAAAGGTTCCTCATGAGCTCCGAAAACGTGCGCACCATTCAAGTCGACTATCTGGCGCGGGTCGAAGGGGAAGGCGCGCTCACGATTCACCTGGAGGGCGACCGCGCCAAGGAGGTCCGGCTCTCCATATTCGAACCGCCACGTTTCTTCGAGGCGTTCCTGCGCGGGCGCGCGTTCATGGAAGCGCCGGACATCACGGCGCGGATCTGCGGCATTTGCCCGGTCGCCTACTTGATGAGCGCGTGTGGTGCGATGGAGAGTGCGCTGGGTGTGGAAGTGGGCGGAGCGATCCGCGCGTTGCGGCGGCTGCTGTATTGCGGCGAATGGATCGAGAGTCACGCGCTGCACGCGTTTTTGCTGCACGCGCCGGACTTCTTGCGTTATCCCGACGCAATGAGTATGGCCAAGGACCATGGCCGCTGGGTCAAGAGCGGCTTGGCCATAAAGAAGGCCGGCAACGCGATCGTGACGGTCCTGGGGGGACGCGAAATCCACCCCATCAACGTACGCGTAGGTGGCTTCTACCGCGCTCCTACCAAAGCCGAGTTGGGCGCATTGCTCAGCGACCTACGCAGCGCGCGCGACGCTTGCATCGAGGCACTCGATTGGGTTTGTACGTTCACCTATCCGTCTCTCGAGCGCGACTATGAATACGTCGCGTTGCATCATCCGGACGAGTACCCGTTTTGCGAAGGGCGATTGATCTCCAATCGCGGCCTCGACATCGACGTACGCGACTACGAGGCCCACTTCACCGAGGAACAGGCGCCTTATTCGAACGCCTTGAGGTCCCGCATCAACGGCCGCGGCGCATATCTCTGCGGCCCGTTGGCGCGTTTCAACCTGGATTTCGAGCAACTGTTGCCCGAGGTCCAGGATGTCGCGCGCCGCGTGGGATTGACGCCGCCGTGTAACAATCCCTTCCGCACGCTTCCGATCCGCGTGCTCGAGATGGTGCAAGCTTTCTGCGACGCGATCCGGATCATCGAGGCCTACACGCCGCCACCCAGCCCGTGGTTACCCTTTACAGTGCACGCCGGTACGGGTTTCGGCGGTACCGAGGCGCCCCGCGGCTTTCTTTATCACCGCTACGAGTTGGATGCGGAGGGCACGATCCTCGAGGCGAAAATCGTCCCACCGACATCGCAGAATCAGTTGACGATCGAAGAAGACTTGTTCGAACTCGCGCCGACGCTGGCGGCGTTGCCGCTCGAGGAAGCGACGCATCGCGCCGAACTCGCGGTTCGCAATTACGACCCTTGCATCTCGTGCGCCACACACTTCCTGAAGCTGAAAGTGGAGCGCACGTGAAAGTGCGCGTGGTCGGCGTCGGACAGTTGGCGGCAGGCGACGACGGCGTGGGGCGACGCGTGATCGGCGAGTTGCGGAGTCGCGCCCTGCCCGAAGAAACGCTCCTCTTGGAGGTCTCGGAGCCGAGCGGCCTCGTGGAATGGCTGGGCGAGGCGGTGCCGACGGTGGTCATCGACTCCGTGATCGCCGATACCGAGGTCGGAGGAGCCGCCGGCTGCGTTGTGGAGCTCACGCCGGAACAACTCGCGACGAAACCTCCCCTGCGAGTCTCCAGCCATGGACTCGGCGTGAGTGAGGCCATAGAACTGGCGCGCACGTTGTACCCCGTCCTTGCTCCGCTGTTCATCGTCGCGGTAACTATAGACCCGCCATCGCGCTACCAAACGGAATTGTCCCCCGAGGTAAACGCGGCGGTGCCCGTGGCAGCGGACCGTGTGATGTCTCGCTTGGAGAAGATTTATGCACGAAACCACGTTGGCTAAACAGATCGTCGACGTCTGCGTCAGCAGCGCACAAGCCCAAGGCGCGAAGCGCATCTTGGCCGTTTACGGCTGGGTGGCAGAGACCGAAGCGCTCTCGCCGCAGAGTCTGCAATTGCACTTCGCAGGCCATGCTCGCGGCACTTTGGCCGAGGGGGCGCGGGTGGTTCTCGACGTAACTCGGGTGGATGCTCGTTGTAGCCATTGTGCTCGAGTGTACACGCCCGACCATCACTTGTTGTTGTGTCCAGCGTGTGGCGCGACCGACGCCGAGCTCTTGGGGCCGACCGGCGTCGGCGTCACGCGTCTCGACGTGGAGTAGCTGCGCCGTGTCGCAAGTCACGGCGCAGCTCGACGGGCAAGGCTCCGGTACCGGGTCAATCGCCGGCGAGACCGTTCGTCGCGCCGTACACGTCTACGGCATCGTTCAGGGGGTGGGGTTTCGACCGTTCGTTCGGCAGCTCGCGCTGCAACTCGGGCTCACCGGCTTCGTGCGAAACCGCGCGCAGGGCGTCTACGCGGAGGTGCAGGGTGGCAAAATATCCGTTGGACTTTTCCTCGAGCGGCTCCGGCGCGAGGCGCCAATTGCGGCGACGGTTCACGACGTGCAGGACGCACCGCTGGTGGCTCGAGCCGAAGGCGGATTCGCGATCCTGGCGAGTGAAGGGGCGGCTGGCGGCGAGACACCGAGCCCATGGGGCGTCCCTCCCGATCGCGCTATGTGCCCGGCCTGTGCCGCCGAAGTGATGTCGCTCGACGAGCCGCGGTATCGCTACCCTTTCACGAGTTGCACACAGTGTGGCCCTCGTTACAGCATCGTCACGCGGCTGCCCTTCGATCGCGCCAACACGGCGATGGCCGCATTTGGCATGTGCGACGTTTGTCGCGGTCAGTACGAGGCCGCGAGTGACCGACGCTGTTTCGCTCAAACCATCACTTGTGCGGACTGCGGACCACAGGTGAGGCTGCTCGACGCGGAAGGCCTCGAAGTGGCGACCGGGTACGACGCCCTCGCTGCCACGCGACGTGTCCTGGAAGCGGGCAAAATCGTCGCGCTCAAAGGTATCGGGGGCTTTCAGCTCGTGGTCGACGCAACCAACGACGCGGCCGTTGCGCGGTTGCGTCGGCTCAAGCGACGTCCGCACAAGCCGTTCGCCGTCCTGTTTGCGGACCTGCCAGCGGTGCGTGCCGTATGTCACACCGATGCCGCCGAGGACGCGCTGCTGACGTCTGCGCAAGCGCCAATCGTGCTCGTACGCAAGCGCGATGCGGAGCAGCCATTGATTTCTCCTCACGCCGCCCCGGGGACGCCGATCGTCGGTGCGATGTTGCCCAATACTCCGTTGCACTGGATTCTTGCACGAGACTCGGTGAAACCGCTGATCTGCACGAGTGGTAACCTGTCGGGGGAACCGTTGTGTCTCGACAACGCGGAAGCCCTCGAGCGGCTCCGCGAAGTTGCCGATGTTTTCTTGGTTCACGACCGCGCCATCACGCGGCCGCTCGACGACTCCGTCGCCCGTGTCGGCACGCAGGGCATCGAGCTCGTGCGGCGGGCGCGTGGTTATGCGCCGACCGTCATCCCGTTCCCCCACGGACCGTCCGTACTCGCCCTCGGCGGTCACCTGAAAAACACCATCGCCGTCGCAAGCCACGGCCAAGCGTTCGTGAGCCAACATTTGGGAGATCTCGGCAGTGGACGCGCGCGCGAGTGGCTAGAGCGCACCGTAGCCGAGAGCCTCGAGCTCTTGACCGTGAAACCCGACGTCATCGCGTGTGATCTCCACTCCGACTACGCGTCGAGCTTGGTTGCGGAAGATCTCAGCCGCCGCTGGGCGGTGCCGTTGGTGCGAGTGCAGCATCATCACGCCCACGTCGCCGCGTGTCTCGCCGAGTGGGATGCGAACGACTCGTCCACAACGGAGCGTTCACCGGGAGCGCCGACGTTGGGCCTGACGTGGGATGGCGCGGGCATGGGGCTCGACGGCGCCGTGTGGGGCGGCGAAGCGCTGGTGGTGCGCGGCGCCCGATCCGATCGCGCCGCACACCTGCGTTATTTTCCGTTGCCTGGAGGTGAACGCGCCGTGCGCGAGCCCCGTCGTGCGGCGTTTGGGCTGCTATTCGAGGCTGGGCTCTCGTCTCACTGGGGAAACCTTGGCTGGTGGTCTCGCTCGGAAGTGCCGTTGCTGGTCCGAATGTGTGAGCGCGGTATCAACGCGCCCCAAACCAGCAGCATGGGCCGTTTGGTGGACGCCGTCGCGGCATTACTCGGCGTGGCCGACACTCCGACCTTCGAAGCACAGGCAGCGTTGGAGCTCGAGCATATCGCTTCGAATGGTGAACGAGCCGCGTATCCGTTCCCGCTCGTGCCAGGGCAGCCGGCGGTCCTCGATTGGCA
This sequence comes from uncultured bacterium, assembly GCA_966249405.1. Taxonomy (GTDB): domain Bacteria; phylum Myxococcota_A; class Polyangia; order Polyangiales; family Polyangiaceae; genus SZUA-265. The sequence continues at coordinate 10,869 of CBINDO010000135.1, read as the reverse complement.
GCCGTTGGTCGAGGCGCTGCTCGCGGACATCGCGCGCAAGGTCGACGTCGGGGTGTGCGCGGCGCGGTTTCACAACGCCCTGGTCGATGCCGCCGAAGCGGTCGCCAAATACGTGGACACGCCGCGGGTCGTGCTGACGGGCGGTTGTTTCCAGAACCAACGGCTGCGTCATTCGATTGCCGAGAGGCTCCGTAGCGAACGCTTCGAAGCCCTGCTTCCGCGCGAGTTTCCGTGCAACGACGGCGGATTGGCGCTCGGGCAAGCCTACGTGGCGGTGCTTGGCAACACCCACCCATGACGCCATGACCGAGCGCCGCACCGCTTCACATCCCACTCAGTTGGGCGGCGAGCGCTTGCGGATCGCGTTTGTAGACCGTGTACATCTCGCGCGATGCGGGGTCCGGAAGGATCTCGTACACTCCCGCGTTTACTCCGTCCAAAATCGCTTGCGCCACGACGGCGGGGTCCGTCTTTGGCATTTCCATTTGTCGCACCATGTCCGTATCGATCGGGCCCGGGAGAACCGCGTGCACGCTCACGCCGCGTCGCGAAAGCTCGGGACGCAACGCCTGAGTAAACGAATAAGCGGCGGACTTGGCCGCCGAATACCCTCCCAACGCAGGCATGTTGGCCAACGACACGATTGAGAGCACGTTCACGAGGGCGCCGCGTTGGTCCCTCGACAGAGCCGGCAAGAAGGCCTTGGCCATCGCCAGCATTCCGAAGGCGTTCGTCGAGAAATCGAGCAGGATGTCTTCCGGCTTGCTCTGCAAGACATCGAACGAGGCCAATATGCCGGCGTTGTTGACGAGAATGTCTACGTCCGGGGCCCGTTCGGCGGCGCGAGCGACGGAGTCCGCATCGTTTACGTCGAGTTGCAGCGCGACCACCCGCTCGGGGTCGGTGCGAGTGAGTGTCTCTAGGCTACTCACGTCGCGGGCAGTTGCGTAAACGCGTCTGGCGGACGCGTTCAAAGCCGCTCGAACTAGCGCGAGGCCGAGGCCACGGTTTGCTCCCGTGACGAGTACGTTTGCGTTGTGGAATCGATGGAGTGGGTTCTGAGTCATGGGTCGTACTGTGCCGGCGCACGCGGCGACGGGGTAGGCGAGTCGAGTGCAAGAGATTCTTGCGCGCGAGTAAAGAATCGAGCACACCCCAATCCATGGACTTGTTGGCACAAATGGAGACGTTCGTGCGCGTCGTCGAGGGCAAGAGCCTTTCTGCAGCGGCGCGCTCGCTCGGGCTCTCGTTGCCGGCCGTCAGCAGACAGCTGCGGGCGCTCGAGACCGAACTCGGTGCGAGCCTCATCGCGCGTTCGACGCGCCGTCTGAGTATCACGGACTCCGGTCGCGAGTGGTACGCCCATTGCGTGCGAGTGCTGCGCGACGTCGAGGTAGCCAAAGAATCGGTGCGGGAGAGTCCGCACGTACGCGGGACGTTGGTGGTGAGCTCATCGTTGACGTTCGGGACGTCGTTCGTGGTGCCGCGGCTCGCGACGTTGCGCGCGCGCCATCCCGAACTCAGCGTGGAACTGCGGCTCGAGGATCGCCTGGTCGATCTGATTGGTGAACGCGTGGACTTGGCACTCAGGGCCGGGCCTCCGCCGCCGGACAGCACAGCGTTCGTCGCCCACCGCATCGCCACGATGCACCGTGTGCTGGTCGCGTCACCGCGCTGGCTGAAGAAACACGGGAGCGTGCGCGAACCCGAGCAACTCGCGGCGCGGGAGTGTTTGGTGCAAGTGGCGCTCGGAGGTGAACTCGTGCGCTGGACGTTGCACCGCGGAAAGGAGCAGCGCACCGTTGCGGTGGCCGGTCACCTTCGCACCAACGCACCGTCTGCGCTCCGGGCCTTGGCGCTCGACGGGCTGGGGGTCGCGATGTTGCCGGATTGGCTGGTCGCGGACGATCTCGCCGACAACCGGTTGCGACGCGTGTTGCCCGATTGGTCGTCTTCGCCGATCCCGGCTTGGGCGATCCATCGGACGGAGTTGCGAGGCAATCCGCGGGTGATGGCGCTTTTGGAGGTGCTCGAGTTCCCGCTTTCCGAGCCGCTCGCCGACGCGACGCCCTGAGCCCTCCGGCGCGGGAGCGCTTTTTGTTTGCCGAGCACAAACGAAGCGCGCGCATGGGGGCACTGAGGCGTGGGCCCCTTTTCTCTTTTGGAGTTTCCATGTTGCAGAACTCGCTATTAGGTCGCTTGGTTGGTCGCTGGGTGCTGGTCCTCGGCAGCACAGCGGTGTGCGGGTGTGAAGTCGTTCACGGCTCGGGTCGAGTCGTGGAGGAGGAGCGTGACGTCTCCGGGTTCGAACGCATCGTCTTGCGCGGCGAGGGCGACATCGACTTCGAGCAGACCGAAGACACGGGGCTCGTCGTCGAGGCCGAAGACAACATCGTTCCCGAGCTGGCCACCAACGTCGAAGGGCGAACGCTGATCATCGAAACCCGCGGCGACGTGATCCTCGACCCGACTCGGCCGATCATTTATCACGTGGGTAGCCCGAAGCTCACCCTGGTCGCGATTGAGGGCAGTGGCAACTTCGGAGCTGAGCACGTCGACAGCGAGTCGCTTCGGGTGGAGATCTCTGGCTCCGGAAACGGCCACGTCCAAAAGGTCGAAGCCGACGCCGTCGAGCTCGAAATCAGTGGAACGGGTGAACTCAAAGTCGATGACCTGCGAGCGACCACCTCGAGCGTCGTGATCGAAGGCAGCGGCGACGTGGACATCGACGGCACCGCGCGCACACAGACGGTCACGATCACCGGTTCCGGCAACTACTTCGGCTTCGGTTGTGATACCGAGGATACGGTCGTTCGGGTGAGCGGTAGCGGTAACGTGGACGTCTCGGCCCGGGACAGTTTGACCGTTCGCGTGGACGGCAGCGGAGACGTCCGCTTCAAAGGGTCTCCACGGCTGGATTCGTCCGTCAGCGGTAGCGGCACTGTATCTCAACGCTGACCGAGGAGCGGGTCTGTCCCACCTGCGACCCGCGACCAGTCCACAAGGTGAGCGCGCGAGAAGAAGCCAGCAAAAGCGCGGAAGAACGACCGCCTCATCTAGCGATTCGAGCGCCCTCACACCTGGAGCGGCTCGAATCGCGGTAAGGTCGACACAGCCGAACCGTGGGTTCATGATCCGAAAAGGGACGAGACTTCTCGACATCCCGCAGCAGCGCTCTACAACCGCTCGAGCAGAGCGGCTCACGAATTGCCGCGGGAACACCCATGTTTGGAGACCTCCTCCGTCAAGTCGAGTTGAAGCAGCTGGCGTCGTTCGCGTCGCCCGGCTTCTTCGAGGTGTTTTCCCGACGGCAGTTGTGGCGCCAGGGCGTGACGCTGCTTGGAAATCAGCGCAATCGTTCCGCTTTCGAGCTGCGTAAAGCGGAACGGCAGGCCGAGTTGGAGCGCGCGGGGCTTGCCGTGCGCGTGTGGCCGCCAAGTGTGCGCCCGGGCGCTGGCGCCCCGCCGTCGTACGAGGCGCAACGCAGCTACGTTCGTGCAGTCCTCACCCTGTACTTTCACCAGGTTTACACGGGGCGCGCCTGGCTGCTCGATCTGAGCGCGAAGGCCCTCAGCCCAGTCGTTCAGGCGGGGGCCCCTGGCGTTGTTCTGGATTGGAAGCCTGCCGCTTGGTACGTCGACTGGGACTCCGAGTTCAGAGCCGGTCTTCAGCTGTTGTACCGCGGTTTCTACCTCGACGACGACGCGGCCTTCGACGCCGGCGCTAGGCGTCTCGGATTACTCCCCTTGAAGCACTTGTTCCGGCAGCACTTCGGGGAACGTGTCACCGAAACCCGATTTCGCCTGTCGCATTTCATGGAGTCGTTTCAGCGCATCTTCGCGTTCTGCAAGACGAACGGCGTCCAGTTGCGCAGCGACTTCGTCGTGTTGGGGGCCTGTTTGTCTAGCCTGTACGAGAACTTGGAGCGCTTCGACGTCACCGTCGATGCGCGAGCGTGTTTCGCCGAAGGCTCGCGAGTCAGTCCGGTCGACGCGGGTGTGTTGGGAATCGAGGTGGGCTCGTGAGCGGCACCACCGTATTGCTGACCGGCGCGACGGGCTTCGTCGGGCGCGCCTTGTTCGAAGAGTTACGCGGAGAAGGGCATCGGATTCGTTGCGCCACGCGTTCACCCGAAAGGGCGCGGTTCCGATTCCCCGACCGCCAGTTCGTGGCGTGCAACGTGGATGAGCCCGATACGCTGGAGCGCGCACTCGAAGGGGTGGAGGTCGCGTATTACCTCGTCCATGGCATGGCCGACGCCGAGGGCGACTACGAGCAGCGGGAAGCCAGCGCCGCAGAGTCCTTCTTGCGCATCGCCGAGAGTTCTGGTGTACGTCGCATCGTCTATCTCGGCGGTCTACGGCCCTCCGGCATTCCTTCCAAACATCTGCGGAGCCGCCTACGGACGGGCGAGATCTTGCGCAGCTCTCGGCTCTCCACCATCGAGTTGCGCGCCAGCATGATCGTGGGGGAGGGCAGCGAGAGCTTCTGTATCGTGCGCGACATTGCGGCGCGGCTTCCCGTGATGGTGCTCCCACGTTGGCTCGACAACGAGTCTCAGCCCGTGTGGATCGGTGACGTCACGTTGGCCCTCGCGCACGCCGCGGTGGATGAAGACAGCCGATCGCGCGTGTATGCGCTGCCCGGCGCGGATCGACTGTCGGGGCGAGACATGCTGCTCACGACTGCGCGAGTGATGGGGCTGTCGCCCGCTCTTTTCGGCGTGCCTTTGGTTACCCCGACGTTGTCCGCGGGTTGGATATCGCTGATCACGAGCGCCAACCCGCGTGTTGCTACCGAGCTCGTCCAAGGCTTCACGAGCAACATCGTCAGCGACGACACTCCTCCGTATTGGCCGCTGTGTCAGCATCTCCCGTTGAGCTTCGAGGAGTCGGTGCGGCGCGCGCTGGCGTCTGCACACGGTAGACAACGGCGTTCCGCGCGGTTGGTCGAAGCCTTGGTGCGGCGCTTGGTCGGGTCGAAAACGTGATGCCCGAACCACCAGACACAGCAGGGAAAGCTGCAGACCCGCGGGGGCCTTTGCATCCAGCACCAATGCCACTGTGGGATGTCGCACCGATCTTGCTGGTGAGCCTGGCGTGGGCGTTGATCTTGCGCAAGTTCCAGCACGGGAACGTTTATGAGTTGCTGGGGCCGTTTTCATTGGTCGTGGTGGCGTTCGTTTACGGCAGAAACCCCAAGGCTGTGTCGACGACGCTGCGCCCGAGTTGGTCGGCTGCCGTGGCAGGGCTGGGCTCGGGCGCATTCATGGCGCTCGTCACCTATCCCTGTTATTGGGTGGCGCGCGGGCTCTACGCGCCCCTCGAGGGTGAAGTGAGTGCGCTCTATCGCGGCGCTCAGCTCGGGTTTTCGTTGGGTGACGTGGCTTGGCTGTGCGTGGTCATCGCCGCGGAAGAGGTCCTATGGCGGGGTCGTTGTTACCGTGCGTTCAGAAAACACACGGCGGCGTCCGTGGCGTCGGTCTCGAGCGTTGCCATCTATGCAGCGGCGCAGCTCGGAGCGGGATCGTGGATTGTGGCCGTGTTGGCGGCCGTATGTGGCAGCGTGTGGATGGGCCTGCGTTTGTACACGGGGGGTCTGCTCGCGCCGCTGCTCAGTCACCTGGTTTTCACGGCCACGGTGATCGTGTTTTTTCCGGTCGTTTGACGACCGACTGCCGCAGCGGGGTCGCCGCGCCTCGACGAGCCGTTGCTCGTGTGAACCGGCGCCGTTAGAGTGCGCGGGTGCCCGCTCAGGTATTGGTCGTCTATTGCCATCCAAATCCCAAGAGTTACACGCACGCCGTTTACGATGCCGTCTTGGCGGGGCTGGCTGAAGCTGGCGCTGTCGTCGAGACGCTGGATCTCTACGCCGAGGGTTTCGACCCAGTACTCGTCGTAAACGAAGAGCATCGTCGCCGCGACCTCGACAAGGTGGCTTACACCGGACCGTTCCGCGAGCAGATAGCGTGGGCAGACACGTTGGTCTTCGTCTACCCTGTGTGGTGGGGAGGGTTCCCGGCGATGCTCAAGGGATATCTCGATCGCACGTTCGTGTCTGGACTCGCCTATTCGTTCAAAGATCGTCCGAAGTCTGCGGTGCTTCCAGCCGGGCTGATGCGAGGCAAAGCTGCGCACTTCTTCTATACGTTGGATAGCCCGGCGTTGGTCGCGTGGCTCGACCCCGGCTGGCTCTCGAACTACTTCACGGTGTTTCGATACTGCGGCTTTGGGCCCGTGAAGCGCTACTACCTCTCGCGACTCAAGCTAACGACCGAGCGGGAGCGAGTCCATTGGTTGCAGGAAGTGCACAGCAGAGCGGCATCTCTGGCTACGTGCAAACGGCCGAGAGGGTAGGGATGAGCACCCGGCGGAGCTGCGCAAGTCTCGACGGGGTGAGTCCCAGGCCCGTCGTCGCGATTCGGACCTTACTTTCCGACGGTTTTTTGTATAGGATCCGAGCTCGTCGTCCGCACTCGGTCGGTAGTCGGAGCTCGGTGTCAACGTATGTGTTTAGGCATTCCAGGTGAAGTGACGCAGGTCGGGGACGATGAGATGCGTCTCGGGCGGGTCTCGTTCGGCGGCGTCGTCAAACAGGTTTGCCTGGTTTACGTCCCGGAAGCTCAGGTCGGGGACTACGTGATCGTGCACGCGGGGTTCGCGCTCAGCCGTGTCGACGCGAGCAACGCCGAGCGCACTTTGACGTATCTCTCCGAACTCGAAGCCGCGCTACCGTCGAACGAGCCATGAGGTATCTCACCGAATATCGTGACCCGGCGACCGTCGAACGGTATGCGGACGTGTTGCGGCGTTTGACGACGCGACCATGGACGATCATGGAGCTGTGCGGCGGACAGACTCACGCCATAGTCCGTTTCGGGATCGACCAGCTGCTGCCGAGTCAGCTGACGCTGATCCACGGCCCCGGCTGTCCCGTGTGTGTCACGCCGGTGAGCGTCATCGATCAGGCCATCGCGGTCTGCACGTTGCCCCACGTTACCCTGTGTTCGTTCGGCGACATGCTGCGCGTGCCAGGCTCGGAGACGGATCTGCTGACCCGCAAAGCGCGCGGTGCGGACGTGAGGATCGTGTATTCCCCGATGGACGCGCTCGCGCTCGCCGAGCAGAATCCGGACCGGCAAGTGGTGTTTTTCGCCGTTGGTTTCGAGACGACAGCGCCGGCGACCTCGGCGACGGTCGTAGCGGCCAAACAGCGCGGTGTTCGTAACTTCTCCCTTCTTTGCGCACACGTGCTCGTCCCTGCAGCGCTGGAGGGACTACTCGGCGCCGACGACTGCCGCATCGACGGCGTCATCGCGGCGGGACACGTCTGCACCGTGATGGGCGTAGACGAGTACCATCCGATCGCGCGGCGTTTCGGCGTGCCGATCGTGGTCACCGGGTTCGAGCCGGTCGACTTGCTCCAGGGAGTCGCGATGTGCGTGCGTCAACTCGAGCAGGGACGCGCCGAAGTCGAGAATCAATACGAACGCGTCGTGCAGCCCGCTGGCAACGTCTCGGCTCGGCAGCGACTGCGTGAAGTGTTCGAGGTTACCGAACGGGAGTGGCGGGGGCTTGGCCCGATCCCACGCAGTGGCCTGCGGCTCTCGGCGGCGTACGCCGATTTCGACGCGGTCGGTCGATTCGGGCTGCAAGTGGTCGTCGGGCGCGAAGAGCCGGAATGTCTCGCTGGCCGGATCTTGCAAGGCCAGCTCAAGCCGCGCGAATGCCCGGCGTTTGGCGTCCGCTGCACGCCGGAGACGCCGCTCGGGGCACCCATGGTCTCGGCCGAAGGAGCGTGCGCGGCCTACTACCGGTACCGGAGCTACGAAGCACCATGACGATTCGCGCGTTCAACCCGAGCTGTCCGGTTCCGTTGCCTGCTGGCGGTACCATCACCTTGGCGCACGGTGGCGGCGGCAGGCTCAGCCACGACTTGATTTCGCGTCTCATCCTGCCCGCCTTCGGAGCGGAGGACAACCGGCACGACAGCGCCGTTTTAGACATCGGTGCAGGACGCGTGGCGTTTACGACGGACAGCTACGTGGTGAAGCCACGCTTCTTCCCCGGTGGAGACATCGGCAAACTCGCGGTTTACGGCACCGTGAACGATTTGGCGATGGCGGGCGCTACACCAACCCATCTGAGCGTCGGCTTGATCCTAGAGGAGGGCCTGGCGATCGACGAATTGCAGAGGGTGGTCTCGTCCATGGCCGATGCCGCCAGAGAGTGCGGCGTTCGGTTGGTGACGGGCGACACCAAGGTGGTCGACCACGGTAAAGGCGACGGACTGTTCGTCAACACCTCGGGGTTAGGGATCGTGCCGCCGGGCGTGACCATCGCACCCGCGCACGTACGCCCTGGGGACTCGATCATCGTCTCGGGTGACATCGGACGCCACGGCATAGCCGTTCTCTCCGTCCGTGAGGGGTTGGCCTTCGAAAGCCCCATCGAAAGCGACTGCGCCTCGTTGTACCCGCTGGTGTACGCGTTGCTCGATGCGGGCGTCTTGGTGCATTGCCTACGCGATGCCACGCGCGGTGGGCTCGCGACGGTACTCAACGAGATCGCGCGGGAGGCTCAGGTCGCGGTGAGTGTCGACGAAGCTCGAATTCCGGTGTGTGAACCGGTCGCCGGAGCCTGTGAACTCCTTGGCCTCGACCCGCTTTACGTGGCATGCGAGGGGCGCATGGTCGTGTTCACGGCGCCGGAGAGCACCGAACTCGCCGTCGAAATATTGCGCGCGCGAGGGCACGACGCGCGCCACATCGGGCACGTGATGGCGGGTCGGGCTGGCCAGGTCAGCCTGCGCACGCGGGTCGGCGTGTCGCGTTTGCTCGACATGCTCTCGGGCGAGCAGTTGCCGCGCATTTGCTAACGCTCAGCGCTTGGCGGCTGTCAGCCGCGGCGTCCACTGATCCGGATCCGCGCGTCGACGGCGACTACACCTTTTCCTTCCGGCAACGCGAGTAACGGATTGACGTCCATCTCGCGGATCTCCGTCCAGTCGGTCACCAGCCTGTCGACGCGCAAGATCGCGTCCACCAACGCCGCCTGATCCGCAACCGGCGCGCCGCGGAAGCCGCGCAGTAGAGTCTTGGCGCGGACCTGCTCGAGCATGTCCTTTGCGTCGACGTCCGTGAGCGGGTGCACGCGGAACGCGACGTCGCGGTAAACCTCCACCGCCGTGCCGCCGGCGCCGAACGCCAGCAGCGCACCGAAGCCGGGAGCTTCCGTCATCCCCACGTACATCTCCACTCCGCCGACGATCATCTGTTGGATCAAGACGCCGTCCATCGCGTCCTGTATTCCTGTCGCCCGCGCGCCGGCTTCGATGGCGGCGTAAGCGCGCTCCACCTCAGCCGCGCTCCGGAGGTTCAGGTGTACGCCATTCACCTCGGTCTTGTGCACGATCGTTCGCGACAATAACTTCAGAGCGACGGGGTAGCCGAGCTCGGACGCCACCTTTACGGCCTCCTCGCGGGAACTCGCCGTGGCAGTGCTCGGCATGCGTAAACCGTAAGCCTGCAGTAGATCGCGCGTTTCTTCTCCGGTCAGCCACCCCTCGGCAGAGCGAGCGCTGGCTTGCTGCATGACTTGCTGCGCGCGTGCTCGATCGATGCCCGCGAGCTCGACGTTTTGCCCTCGTGGTCGATCGAGGAACTGTCGATATCGCACGGCGCTGGCGAGTGCGCCAACTGCCGACTCCGGAAAACCATAGGTGGGGATGTGAGCGTCACGCAGCAGCTCCTCTCCGCGCCTCACTGCATCCGTGCCCAGTAGACATACCAAGATCGGCTTCTTGGCGCCTTCGGCGGCGCGCCGGACCGCTTCCGCTACCTCGGAGGCCTCGGTAACCAGCGGCGGCACGAACAAGACGAGCACCACGTCCACGCTGGGATCGTCGAGGAGCAGCCGTAAACAACGCTCGTAGGACGCGGGCGGGGCGCTCGCCAACATATCGACGGGATTGTTGACCGCGGCCTCTGCCGGGAGCGCCGCACGCAGCGCATCCACCGTCTCCGGCGCGAGACGAGGCAACGCAAGTCCGCGACTCTCACACGCATCCGAGGCCATGATCGCCGGACCGCCGGCGTTGGTGAGGATCGCAACGCGGTTGCCGACGGGCACCGGCTGGTTCGACAGCAACGTCACCAGGTCGAAAAGCTCCTCCACCGTATCCGTGCGCAACACGCCCGCCTGACGGAACAGCGCATCGACCGCGATATCCATCCCGGCCAATGCTCCCGTGTGCGAGGCGGCCGCCCTTGCCCCCGCTTCCGAGCGCCCACTCTTGACGACGACGATGGGTTTGGTGCGCGAGACGCGGCTGGCCAACTGCATGAACCGCGTCGAGTTACCGAGGCTCTCCAGATACAGAGCGATCACGCGCGTGTCCGGGTCGCCTTCCCAATATTCAATCAAGTCGTTGCCAGACACGTCTGCTTTGTTACCCATGCTGGCGAATTGGCTGATTCCGATCCCGAGATGGCGCGCGTAATCGAGGAGCGCGAGACCAACGGCGCCAGATTGAGACGCGATCGCGACGCCGCCGCGCGGTGGCCACGTTGGGGCGAACGTGGCGTTGAGCTTGACGCTGGGTTCGGTGTTGAGCACGCCTAGGCAATTCGGACCGACCATGCGCATGCCGTGTGACAGGACTTGCGTGCGTACCCGTTCTTGGAGCAGGCGTCCTTCGTCGCCGAGCTCGCCAAAGCCCGCGGTCAACATCACGACGCCCTTGACGCCTTTGGCGGCGCAGTCTTCGACGACGGCAAGTACCTTGTCCTTGGGTACGACGATGACCGCCAAGTCCACCGGGCCCGGGATGTCCAGGACGGAGCGGAAGGCTGGCACCGACTGCACGATC
>CBINDO010000134.1:0-20008 GCA_966249405.1 uncultured bacterium | reverse complement strand
AGACGGAGCCGGGTCCGACAACCGCGCTGCCTGTCGCGACCACCGTGGTCGCGCCACCCGCGACTAGCCCCGCCGAGGTCGCTTCAGGCACCACTTCCGCTGCAGCGTCGACGCCGGTGACGACTTCAGGTGCGGAGGCTAGCTCCCCGGACACGACGGATGAAGGGGGCTCGACGTTGGTTACGAATCTCACGAACGTGTCGGCGTCAGCTGACGCATCGAGCGACGTCTCGGGTTCGGGCGGCGCTCCGAGTTCGGACCGCGCGGCCGCGGTGTGTCGGCGCTGGAACGAGGACCGAGCAGACATGAGCGAAGGCACTTGGAGCGGCAATCTCGAGAGCTGCGACGCCGGGGACATCAGCGCGCCGGGTCGAGAGAACGCCCTCAAGCTCGTCAACCTTTACCGGTTTCTCGTCGCCATGCCCGAGGTCGAGATGGACCCCGTACGCAACGAGCGCGCGCAACAGTGTGCATTGATGCAATCGGCCAATGGCTTGTCTCACGATCCACCCATGTCTTGGAAGTGCTACAACGAAGTCGGCGCGCAAGCTTCGGGCGTGAGCAGCATCTCGGGCGGACGCGGCGTGATGTCGATCGACCTGTACATGACGGACGGCGAGTCCAACGCCGATACGATGGGACATCGCCGTTGGGTCTTTGCCAACTCGCTCGGCCCCGTGGGCTTCGGCTCGGCAACCTCATCGTGCTTCTACCAAGCGGACGGCACGGGCGACGCCAAGAAACCGTTCGTGGCGTGGCCCCCACCGGGGCCCGTTCCATTACAAGCCCTACTCACGACCAAAGTCGACACCGCAGGTTGGACGATTCAGAGCGACTCGGCAAACCTCGAGGACTCCGCCGTCTCCGTCGATGAGGCAGGCACGGATCTGCCCGTATCCCAAACGACGTTGCCAGGAGGTTACGGCTCACGCTACGCGCTGCGCATCGTGCCGACTGATTGGACGTTGCAGGCGGGCCACAGCTATCACGTCGCGGTATCCGGCACCGACATCGACTACACGATCGACGTCGTCGACTGCGAATGATGCCACGCGCCCGCTTCGACGTCTCGCGCGGCGAGTGACGTGTGTGCTGCAAGCGGCGGCGTGCAACTCTCACCAATCTCGGATCTGCCAAATCCCAGGTCCCGTGCCGCCCCGTCAACGTGTTTGCTGGTCACCGCCGCTTCCGCTAGGTTGCGGGCATGGCGAGCATGCAGTGGTTCCCGCGTCTGATCGACACCTCGAACTCGATACGACGATGTCGTCGTCGCGCGGGCCTAAACGGTTGGCTGACGAACGGCGTCGCCGGCGTCTCTTGCATGCTGGCTTTGGCGGCGTGTGACGAGTCCAGCCGGACCTTCGGCGACCCAACGAGACTTGGCGAGGACGGTGGGGCGAACGGTGCGCGCGGTGACGGAGGTGAAACGAATGCCACGACCGCTCCACCCGACGCGGGAGAGTCGCTGGGCTCGGACGACCAGACCGCCACACTCGACGTCGATGGTGGTCCCGAGTGCACAACGGTGGTGTGCCCGGCCGACACGGAGTGCCGAACCTACCTCGCTCCCGAGTGCGGGGCATCGGCCGAGGCGACGGCGTGCTCCGCCTCGAACGTCACCGCCGATACGCCATGCGATTCAGGCAACGGAGCCTGCAATGGCGAAGGTGAGTGCGTGGTGCCGAACTTGGCGGTGCTGGGTTCGAGCTGTGAGCGCGACGACCAGTGTGGCTCTCACCACTGCGCCGTGGGCACCGAAGGTGAGACAATTTGTTGCGACAGCGCCTGTGACGATCCATGCACCACTTGCAGCGCGGAGGGTCACTGCGACGTTACGCCCGCGACAGACCTCGCGTGCGGTGCTCTTTCCTGCGAACCTGGCAACGCGTGCGTGGCATTCCCGCCCGATGTGGACGCCGCGACCTGCGCGACGTTCGGCGTGTGCGACACGACCGACACTTATTGCACGCCGGAGTTCGCCCGCCCCGACGAGACGTGCGGCGACGGTCTCGTCTGCGATGGCCGTGGCGCGTGCGTGTTCGATTGCCCGGATCCCGGTCCAAACCGGGTCTGCACGGTCGAGTGTCCCTGTGAGACGGGCGAAGGTTCGTGCGACGACGACGAGCAATGTGCCCCGGGGTTCGTGTGCACTTCCGACGCCGAGGCCAAGTTGGGATTTCCGGGTGCGAGCTGCATGCCAGCCCACTGCGTGAACGATGAGATGGACGCGGAGGAGACGAGCACGGACTGCGGCGGCGGCTGCGGTTGCCGCGCCACGTACGAGGTAGTCGAGATCACGGGCGTGCCGGCGGACGCCGGGTTTGGGATGCTCGCAGCGATGAGCGGTGATGGCAGCACCTTCTGCGGCAACATCGGACGAGCGGGCGACCGCTTCTCTCCGTCATACCCGGCGCGAATCGACGCCAACGGCGTGGTCACCGAGCTCGATGGCTTGGGCGTCAATGGCAACGCTTTTGGCATCAACACGGACGGCAGCGTCATCGTGGGGGACCTCTTCTGCAGTGACCCGCCAGACTGCACGACCGCTGAATATTATCACGCGTTCCGTTGGATCGGGGACGAGCCACCTACCTCGCTTCTCTACAAGGGCAGCGCGAAGTTGGTCTCGCAGACGGGAGCTGTCGTGGCGGGCACTCAATACGATCCGGTGTCGGGCACCGACCTGGCGTTCCGGGCCAGCGTCAATCGCTATCTAGACATCCCCGAGCTGGACAATGTGATAGCGATGTCCAACGACGGGGAGTACATCGCCGGCCATTCATCCTCCGCCGACGTGGGAGCGCTCTGGTCGTATACGCTCGAAGGGCTCGTCGACCTCTACCCGCCCACCGAATGGTTGAGCTGGGGCATCGACGCCATGAGCGACGACGGCGCAACGTTCACGGGCTCTGCGTACGTCGATGGCACGACGGTCAAACCGGCGTTCATCTGGCACAACGGCGCGTTCGCCGAGTTTCCCAAGTTGCCGGGCGCGGACTACAACGTGGTGGAAGCCATGAGCGCCGATGGCAGCGTCGTGGTTGGTCTGAGTGGCACCAACTCGGTGCAACGCGCATTCATCTGGGATTCGAGTTCCGGCATCCGCACCGTCCTCTCCGAAGCCGCCGCTCGCGGCCTCGAGTTACCCGTCGATCTGGAGCTCACGACCGTAGACTTCTTGAGCGACGACGGCACGATTCTGGTGGGCTGGGTGTATGGAATCGACGCGCGATCGTTCTGGCGCATCCGATTGCTACCCTGACGCATTGCGCCCAAAACGCACCGCACCGGCACCTGGCCGCCGGGCAAAACAAGGCGCCACGCCCGCTCCGAATCGACGTGGGCTCCTGAGTCGTTTCACGCCCACGACCAACCCATGTCGTGACCAGTGGAGTCCCCCTGCACGGCCATTTGCGTCGATTACACCGCAATGCCCCAACAACCGGCTGCGGGCAGGATTGCCAGAACTCCGGAGCCCTGGTAGGACCGCCCCATCATGCGTTTCGTGCTGTCGACGGTAGCTTTGGTTGTGGTGGGTGCCTTCGCCCCCGCGTGTACGCTCATCACGGATGTTGACCGGAGCAAGATCGACGATCCCAATCAGCCCAACCCAGGTGGCGGCGAGGACCGCGACGGCGGCGAAACGTCATCCAATCCTCCCGCGCCGAGCTCCGACACGACGTCGAATGGCGGCACCAGTTCCGATGCATCCGCCCCGGATGCGAGCAGTAGCTCGGGGGATTCCGAGTCCGATGCCGGCCCGGACGTCGACGCGGGCGACGGCTCTGCGGACGCAGCCCTCAGTAGTGAGACGCTGACGGATTCGGGCGTCACTGGCGACGCGTCGAGTGACGTCGATGCCGCGACGGGTGCGGACACGACTGGCCCCGCCGAATCGAGTACGGCCCCGCAAACTTCGACGAACTCGGAGGCCAGCGCCAGTGACGCGGGCTCCAGCGACGCGGGTTGACCGCTCCCCGCTTGGACGAGGTCGAGCGGCGCCCTTCGGGCAACACCGCTCGGGGGTGCACTAGTCGTACGCGGTGCGAGCGCGCCGCGCCCTAGCGAACCCCGGCAGTAGACACCGCGACGCAGGCCGGGTTGGAGACTTTCATCGACGTAGGGTGGGAGCGCCGCCACTGACCGTCGTTTCGATTCGACCCGCAACGTTGGCATTGCGGGCAAGCGCGTTCACTCGGCGCGGTAGCGCAACACGCGTCGCGGCACGCGCGTTCACTCGGCGCGGTAGCGCAACACGCGTCGCGACACGCGCGTGAGCGGCCATTCGTACGCGACGTCCACGTCACACTGGTAACCTGCCAGGCTCGGCGCTTCGGCTTGGGCGACCAAGATCCAAACGTCGCGACGCGCCAACGTGGAACCGTGTTCGAGCCAAGGCTGCGGCGCCAGCACGGCTCGTGAGACGACCGCGTCGAAGCCTTTGCTGCCGAGTTCGTCCGAACGTTTACGCAGAACAGGAATTTGGCCCACGTTCACCTGTCCCACCACTGTGCGCAAGAACGCGACGCGTTTGGTGCGGGGCTCGACGAGCGTGACGTCGAGGTCGGGTCTCAGCAACTTGAGCGGCAAGCCTGGCGCGCCAGCGCCCGTCCCGATGTCGGCCCAGCTACTGCCCGGTTCGGCGAAACACGCGAGCATCCACGCGTCGGGCAGACTCAAGTCGACGAGCTCGTCGGCCGAGCGCGCCGCATGGAGGTCGTGGCGTTTGCCCCAAATCATCAGCGAGTCGAGATACTTGAGAAGCCCAGCCAGCGCCCCTTTCGACCAGTTCTCTCGAAGGCGCGCCACGGCACCCGGAGGAACTCGTGCCCCGTCCCTCGCTGCCACCTCGAGTTTTGTCGCGAGCGCCTCGAACGAGCTCTCCAAACGGGAACCGAAACCCTTCGCGGGCGCGTCGAAACTCATGTGCGTTGAATACTGGCACCCGTAGCGCGCAGACAATAGTTTAACGCCGCCATGGCGAGCCCGATTTCGACCGAACCCCTCGTAGCCCTCATTCAGCACTCCATGCCTCGCGCCCAATTGCTCGGCATCGAGGCCATGCCCGGCGGGATGTCGCCGCGCCGGTTCTTCCGCGTGAAACTTTCGCCGTCGGACGGCTCGGGGGAGACTTCGGTCGTCGGGGTGTTTACTCCAAACGCACAGCAGAGCGACGAAGCCAGCCATCGAACCACGACGCCGCGGGAGTGGCCGTTCCTGGAGGTTCATCGCCTCCTCGACGAGGCAGGCGTGCGGGTACCTCGTCTCTTCGGTACGGATTGCGACTCCGGGTGGATGCTGGTCGAAGATCTGGGCGACCTCACGTTGGCCCAAGCGCTGCTCGTAAACCCCGCAGACAAGGAAGGTCTGTATCGTATCGCGGTGGCGGACTTGGCGCGGGCGCATACCGCGCTCGCCGACGTGAAAGCGGAGAGCATCGTGCGGACGCGACGCTTCGACTACCCACTGCTGCACTGGGAGATCGAACACTTTCGACAATACGCGCTCTTGGCGCGCGACCTCCGTCCGAGTGAGGAACAAGCCGAGCGCTTCACGCGGCTTGCGGACGGACTCGCACACTACGTCGCGGAGCTGCCGACCGGCTTCGTCCACCGCGACTATCAGAGCCGCAACTTGATGTGGCTCCCCGCTGCCGCTGCGTCGGGTGCCGGCGCGTCTTCGTCGTCACCCGCGGGGCAACTCGTTTGGATCGACTTTCAAGACGCCCTAACCGGGCCGCGCATCTACGACCTCGTCGCCCTGCTCAACGACAGCTACCAAACCTTCAGTCGCGACTTCGTCGAGGCTCGTCTCACCGAATATGCAGCGCTGCGTGGCGAGCCTGGTCTCACCGCGGAGCGCGCGATTTTCGAGTTCGACGTCGTCACCGTGCAGCGCAAACTCAAAGATGCCGGACGGTTCGTGTACTTCTACGTAAAGAACGGTGATCCCTCGTACCTCGGCTTCGTCGACCCGACGATCGCGAAGATCAAGGCCAGCTTGGCGCGTCTCCAAGACGAGCAGTTGTTCCGAGAGTGGGCCGTTTTGCTCGAAGAGTTGTTGCCCGGCGTGTAAACACCCCGTGCCCCGGGTAAATCAGCCGTGGTTGCCCCGCACGCGGTCTCTCGCCCCGCACGACGCCCGTTCGGTGACAGCGGGCTTCCGTGACAGCAGGCTGCGGCTCACCGAAACTGGCGAGCCCTGCGCGACGCGTTCGTTTTGCACCTTTTTGGGTAGGGCCTCAGCCCTCGGGCGGCGTTCATCGGCTCCCTCCCACCCCCTGCCGGAGGGCCCGATTTCGTGAGGGCTCTCAAGGAGCCGGAGCAATCGCCGTTCACCGCCGCATGGCGATGGGATTTCGGACAAAAGAGGACGGCAACGCTGATTTCCGGGTGGCATGCAGTGCCTCGCATACGGCGTGTTCGAGGGTTTCGCGTTGGCGTTGGGTCGGCGCGTTTACCTGCGCGACGGCCCTGTTTGGCTGCGGGGACGACTCCTCGGGCGGCGCTAGCCCCGAGCCCACCCTCGATGCCAGCGCTGAAACGAGCACCGAGCACGCGAGCGACTCGTCGTCGGGCAACGCTCAGCCTGCCTCGACTCCCACTCAGCCTCCTACGTCCGAGCCGGGCGTGCCCCCGTCCACCAACTCGCAGGAAAGTTCACCTCACTCGGTCAGCGAAGAAACCGAACCTCCAGAGCCGCCCCCCCCGGCCGCCATCGAAACCAGGCTCCAAACACCTGGCGCGACCAGCCCACT
The DNA here is from genome assembly GCA_966249405.1 of uncultured bacterium. GTDB lineage: Bacteria > Myxococcota_A > Polyangia > Polyangiales > Polyangiaceae > SZUA-265. The sequence goes on along the minus strand of CBINDO010000134.1, from coordinate 13,251 downwards.
CCTGCAGGCCTTCCGCAAAGGTGCGGCTTCAGCCTCCGGTCTCACGAGTCTCAAGTATCACATCAGCTCGATCTCCGTGTGCGAGTCCCTCGAGGCGCAGGGCTCGGGATTCAACAATCCGCAAGGGTGTCTCGAGCTGTACCGGGGCAACGAGGCCGCGTTTCCGACTGATTTGAACGGCGATTGGACGCCACTCGCGGACGCCGCTCGGGCCAGCGACGACGGCTTCGTGAACTTGGTCTCCCCCACTTCGCGTGCGGCTCTGACGCGCAGCACCGCGCTCGAAGCGTCCCACGTGCGCAGCTACAACTACGGAATCATCACGTGGGCGCTGCCCGTGAAGCTGACGGCGAGCCTGGACCTCGGAGACGGCGACTTCCTGTATACCCACGACGGGATAACGACTTGGGAACTCATCGGCAACGACAACTTCAAGAACTACTTCACGCGCAGCGCCAGCTCGCTACTCGAAGGCCCGGCGCAAGAGGCGGTGGTGTTGCTCGGCAACGGTGGCAACTGGTTCAAGTTCCAGCAGCCTTTCGAAATCACGGAGCAAGACATCAGCGAAGGACGCAGCTGGGTGCTGGACTTGGTCTTCAACCCCGACGGCATCGTCAAGGGTTACGAAGGCGGACCATCCAACGCCAACTTGCGCGAGGAAGACGAACAGGGTACCCCGGTTCGCGCCATCACCGTACCCATGATCGATCTGGTTCCAGTGCCGCACCGCGCCGCCGAACCAATCGTCCGCGAGTCCTACGTCGCCAACGTCACGGTGGCGAACAACAACTTCGACATCCGCATCGAACTGTATTCGCTCGAGAGCGACCCCAACCAAACGGTGCTTGGAGTCGACGCCAAGACGCTGCTCTCGGCCACAACCACCGAGCCGCCGCCGGAGGCGTCGAAGATCTCGTACGTGAACACCAACGACTCCGGCACGCTGCGCTTCGGCTCGTTCAACGAGTCGACCATCGTCGATGGCTTCACGCGACTTTCGAACGTCGGTCAAAGCCATGTTGCCCAGGTCGCCTGCGCAACCCACGCCGACCGCGCTGGCGCCGAGGGCGGCGCATTCCTCGTCCTCAATACGTGCCCTGGCCCGATGATTGACGTCGAATTCGTGCTGCAGAGCCGTACGCGCTTGGACGGCAGCGTCACGATTGGCGGCGAGCCTTCACCCGACGCCGGAGCACCCGAGTCCTCGGAATCGGTGACCGATGCTGGTGTCGCCATGGTGTCGTCGTCGACGAGCGACGACCTCACGCCGCTCGACGCGAGCGCGACGTCACCCGACGCCCCTACTTCGGCCGCAGCCACCTCCGAGCAAGCGAGTTCGACGGACGAAACACCGCTCGACGCCGCGGTGACGATGCCGAGCGGCGACGCCGCTCCGTGAGACATCGATGTGGTCCGCCGATCAGTCTGCGGAGGCGCGGGCCTCGTCGGGCGAACCCACGAAACGGTAACCCACACCGCGCACTGTCTCGATGTAGTTGCGGGCGCTGCCGAGCTTCTCGCGCAGCCGCTTGACGTGGGTGTCGACGGTGCGCGTCGTTACGTCCGCGGTCACGCCCCAGACATCATCGAGCAAACTGCTACGTGACTGGACGCGGTTCTTGCGTTCGTAGAGCGCCAATAACAGCCGGAACTCGAGCGCCGAGAGCTCGACCTCTTGCTCGGCCACCCAGGCCCGGTGCGCCTGCGGGTCGATGCTGAGGGATCCGAACTCGATACGGCCCACCTCTGCGCCGGTGGTTTGTAGGCGCTTGAGCAGGGCGGAAATCCGCAACATCAACTCACGGACGCTGAACGGCTTGGTGACGTAATCGTCGGCACCGAGCTCGAATCCGGCGATCCTGTCGTGCTCCGTGCCGCGAGCCGTGAGCATGATGATCGGGACGTTCGCAGTGGCCGGATCACTCTTGAGCATCCGGCAAATTTCGGTCCCCCAGATATCGGGCAGCATCACGTCCAGCAACATCAGCGTTGGTGGCTCCTGGGCGACGATTCGCAACGCTTCGGTGCCTGAGGCCGTGACGCGCACGGAATAACCCGCCTGCTGGAGGTTAAACTTGAGCACCTGCTGGAGGTCCTGCTCATCTTCAACAACCAGAATCTTCACCATATCGTTCTTCACCTACCCGACCACACTCGCAGGGCCCGCGCCAAGACAAACGTGACACGAAATCCACCGCACCTCGAAGATGTAACCCAACTGTCAAAATTGTCAGCTTGGCAACGCGCCGGTCGATCTACCGGGACATCGACGACAAGTTGGCAAGACCCGGGCGTGCCGACATCGAGAGCTCCGTGAAAACGGCCGCGCCGCGCGTTGGCTCAGAAGTTGCTGAACCACTTCCCATGGTCGCCTGCTCGTTAACCGACCCCCGCACGCCTGGTTCCACCTCGATACCACCGCGCCACACGTCGAAACACCACTCTGCAACACTCGGGCTGCGCCGGCGTTCGCGCGGCGGGGCGCAACGCGGTGTCACCCGCTTCGAGCTCATGTTGGCGGCTGCCGTCACGACCGTGGGACTCGTCGCGTTCGGGTCCTGGAAGGTTTACGCGAGCCAAGCTGGCGGCGAAGAAGTTGCGCGGCAACGAGGTCAACAGGTGTTGTCGGCAGCAACCGACTGGAAGCGAGAGCACCTCGAGCGCGGCTGCCCCTCCATCACTCAACTGCAGCAGTCGTCCCTGCTGGAGGCGACGGCTCGCGCCGAGGATCCGTGGGGTCAACGTTACCGGATCCGGTGCGAATCCGGGGAAGTCCAGGTCCGTTCGGCGGGCAAGGACGGGAAGTTCGAGACCGCAGACGACATCACGTTGGCCGCCGAACCCAATACTTGATGTATCCTAGTGGCTGGTGCAGCCCATCGTCCTCCACCCCAAACACCTGACCGGCTTTCCGGACCCCGCTCACTTCGATAACGAGGGTCTCGTCGCGGTGGGAGGAGACCTCTCGGCCGAGCGCTTGTTACTCGCGTACGATCACGGGATTTTCCCTTGGTACAACGAGCGGTACCCGCCGCTTTGGTGGTGCCCGAACCCGCGCGCCATCATGCCGCTCGAGAAGCCGCACGTGTCGCGGAGCATGCGACGCACCCTGCGCAAGGCTGACTTCGAAGTGACCTGGAACGCCGCGTTTTCACAGGTGATCAGGAGTTGCGGTTCGGGACGACGGGAGGGAACCTGGATCCTGCCCGAGGTGATCGCGGCTTACGAGCAGCTGCATCGCCGGGGCGACGCCCACAGCCTCGAGGTTTGGCAAACTGGCAAACTGGTCGGCGGCCTCTACGGGGTACAGCGCGGTGCGTTGTTCGCGGCCGAGAGCATGTTCCACCGCGTTACGGACATGTCCAAAGTGGCACTGCTGTTCGCCGTGGCGACGCTATCCAACGCGGGGGTCGAACTCTTGGACGTCCAGTTTCTGACGCCCCACCTGGAGAGCCTGGGAGCCCGTGAGATCACTCGCGACGAGTACCTTCAAAAGCTCCGGACCGCGGTGAACAAGCCGGTTTCCTTGCGCGGCGTCGCGCCCCGATCGCCCTTGGCGGCCGGCGATTGACGCGCTCTGGGACGACCGGCGCCACGACAACAAAAAGCGTGCCAGCCATGTTCGTTCGGCTGGCAATCCTGAACATATTGCGTCCAAAGTGTAAGGTACTGTGCAAAAACCAATTGCCCTCTGCTAAACGAGGCAGGGCGCCTATGAGCGAGAGCGAAAACAAACCGACCCTGGCGGAACTGCAACGCAGCGCACACGAGTACCTCAAGAAGGAGCGCTGGGAACCGGCGTACGAGGTCCTGATGCGAGCGAGCGAGCTGTATCCGGACAGCGCAGATGTATTCAGTGACCTGGCCGCCGCGGAACGCGCGCTGGGTCACCTAGAGCAAGCAATTCTCCACTACCAACGGGCCCTCGAACTCGATCCCAAGTTGGCGTTCGTGCACAACAACTTGGGCAACGCATTGTCGGACAAGGGCCTCAACCGCGACGCCATAGACTGCTTTCACCGCGCCCTGGTGTTGCAGCCGCGTTACCCGGCGGCACTGAACAATCTGGCCAACGTGCTGTTGCGAGAAGGCCGGCTCGACGACGCCAAACGTGCCCTCGAGCGACTGTTCAACCTAACGCGCGACTTTCAACCCGCGTTCGAAACCGTCGCGCTGTTGTGTGAAAAACAGGGCGACATCCAGGGCGCACTGAACCACTACATCTCCCTCGCCGGTCACTACTTGAGCGGGCGAAAGCCCGAAAAGGCGCTGTGGGCCATGGAGGCGTGTCGACGCTTGGGTCACCGCAGCGCGGGGTTGGAGGCCAATCGCAGCGCCGCGTTCTTGCAGCTCGGCCGCTTCGACGACGCGCGCGAGGCGGGCCTCGCTGCGTTGCGGTTGGACCCGAACCACGCCAACGCCCACGTGAACCTAGCAACCGCCTACATGGCGTTGCGCGATCAGCCGAACGCAATCGCCCTCTTGCGGCGCGCAGTGGAGCTGAATCCGGGCCTCACCGAAGCCTTCATCAATCTGGGCACGGCGTTGTGCGAAGTCGGCGACGTCCACGGCGCCCTGGCCGCCGAACACCGCGCCCTCGAACTCGATCCCAACAATCCGCGCGCGATCGCGGGGTTGGCGCTCGTCTACAAGCTGATGCGGCGTCGGGACGAGGCACTCGAACTGTATCGACGTGCGATCGCCCTAGCGCCGAACTACGCCGAGACGCACCACCGTTACGGTCAAGCACTGCTCACGGTGGGACAATACCAAGAAGGCTTTCGCGAGTTCGACTGGCGCCGCTACGAGACGATCCCGCGCAAGACTCAAGAGCGCTACGGTGACAGCACGTGGGCAGGCCAGTCCCTCGAGGGCAAGACCATCGTCGCGTACTGGGAGCAGAGCTTCTCCGATACGATCCAATTCGTGCGTTACGCCAAGTTGCTCAAGGAGCGCGGCGCCCGAGTTCTGATCGACTGCCAACCGTCACTGCAACGTTTGGTCGCGGCTCAACCCTACGTCGACGGGCTCATCTCTCAAGATAACAGCGCCGAGCGCCAGACGTGGGACTTCACGGCGCCGCTGCTCAGCCTTCCCCACTTGTTCGGCACGACCCTGGACTCCATTCCATCGGAGACGCCGTACCTCGCGCCGCCCGCAGCCGCCCCCCACCCTGCCATCGGCGCTGCACCCGGCGTCAAAGTAGGCTTGGTCTGGGCCGGAAGCTCGACGTTCCGCGGCGACCGCAAGCGTTCGATCGACTTGTCCGTGTTCGAACCCCTGGGCTCCGTGGACGGGGTCTCGTGGTTCAGCCTACAAACGGGCCCGGCCGTTGGCCAACTGCAGCACTACCCACGGCCCGCGCTCACGGATCTGAGCGCGAGCCTGGTCGACTGGGCCGACACGGCGCAAATCATTCAGCAGCTCGACTTGGTGATCACCGTCGACACCGCAGTCGCGCACCTGGCAGGGGCCCTCGGCAAGCCATGCTGGATCCTGATCTCCGAGAATCCCGATTGGCGTTGGCTGCTCGGACGCGACGACAGCCCGTGGTACCCCGCGGTCCGTCTGTTCCGTCAGGAGCAAGCAGATGCCTGGGAACCGGTGGTGGCGCGTGTGGCTACGCAGCTGACGGAGCTAGTCCGCGCGCGTCAGTCGTAGACCGCGTCGAAGCTGTAGTCGTCCACTTCCCACGAGGTGTGACTGGCTCGATGCTCTCCAGAGGCGCGTGAGACAAAAAGCAAAAAGGCCGGCTCTCTTGGAGCCGGCCTTTTTGCTTTGCGTCGCCCTAGGTTATGGCGTGAACTCGCAGGTCAGAGGAGCTGCCGTCGTATCCGAAGCGGACACGTACTCGCAGATGTCTGCATCGCCGTTGCCACCGACCGCTTGGTCGTCGCCGGCGCCGCCGAAGATGGCATCGTTGCCGTCGCCACCGTTGAGCGTGTCGTTGCCAGCGTCACCGTAGAGGGTGTCGTCGCCCGCTCCACCGCTGACGGTATCACCAGACGCACCACCTTCGATCGTCTCACCAGCCGAGTGACCCGTGAGCGTGTCTGCGCCACCACCACCCACCAACCACTCCATGTTGATGTTCTTGTCGCCTTCGTTGGTGATGCTGTCACCCTCGGTGAGACCCAAGTCCGTGGCCACCTGATCGGTGGTCGTAGCGTCGATGGTCACCGCCGTGGTCGAGCTGAGAACATCCAAGGTGATGACTAAGTTGTTGCTCACGATGGAGGCAGTCACCGAGTCACTCAAGGTCGCCGTGCCGTTGATGGCGGAGGCTACCGCTGCAGCGTTGGCGAGGGTGTCGAGGGCCACCGTGTAGGGCGTCGATCCAACCGAGAGGACGAGGTTACCCGTGCTGCTCGAGTAGTCGAAGCTGGAGAGGTCAGCCGTACCGGTGAGCGATCCGGCAGAACCGTCGGAGTCCGTGCAGACCGCGGGCACCGGAGAAGTGCTGGCCGCGCCGGTTGCTGCTGCCGAGTCGGTGCAGAGCGTCACCGAGACTGCGGCACTGCGACCGGTGTAGGTGATCTTGTCGGTACCGGTTCCACCGTTCATCAGGTCGGCGCCGGAACCCTTGTTGTCGGTCGTGACGGTTGCGTAGTTTGCGAACACGTCGTCGTCGCCTTCAGCCTCGAACAAGTCGTCGCCAGCTGCGCCGTTGAGGGTGTCGTCACCGGCGTTGCCGATCAGGGTGTCGTTACCCGCGCCGCCGCTGATCACGTCGTTGCCAGCGCCGCCGTGAATCGTCTCGTTGCCCGTGCCACCGGTGATGGTGTCGGCAGCAGTACCGCCCACGATGACCTCGACGTCGGTTTTGAGGTTGTCGGCTTCCGAAGCCAGACCGTCGTTGGCCGAGCCGTCGACAGTAATGGTCAAAGCGGCCGTGCGGTACTGGTAGTCGACCTTGTCGGTGCCAGCTCCGCCGTTCACTTCATCACCGCAATCCGAAACCGAGCCCATCAGGAAGGTGTCGTTGCCATCTCCGCCAGAGAGGACGTCCACGTCGCCGCTGCACGAAGCGGCAGCCAAACCGCCCGAGATGCTGTCGGTGCCCGCGCCACCCGTGATGGTGTTGGAGCCGTCGTTGCCGGTGAGTGTATCACCGCTGGCGTGTGAGCCACCGATGAGATTCTCGACATCTTCTTGCACGTCGTCGGCTTCGCCCGACTCGCCGTCGTCGTTGTCGCCGAAGGTCGTCGTGTACACGCCAACGGTGAGACCGAGCGTGGTCTCGTCCTGACCGGCAACCACTCCGAAGGATACGGTGCCCTTGGCGATCAACCGATTGCGTGGGTCGACGCTAAAGGTCAGACCGGCAGTCGTGGCGTCGGCATCGGCATTGAGGTCGGCAACGAAGTCGGCCACGCTGGTCGAGTTGGTGGCCGTGATGGTGAGCGTGGTGTCACTGCCGTTGATGGCGCCGTCGGCGCTGTCGTCGATGCGTACGTCCAGGTCGTAGTCCGCCGCGCCATCGATGGTCACGGTCGTCAGGTCCACGCCAACAGCGACGAAGCCAGTGGGATTGATGTCAGCGGTGATCTGGTTGGTGCGGCTTGCATAGCTCACGGTGTCCGTGCCCGCGCCGCCGACGAAGGTATCGCTGCCGTCGTCCTCGTCCGCATTCAAGAACGTGTCCGCCCCAGCATTGCCGTACAAGGTGTCGTCACCCAAGCCACCACGGATGGTGTCATCGCCCTCGCCACCGTAGACGATCAAGGGAAAGTCGTCCGAGAGCGGGTCGAGAGCCGTGGCAGCGGAGTCGATGTGCGTTGCGCTGATGGTGGCAACGTCGAAGGCCTCGAAGGTGTCTGCACCGTCACCGAGCAAGAACGACAGTGTCTGGGGCGCGGTCCAACCAGTGAGCTTGATGTCGGCCTTGGTGTCACCGGAAACTTCGATGTACACGTCGCCGCTGACCTCACCGGCCTTCATCTTGTTGGCAGAAGTGTTGCCGCGAACGGCGAACTCGTCGTTACCGCTCGCCGATTCGATGGTTACGCCACCAGTCGTCGAGAAGATGCTGCCGAAGCTGCCAGGCAAGAGGTCGAACACGATCTTGTCGCCGCTGCCCGACGTGGTGATGTTCATCTTCTTCACGTTGGTGGTCGTGAGCGCGACGCCATCTTCGTCGTAGCAGGACCAGCCGTTGACCGTGACCGCGGTACCAACGACGCTGAAGACGTTCGAACCGCCCGCCAGCGTCATCGTCATGGTCTTGCTGGCCGAGTCGTAGTTGCCAGCGCCGCCCACGCCGCTACCGTCGTTACAGTCGCTCACTGCAGTCCCCAGACCCTCCATCGAGATCCCGAGCTCGGGGATCTCCGTCGGCTTGACCTCGGGCTGTTCGGTCGACTCCAGCGTTGCCTCGCTTCCGCAGCCGGGCACCCCGGTAAGCAAAGCGATGGTCCCAATCTTCCAGAAGCGTGTGCGTATCATTCGATCCCCTTTTTCTTGTTCGTCAAAGATGGCGAGGAGTTGCCCAGTGCCACTCCATTGGCCTCGGCAGGGGAACGGTCTGGGCAGTTTTGCCTTTAACGAGATTCGGCTAGTGCCCATTGATTCTGCGAAGAGTGTACTTGCGACCATCAGCACGTCGATTTCGCGACGCGGATGCGGCCGTTCGCCGAGGGAACGGGGTGTTGCGTGTATCAAATGGGCGAAGGCTACGTGTGCACCCTTCCCAACTACATGCCGCCTGTCGCGAGCCGTGACCGGCACTCGGTTTCGGGTGTGATGCGGCCCATGCCCCCCTTGCAACGACGGCGTGTCGTTTTGGAAACGGTTGCAGTCGGCAGCCCACGCTCCGTCTCGCAAGCCCCGGTTACGGCGTGCTCGACCTCGGGGTACGGCACCCATGTGGCAGTTCCGGTACCGCGCGCCCAAGCCCGGACACGCGCCAACCCGCCGTACACGACCCAACTACGACCTACCCGCAGCGGGGGCCAAGCTCGGAAGTTTCACCCGTTTTTGGGGGGGCTGCGGATGCAAGTGAATCTCGCGCGCGCAACCCACGTCCAGGTTTCGTGGAACGATCGAATGCCACCGCATTGGGAGCGATTCCTACGCTTTGTCGTGAATCCAGAGAGCGCTCCGACACCAATGCGGACGATGCAAGTACGAGGAAACGTTCCCTTGCAGCAACGCAACGGCTTGTGTATGCACACAGCGCCTTACTGGCAGGGCCCGCGGGAAGTGTCTCCCACTTGCAGCCCCAGAGAATCTTTATGTCTGTAACCCAACCTTCCCAGACCATGCTTTCGCGGCGAGGAAAGCAGCGGGGAAAACTCGGTAGTCTTGCAAAGCTCGGTCGCCTCGCGACGTGTGGTCTAGCGGTGTTCGGGCTAGTCGCAGGGGCCTCCGGATGCGCGGAGCTCAGGGCCCGCCACGCTGCTCGGAAAGGCAACGAACTCTTCCGCGAGGGCAACTACCAGGCGGCGGTCGCGGCCTACGAAGAATCACAGCAGATATTTCCAGAGTTCCCGATCTCGGCACTGAACCACGGGCTGGCCTGCCGCCAGATGATGGACGTGGGGGCGGGCAACGAGCAATCCCAGAAAGCTGCCGACTGTGCCCTCGCCCAGTTCAAGCGTCTGAGGGAGATTGCGCCCCAAGATGAACGTGGGGCCCAGCTCTACGAGCAAACGCTCTTCGACGCCAATCGCTACGAAGACCTCGAGAAGATGTACCTTGCGGAGTTCCAGAAGAACCCAAAGAGCATGCTCGCGGTTAACGCACTGATCCAGGTGTACGACCGCTGGGGCAAATGGAACGAGAGCTTCGAGTGGCAGCTCAAGCGCGCCGAACTCGCGCCCAATGACCCGGACGGCCACTACTCGATCGGCGTTTTGCTCTTCAATCGGCTCCTGGAATCCGGCGGCAAAGGCATGGCTGCCAGTTATGACCCAAGGCCGAATGCCCTCAATCCGAACGTGCCTCCCGAGCTACTCGCGGACCTCAAGCCCGGTCAGGTCCCCTCCTTGTTCAGCGTGGGTGACATCGTCGGCCAGAAGCGCATCGAGCTCGCCGACCTGGGCTTGAAACATCTGGCTCGCGCACTCGAGATCCGCGCCGACTACGGTGAGGCAATGATCTACACGGGGTTGCTGTTGAGGCAAAAGGCCCTGGCCTACCTCGGCACCCCGGAAACTTGGGAGTCACTCATTCAACAAGCCAACGAATGGGCGAAGAAAGCCGCTGCTCAGACGGCGCAGGCGGCTCCTGCGGGTGCGGGCGGAGAAGCGCCCCAACCGGCAGCCAGTGAGACCGACAAGGACAAAGAATAATCATGGCTTTTGAAGCGCTCCTCGAGAAGCCCGATGCCCGTCCGCAGAAGTGGCGGCGGATCATGCTCAGTGTCTCACTCGCTGCACACGGCCTGGCGTTGGTCGGCGGCGTTGCTCACTCTTTGTGGCAGGTGGACGAGATGCCCATGCCGTCGGTGCGCGTCAGCTTGACGGCGGCACCTCCGCCACCTCCGCCACCTCCGCCGCCTCCGCCACCCAAGAAGTCGTCGTCCAAGAAGACGAAGACGAAGGTGGAAAAGCCTCAAACCTTGGTTCAACCCAAGGACGACGAGCAAAAAGAACCCGAACCCGAACCCGAACAGGAAGAGGAAGAGGACAACGGAGTAGAGGGCGGCGTTGCCGGCGGTGTAGCTGGTGGCGTCGTCGGGGGTGTAGTCGGCGGTGTCGTCGGAACCCCCCCGCCTCCTCCCAAGCCCGCTGGGCCGCAGAACTTGACCTTCGCGCAAGGTAAGAAGCAACTAGCAATCAACCCGCAGGTGCCTCCCTACCGTGCCGAGTTGCCCAAGGCTCTGATGAACGGCGACGTGGAGTACCGCACCATCGCCCGCATCTGCGTTGGCGCCAACGGCGGGGTGACCGGCGTCAGCATCTCGAAATCCGCGGGTGGCGCCGTAGACGGCGCGGTAACGACGGCCATGCGTCGCTGGCGTTATCACCCACTGACCCTCAACGGCGTAGCCACGCCTTTCTGCTACAGCCAGCCTTACGTGATCCGAGCCAACTAACGGCTCACCAGTACTTCCAGCGACGACAACGTCGCGAACGTCTCACCCGAAACGAATACCGACTCAAGGAAACGAAGAACATGGATTTTTCATTAATCGGCCTGTGGAGCCAAATGGGTTTCATCGCGCGAGCGGTGGTCATCATCCTGCTTGCGATGTCGATGTGGGCCATTGGAATCGCGTTGGAACGATTCATCACGTTCGGCAAAGGCCGTCGCCGCTCACTGGAGTTCATCGCTGCCCTGCAGCCGCACCTGAGCCCCAAAGGCAAGCTCGAAGAGGCCGCCAAGCTGGAGACCGACTTCGACGACGCTCCGTTGGCTCGCGTGATCATGAACGGGCTCAAGGAGTTCCGCCAGGGTTTGTCCGAGCTTGGCTCGGCAGCCTCTGACAGCGTGGAGTTGGAACTGTTGGTTCACTCCGTCGCACGCACCATGGATCGCGCGAAGAAGCGTGAGATGGCGGGTCTGTCGAAGGGTCTCCCCGTGCTCGCGACCATCGCCTCTTCGGCTCCGTTCGTCGGCTTGTTCGGTACGGTGTTCGGTATCATCACCGCCTTCCAGATGATGGCTGATCCGAGCGCAGGCGGCGGTGGTTTGGCCACGGTGTCCGCGGGTATCGCCGAGGCGTTGTTGACCACGGCCGTGGGCCTCGCGGTGGCCATCGGCGCGGTGTGGTTCTTCAACTTCTTCACCACCAAGATGGAGCAGATCGCTGGCCTGGTCGACGACGCCACGGGTGAGCTCGTGGATCGGCTCGCTCACAAGACCCGCCGCGCCAACATGGAGCTCGGTAACGCAACTGCGATTCACGCTGCTCCCCGTCCGTCATACACGGAGCCCGTCTGAGTGGCAAAGTCGGCATCAAGTACCGGTGCCCGGCTGCGCGCGATCCGCACCATGCTTGCCGTCCATGACGACACGCATGTTGCCGAGGTAAAGTCCGACATCAACATCACGCCGCTCGTCGACGTGGTGTTGGTTTTGCTCATCATCTTCATGGTCGTGACGCCCATGATCGCAAGCGGCGTGGCGGTCGACTTACCGCGTACGGAGAATCACTCGCGTAAACCCGACGACGGTAACGACATCATCATCTCGGTCACGCGTGAAAAGGAAGTCTACGTGGGGTCGAGCCGCGTTGGACGCCTCGAAGACCTGCCACGGGCGGTGAGCGAAGAGCGGCGCCGCAATCCGAACAAGACGATCTTCTTGAAGGGCGACTCACGTGCACCTTACGGCTACATGCGCAAGACCATGCAAACCCTGCAGAAGTCTGGCATCGACGATATCGTCCTGGGCACGGAAGAGGCTGCACATTCCAACAAGGCTCCCGAAGCCCACTGATTGTCGGAGGACTGAACCATGGCAATGGACGTAGGCAAGTCGGGCAAAGGCGCCCAAGCATCAATCAACGTCACCCCGCTGGTGGACATCGTCCTGGTGTTGCTCATCATCTTCATGGTGCTGACGCCCTCGATGTTGAAGCACCTCACCGCAAACGTCCCGCAAGAGGACGATTCGGACCAGCCGCCGGTGCAGACCACCTCGGTGATGATCGAATACACCGCCGACCGCAAGCTGTTGCTCAACAACAGCGAGATCCCAACCACGTCCCTTGCTACCCGCTTGTCCGAGCGGCTCAAAAACGTGCGTAAGAAGGTCGTGTTCTTCAAGGCGCACGAAGAAGCGCCCTACGGCGAGGTGATTCGATTGATGGACGTGGCGCGAGGCGCAGGGGCCGAGACCCTCGCCGTCGTCACCGAGCCATCGAACTGACCGAGCTGCCGCCGGAGTTCCGGACCGGCTTTCGTAAAGGCGTCGCCCTCCGCGGCGCCTTTTGGTTTTGTGTGTAATGAACGATCGTCGCCCGGCGGATCGCTCGCGGTCGCGGCCACCGCTGAGCTTTATCTGAATGGTCATGCTCGGTATAAGGACGGCAGCGGAAAGCCGCGCGCAGACGTTGCCACCTTGGGAGACCCCACGTGACCTCGAAGTTCCGATGGTTTGAGCGCCGATGCGCTCGCACTGGCCTGAGTGCACTCGCCGTGCTGCAGGTCGCGTCGCAGATCCCGATGGCGCTGGGCCAAACGTCGGAGCCGCCACCTGGCTTGACCACAGCTCCGACCACACCGGCTGAATCCGCGCCGACTGAACCGACCGCTGCGCCGCCCCCGACGTCCCCCCCCCCTTCCGACGTCCCCGAGCCCTCCG
>CBINDO010000133.1:0-20029 GCA_966249405.1 uncultured bacterium | reverse complement strand
ACATGAACGGCGCGCTGCCGGTGAGCAGCTGACCGTACAAACCGATGAGTGGCCGCGGCGTCAGGCCCGTCTCGAACACGCCGCCCACACCGAGCTCCCCGATGGGCGACGCTCCGTTGGAGGCCACCGTGGTGCCGTCTCGCCGTCCATCGGCGGGCTGACTCGACGCCGGGCGCACGGGTTCCGGCGGAGTCGCTTTGGTGGCGGCGGTCGACGCACCCGCGCTCGCGGCATCCCGTGGCTCCGTCTCACCACGCGCGCCGAGCGCTTCGCGCTCGGCGCGCGCCGCTTCTTCACGTTTGCGCCCGACCTCGTCCGAGCGAAAGTCGACCATCACCGTCAACGCGAAGGCCACGAGATCGTCGAGCTCGGTGCAGTCCTTGGCCTCGAGCCGGCGAGCCCCGAGTGAGCGCCCCTCGCGATCGAGCAACTGGAGGTCCGCGGCCGCTTGCCCCGGCTCACGGACGACGACGACGACGTCGCTCTCCTCCACCTTCACGAACACTTTGCGCCCGAGCGCGCGCCGCGTCTGCTCTTGGACGCGACGGTGAGACAAACATCGTCCGCCCGACGCGCCAGCGTCGGCCTGGTAGTGCACCCGCACGGGGTGCGGGGCCTCGGGCACGGCGACCGTCCCTTGCACCTGCGCGAACGCCGAGGCCGGCCAAACGAGCGCGCCCAACAGGACGACGGTGAGGGCCCACGGTCTCGGGCTGACTGACGGCAAGGGGTCGAACTCCACTGGATCGGTACTCGATGGTTACTCGCGCTGGCGCAGGTTAGCCGGACTCGCGCGACCGCTCACTCGCGAACACGCACCAAAGTGCCCTGCCCGAACTCCTCGCCCACGTTGAAGCCGTGCCAACCCTCGGGCACGCTCGGCTCGGTCCACATGAACACGTAGCGAGCGTCGATCGGCGCCAGGTTGATACACCCGTGGCTGCGCGGGACGCCGAATACGTCGTGCCAATAAGCGCCGTGGAGCGCGTAACCCGCGGCGAAGTATTGGATCCACGGGACGTCGCGGAGCTCGTACGCGCCGCTGCCACGCCGCATCGTGACGCCGTATTCCGGGTGACGCCCACGTTTGATGTTCTTGAGACGGATCTCGTCGTCGGCCGACAACTTGGTGCCCGCCTTCTCCGCCGCGAGCAAACGCGCCGCCGTTGCCTGAGCATCCCCCGAGAGGTTCATGCGCTGCCCAGTCTTGGTGCCGCCGCTCACGCTCGAGTTCTCTTCCGAGTCCATCGCGGCCGCGATGTGTTTGCTCTGGATGCGGAACGTCCCCTGCGGCGTCGCAAGCGAGGTCTTGGGGTCACCCAGGCGGTCGCGCCCGGTGGACACCAGGGTAGCGTACACGGGTTTACGTCCTTCGTAGAGCACGAGCGTCTGCTGCACCAACGACACGTCGATCCACTTCTGCCCGGCGTCGGCCTCGGGCGGAAAGTCCGGTGGCGCCGCCACGACTCCGACGTCGTCGGCCCGCAACCAACGCGTGGGCAAACGCGCGATCTGATAAAACCGCTGCCCGGCCTTGATGCGCACCTTCCCGGTCAGAGGCACGACGGCGCGCCGCGGCGTCTCGGCGTCCTCACGCGCCTCGTCGCGGCCCTTGATCAAGCGCCAGGTGCGCGCCGAACGACGGTTGACGATCGCGAACGGCATCGGGGTGGCCTCGTTGATCTCCACGCCGTGGAACGGTGAGGCAGTGTCGGGTTTCACCTTGGTCCCCGGGATCAACCGCATGTCGACGGTGACCGCGAACCGACGGCTCACCTCGGCGTCCTGCGCGACGAATGCGTCTACGAAGCTGAGGCCGGTCTTGCGCCGCACGCGGTCGGCAAACACGGCGTATTCGGGCACGTCGAAGCCGGAGACGTTCGGGATCTGGCGGCTGCCCTTCAACCAGAATGGGATCACGCCCTCGGGTGAACTGCCGCCGAGCAGCTCGGTCACCGACAACTGGGAGCTCAGCCGAAACCCGGGCGGTGGCCGCACGCCGAGCCGCGCCGCGCCGTTGGGTGCCAAGGGGATGTCGTTGGCACCCAACTCCACGCGTTGCACCTCGCGGTAGTTGTCCTTGTACCACTGCAGGTGTTCGTCGAGCTTGAACTCGCTCTTGTCTTGCTCGGCCTTGGTCGGGATCCGCAAGTATTGCGGCGCGGTCGCGCGCACGAAGCCGTAGGCGTAGGGCAACGGCTTGTCCAACGCAGGGCGCACGCGCGTCGCCTTGACCAACGGCGCGTCGAGATCGATGGTCGCGTCGTCGGTGCACACGTAACCTGCGGGATACACCCGGTACCACGCCCCCCCGCAACCGCTGCCCGGCACGGGATCGGGGTCGCGTTTGACGAGCCCTCCCAAGCGGATGTAGCCGAGTTTGGCGGCGATGGTGTGCGGTTTCTTGTAGATGGTGGTGGCGATGCGCGTGGCTGCCAGGGTGGGACCATCGGCGGTTACAGCGGGCGGCTCGGCGCCGATCGCGGCCGCTACGTTCGCGGCTGAGCGTCCCGCCGCTGGACCCGCGGGCAGCGCCGCGGCGAGCGGTTCGATGGCGTCGAGGTCGATGGCGTCTTCCTCGGTCTCGTCGAGCGGATCTCGAACGCGAGGCGCGGGTGAAACATACGGCGCGACGTTAGCCCCGACGTTGGCCGCGGCGTTGGCTCCGCCGAGCCCCGAACCGGCCGCGTCGTCCGACCGTTGTCTCACGGCGTCCTGCGCGGCGCCCGTGGCGTGGCCCGCAGCCCCGGTGCCTTCGTCGAAACCTTCGAAGACCACGAGGGGCTGTGCCTTGTCCGATGCCTCCGAGTCCGATTCGCCACACCCGACAATCGCTAGCGACGACACGACCATGGCGAGCGCAGCAACTCGCCTCGGTCTCGCGCTCCGAGCGAAGGGGTTCGAGGTCGCAAGCAATGACACCATGAGCCCTTCCCTGGTAGCGTGAGCGGCCAGCGGGGACAACCCCGTATCACCCGCGAACGACCACTATGCTCGCATCAGTAGCCACTACCCCTTCTTCATCGTTTGCGTCGCAAACCGTACTCGTTACCGGCGCGACCGCCGGCATCGGTAAGGCGTTCGCCGAGGCTCTGGCCGCCCGCGGAGCGCACCTCGTGTTGTGCGCACGCAACGAGCAACGACTCGACGCCCTCGCGACGACACTGAGGGAGCGGCATGGGGTCCAAGTTCGCGCACTGGCCTGCGACTTGGAGCGGCCCGGTGCAGCCGCCGAACTGCACGCGCAGCTGACGCGCGACGGCGTCGGCGTCGACGTATTGATCAACAACGCGGGCTTTGGCTCGGCGGGGCGCTTCCACCGTCAGCCGCACGAGCACATCGCCTCGATGACCCAGCTCAACTGCGTGGCGTTGGCCGAACTCACCCACGCCTTGCTGCCCGCCATGGTCGCAAATGGGCGCGGCGGCGTCATCAACGTCGCCTCCGTGTCGGCGTTCGTGCCCACCCCGTTGATGGCGATCTACGGTGCCACCAAGGCGTACGTGCTGAGCCTCAGCGCAGCCCTGAACGAGGAGCTGCGGGGGACCGGCGTGCACGTGATGGCATTGTGCCCCGGCCCAGTGCCGACCGAGTTCCAACAGCGCGCGGGTTACGCCCCGTTGGATCTGAAGAACCCGGCCGCCCTCACCGCCGAACGTGTGGTCGAGGTCGCGCTCACGGCCTACGCGGAGCGCAGGTTCAGCTGTGTACCCGGCGCCGTTAATCGTGTCCAAACGGCGCTCTGCGGCGTGTTACCCCTGACCTGGCTATCGGCGATATCGGCCCGTGTATTGCGCGGCCGCGGGCGCGACCTATAGGGAGTGTCGCCAGCGAGCTCCCGACGGTCGCGCGAAACGGCGGTCGCCGCGAAACACCGTCCGAAACCCACCGGAGTTCATTGGCCCCTGCAACTTGCCCCTGCGTCGCGTGGGCCCCCTTGACACCCTGGCCCAAGTCGACGATTGGAGAGCGGTCATGAACGTGCGCGTCAACGGCGAAAACATGAACTTTCAGAGCCCTCTCAGCGTCCGCGAATTGATCGTGCACCTGGGTTTGACCGACGGCCCCGTCGCGGTCGAACGCAACTTGGAGGTGGTGCCGCGCGCCGAACACGAGACCACGTCGCTGTGCGACGGCGACACGGTCGAGATCGTCCACTTCGTCGGCGGCGGTTGACCTTTCGCCCGTTGGGCGCCAATCGCCGCTTGGTTCACCCGCCGTTCGCGCGGTGCCGTCGGCCGAGTTCGACGTAACGCAGCACCGCGTCTTTGAGCCACGCGTGTTCCTCATCGCGCACTTTGCGTTTGACGCCGCCGGCCATGTACAAGGTCCCCGGCGGGATCACGGTGCGCGGCGGCACGAGCGTCCCCGCCGCGACCCAGGCACCTTTGCTCACGCGCGCGTTGTCCATCACGATCGAGCCCATCCCGATCAGCGCCTCGTCTTCGACGATCGCGCCGTGGATGACGGCGTTGTGGCCGACGATCACGTCACAGCCGATAATCGCGTCCGAAACGTCGTGCGTCATGTGCACGGTCGCGTTGTCCTGAATGTTCGAACGCGCGCCGACGCGGATCTTGCCCATGTCTCCCCGCAACACCGCCCCGAACCAGATGCTGGCGTCCGCGTCGATCTCGACGTCCCCGAGCACACTCGCCGTCGCGGCGATGAACGCGTCGGGGTGCACGATCGGGCTGTGGGTGTCGAAGCCGCGCAACATGATCGCTACCTAGCCCCAAAACCGGCACTTGCCAACGTTCGATCCACCTTCGGATCAACCGAGGACGGGGAGCAACACACGGCCCCCCGGCGCTGGGCGCGTCCGCTCGGCGGCTGCGTGGGCGCTCGCGTGCGCGTCGTGGTCGGAGCCGCAGCTCGCGGCCGCGGACTGTTCGCGAGCCACGTCGAAGTCGACGGCGCGGTTTTCGTCCAGGACGCGCCCGACGAGGGAGTGCCGCAAAGCCCGTTCCACTCGCAGTGTCAACAGCTCGCCAGTGGGGTCGTCTTGGCACCCGAAGTGGACGATCTCGTTGCGTTCCGTACGGCCCGTGTAGGCGCCCGACTTGCTCGTCCCCTCGACGAGCACCTTGCACTCGGCTCCAACCAAACTCGCCAGGTGCCGGCTTCGAATTTCCTCGGAGAGATCGAGCAGCGCGGCGAGCCGCCGGCCCTTCTCGTCTTCGGACACGTCGTCGCCCAAATTGAGCGCCGGCGTGTAAGGGCGAGGCGAATATTTGAAGCCGAAGATCCCGACGAAGCCGACCTCTCGCACCAAGCTCAACGTTTCTTCGAACTGCTCGTCCGTCTCACCGGGGAAGCCGACGATGACGTCCGAGGACAACGTCAAGCCGGGCACCGTCTCGCGTAGCAGGCCGAGCCGCTCCAGATATTCGGCGCGGCTATAGCGACGCCCCATGCGCTTGAGCACCGCGTCGGAGCCGGACTGCACCGGCATGTGAACGTGTTTGGCGAGGATCTCGAGCTCTTCGTGAGCCGCCACCAGCGCCGGCGTGAGGTGGCGCGGGTGCGGGCTCGTGTACCGCAGGCGCTGCAGGCCGGGGACGGCCGTCGCGATGGCACGGAGCAACGCCGGGAACTCGGTCTCGTCCTCGGGCCGCAAGCTACGGCGCCCCCAACGGCGGATGCCGTCACCCGCCCACTTGGCCGGCGCCAGCCGCTCGCTCGGATCGCGGTAGCTGTCCACGGTTTGTCCCAGCAGCGTGACCTCGCGCACGCCGCTGTCGACGAGCCGTGCGATCTCGTCGATGACCTCGCCGGACGGCCGATAACGCTCGCTGCCGCGGGTGTACGGCACGATGCAGAACGTGCAGCGTTCGTCACATCCTTTCATGGTCGTCACGAACGCACACGGGTTGCCGGCTTTGCGTTGGCCGGCGACTTTGCCGAGGCTCGGGTTGGCGGCCAAGAACTGCGGCGTGTCGTAGTCGAACACGGTGCGCACCTGCGGCGGCGCCCCGGTTTGCGTCGCGGCCAGCAACGTCGGCAACTCGGCGATGTTGTCGGGGCCGATCACGAGGTCGATCTGCGGCAAGCTCTTGACCAGGCGCTCCCCCTCTTGCTGCGCCACGCAGCCGGCGACGCCGATCACCAGTTCGGGTCGCTTGCGTTTGAGCACGCCCAAACGGCCCACCTCGCTGCGCAACTTCTGCTCGGCTTTTTCCCGCACGCTGCAGGTGTTGAGCAGGACCACGTCCGCGACCTCGGGGTTCGCCTCCGCAACATAACCCGCCGCGCTGAGCACCTCCGCCATGCGCTCGGAGTCGTGCATGTTCATTTGGCAACCGAAGGTGACGACGCTGTACGTAGGCATAGGGAGTAGAATGTGCCACCGCGGTGGGCTTGTCCGTGCAACCGGGCCTTCTTTCGAGCGGTCCACTTTCGCGCCTCCCCCCTTTTGACTTCGTTGACCACCCTGGGGGGTGTCACTACTGTACTGCTGATTGCAGTGTTGCAGCCGCGGATGGTTCAGCAGCCGCGAAGGAGAGCCGAGTGTACGAGACCCTAGTTGACTTGATTGAAGGGAGCTGCCGGAAATACCAGGACCGCGACGTCTTCGGTACCAAAAAACACGGTACCTGGCAGTGGGTGACCTACGGTGACTTCGGCGCCCTCGTCGACCAATGCCGCGCGGGCCTCGCGAAGTTGGGGGTCGGCCAGGGCGACCGCGTCGCCATCATCGCCGACAACTGCGTCGAATGGGCCACGGCGGCGTTCGCCACCTATGGGCGCCAGGCCACCTTCGTCTCGATGTACACGGCCCAGCTGCCCGAGGAATGGCGTTTCATCTTGAACGACAGCCAGTCCAAGTTGGTGTTCGCCGCGACGGCGGAGATCTACGACAAGGTCTCGGCGCTCAAGCCCCAGCTCCCGCAGCTCGAACGCGTGATCGGCCTCGCGCTGCCGGCCTCGCACCCCGACAGCTACGAGCAGCTGCTGGCATCGGGACGCGCCGCGCCCGTGCCCGTACAGCGACCGAAGGGCTCGGACCTCGCCAACCTAGTGTACACCTCTGGCACTACCGGCGACCCGAAAGGCGTCGAGCTCACGCACCACAACATCACGAGCAACTCCGGTTCGTTCTCCAAGTTGTTCTCGCTCAACGAAGAGCGCTCGCTGGCGTTTTTGCCGTGGGCACACGCGTTCGGCCAAACCGCCGAGCTGTTTTTCCTAGTGCAAGACGGTCACGCGCTCGCCCTCAACGACGACATCACGTCGATCGTCTCGAACTTGGCGGAGGTGCGTCCCACCATCCTGATCGCCGTCCCACGCATCTTCAACCGCATCTACGAGGGCGTGAACCGTCAGATGTCGGAGAAACCCAAACCCATCCAGTCGCTCTTCAAGGTTGGCCTCTCGGTCGCCAAGAAGCGCCGCGAGGGCAAACCCGTGGGGCTGCTCGAGGCCGTCGCCGCCGCGGCGTGTGAGCGGCTGATCTTCTCGAAGGTGCGGGGCCGTTTCGGCGGCCGCCTCAAGCTCGTGATCAGCGGCAGCGCGGCCCTCAACAAGGACGTCGCCGAGTTCATCGACGCGCTCGGCATCATGGTCTACGAGGGGTACGGCTTGTCCGAGACGAGCCCCGTCGTGGCCGTCAACTACCCCGGCCACCGCAAGATCGGCAGCGTGGGCCCCACGATCCCCGGCGTCAAAGTCACGATCGACACCACCAAGAGCGATGAACCCGGCGAAGGTGAGATCGTCGTCTACGGTCCGTGCGTGATGCGCGGCTACCACGGGCGCCCGGAGGACACGGCGGCAGCGATCATGCCCGACGGCGGCTTCCGCACCGGCGATCTGGGCAAACTAGACGCCGACGGTTACCTCTACATCACGGGCCGCATCAAGGAGCTCTACAAGCTCGAGAACGGCAAATACGTCGCGCCCGCGGCGCTCGAGGAGGAGCTCAAAGTCTCACCGTACATCTCCAACGTGGTGTTGTGCGGCGCGAACAAGGCCTACAACGTGGCCATCGTGTGCCCGTCACTCGAGAACCTCAAACGCTGGTCGGAGGAGACGGGCACGTCGATCGCCAACGTCAGCCAGAACGAGGCCGTGCGCAAGTTGCTGATGGCCGAGATCCAAAAGTACAGCGAGAGCTTCAAGAGCTACGAAAAGCCGAAGAAGATCGTCGTATTGGAAGAGGACTTCTCGCAAGCCAACGGCCTCTTGACGCCCAAGATGAGCGTCAAGCGCAAGGAAGTCGTAAAACGTTACGGCCACCTCGTCGAGGCACTCTACAACTAAACTGTACAGCTGAGGTGTACAGCTAAGGTGTACAGCTGAGACGCGCAGCGACGGCGGCTGCGTGTCTCCGCGGTCGTCGTTATCAGGCCGCCTGCGTCACTGGGTGCCGGCGGCCGTTCGCGAACTGCACCCAACGCAGCCCGCGTGACGGTCCCCCACGCGGGCGCGCTCGCGCGCCCGAGGTGCCAGTTCCCGTCGGCTGTGCGGCACGGCAGCCCCCGTCTCACGACGGGATCTCACGGCCGGCGCGCGACCAAGATCGCTCGCGTGGGCGCAGGGTAACCCTCGACCGTGAGCCCCGGATCGGCGGGGTCCAAGAACTGCGCCAAGGACGCCGACGCCATGAACTCGGTCGCCCGTTGTTCCTCGGTCGACGTCGCCGTCACGTCCGCGACGCGGACGTCGGCGTAGCCAGTGCGCCGTAACCAAGCCGCAGCCGCCTCCACGCTCGGCAGCATCCACACGTTGCGCATCGCCGCGTAGCGGTCGCGCGGCACCAACACCGTGCGCTCGTCGCCGGGCACGACCAACGTCTCGAGCACGAGTGTCCCACCGGGTTTGACCACTTCGCGCAGCGCTTCGAGGTGTTCGAGCGGGCTCTTGCGGTGATACAGAACCCCCATCGAAAACACGACGTCGGCGGCCGGCAGTGGCGCCGCGGGCAAGTCTTCGAGCCCGAGCGGGAGCACCCACGCGGGCAGCGGCGGCGCGGCGACTCCGAGCGGGTTTTCGACGCGGCGCAAGGCGCCGAACTGCGCGACGTAGAGCCACGTCGGGTCGATACCGAGCGCGGCCCTCGCTCCGGCGCCGAGCGCGCGCAGCAGGTAATAACCATTGCCGCACCCGACGTCGAGCACGGTCTTGCCGGCGACGTTCACGGCGTTCATCACTCGCGCCCACTTCTTGTCACACCGCCACTCGGCGTCGACGGTGACGCCCAACACCTCGAACGGCCCTTTGCGCCACGGCGAGAGCTCGAGCAGCCGAGCCTTCACGACCGCCGCTCGCGCTCGTGCGTCCGGGTCGTGTTCGACGGCGGTTGCCGCCGGCCCCAGGCGCGGCGCGCGGCGCTCCTTCACAGAGATCTCGTCGTCTGAAGCCGCCGGCGCGCCCTCTACCCTGGCGTCGGCGCCGAGACGTTCCAGCGTCGCGGCGGCCGCCAGCCAGCGCGGTCCGTCACCGAGGACCTGCTTTTCCGCTTTGGCTCGCGCCGCGTCGAGCAACGCCGCCGCGAGCGGCTCGCCGCCGAACGCCTCGAGACCGCGCCCGTCGATGAGCGCCAACGCGGCGTCATATTTGGTGATCTCGTCCAAGACGCAGCGCCCTTAACACGAGCCGCCCTGCGTAGACCGCACAAAACGCTGGCGCCACGTGCGTGGCGTTCGAGCACGCACGCACCTCCACGACTTGCCCACGCGGGGCTCGCCACGCGCGGCCACTCCACTGTGACGGCAGCGGTAGCTACAGCGTGCTCCGTTTTCGTTGGGTTGGCCCGGCACGAGCCCGAGGCGAGCGGAAGTTGGCATCCCCGTGCCGCGGCGTTGTGCTAGAGGCGCGCTCATGTCCGCTCAAACCCGCGCCAACCCCCGTCACCGCGCCGAACTCTTGATGCCCGCCGGCAACCTGAGCCGCCTGAAAACAGCGCTGCTCTACGGCGCGGACGCCGTTTATGCGGGCACGCCGGACCTTTCCCTGCGCACCCACTCGGACTTCCCGCTCGAGGACTTGCAGGAGGGCATTCGTCTCACCCACGCCGCCGGCAAGCGCATCTACCTGACGCTCAACTTGTTTACTCACAACAAGGACATCGAGAAGTTGCCGCGCTTCATCGAGGCGCTCCGCGATCTGAAGCCCGACGGCGTGATCGTCGCCGATCCCGGGGTATTCCAGTACCTCAAAGACGAAGCTCCGGAGCTCGAACGTCACCTCTCGACCCAAGCCAACATCAGCTCGTGGCTCACGGTCGATTATTGGAAACGCCAGGGCGCTGCGTTGTGCGTGATGGCGCGCGAAGTGAGCTTCGCCGAACTCACCGAGATCCGCGAGCGCTGCCCGGACATCAAGCTCGAGACCTTCGTCCACGGCGCGATCTGCATGACGTACTCGGGCCGCTGCTTGCTCTCGAACTACATGGCCGAACGCGGTTCGAACCAGGGTAGCTGCGCGCACAGCTGCCGTTGGAAATACAACCTGCGGGTCAAGACGCCGGACGGCGCCGAAGGCGTCATCGAGATCAACGACCAGAACAAGAGCGAGTTCCAGTTCTTCCTCGAGGAAGAGTTCCGTCGCGGTGAGCTCTACGCCATCGAAGAAGACGACCGCGGCTCGTACATCCTCAACGCCCGCGACCTGTGCCTGATGCCGAAGCTCGACGACTACCTGAGGCTCGGCATCGATTCGCTCAAGGTCGAAGGGCGCAACAAGAACGAATACTACGTCGCCGTCGTCGCGCGCGCGTACCGCGCCGCGATCGACGCCTATTACGCCGACCCCGAGAACTGGGATCCGGAGCCGTACATGGCCGAGCTCCAGACGGTCAAGGCGCGCGGCCACACGCTTGGTTTCCACGACGGCCGTCTCACCAACTTGTCTCACGATTACGACGGAGGGCAGTCGCTCTCCGACTTCGAGTTTGCGGGCTTCGTACGCTCGTGGGAACACGACGCGTTGGTCTTGGAGGTGCGCAATCGCTTGAGTGAAGGCGACGTGCTCGAGTTTCTGCCGGCGCCCGGCGCGTCGCGGTCGCTCGCGCCAGCGGCCAACGCGGACGGCACGAGTGAACTGCCGTGTATTCGCCTGCGCGTCTACCAATACATCGACGCGGCGACGGGTGAGACCAAGAGCAAGGTCTCGGCCGGCCAAGGCCAGGCCATCCGCATACCCCTCAGCCACTTCCACGCCGAAGATCCGGCGTCGTTGCGGCGCGCCCTGCCCGTCGGCAGCGTCGCGCGTAAACGCATGGTGCTCAGCGCCGACGACACGCAACACCTCGCCGCGATGCGCGCCGCACAACAAGTCGAGCTCGGGCTGTTGCCGGCCGAAGCGCTGCTGTCTCCGAACCCGCGCCCAAAACAGCTCCGTCCCCCGCCGCGCCTCGGCGCCGAAGGCTGCTGCGGCCTGGGCTGCAACGGCTGTTTGCCCTTCTGGAACGAACCCAAGTTCGCTCGAGCGCGCGACAAACTCGCGAACGCGAGCCGCCGTCTCCAACGCGCCGAAGCTGCCGACCAACTCTGAGCTTTTGTGACTCGGGATGCGCTCCCTGCCGCTATACTCGCGGCCATGTTGACCCACGTCGTGTGTTTCAAGTTCGAGGACCTGCAGATCGCCGAGCAGGTCAAGACGTTGCTGCTGTCGATGGCCGGACGCGTGCCTAGCCTGCGCGCCATCGAGGCTGGCGTGGACGTGTTGCGTTCGCCGCGCTCCTACGACGTCGCGCTGATCACCCGCTTCGACGACATGGCGGGGCTCGAGGCCTACCAAGTTCACCCGATCCATCAAGAGGTGGCGAGCTTCATCAAGCAGCACTCCAAGGGCGCCGTCTCCGTCGACTTTCAGGGTTGAACCTTCGCGGTTGAACTCACAGGTGAACGGGCGGCGCGCCCAAGTGGTGGGCGGGCCTGAAAGGAGCCGGCCGAAGCCGCGGAGGTGCTGGGCCCAACCCCCAAACCCGCAGCTCACTCGACGAGGAGCTGTCGCAGCTCGGAGTAACCCGCGACGTGCAGACCGCGCGCTCCCGACGGCAGACGCAGGCGTGGATCGCGGAGCGCATAGACGAACATGCCGGCGGCAACTCCGGCATCGACGCCGGGTTGGCTGTCTTCGATGACGGCGCAGTCGTGGGCCTCGATGCCGAGCGCACGCGCCGCGTGCAAGAACAGATCGGGCTCGGGTTTCCACGAGCCGAGCTCGTACGAGCTGAAGATCCGCCCCTCGAAGTGGGGCAACAAGCCGGTCAGCCCGAGACTGAGCTCGATCTTGGCGCGCGGTCCGCTCGAAGCCACGCAAAACGGCACCGACAACTCGCGCACGAAGTCGAGCGCGCCGCTGATCGGCTTCAGGCGCTGCCGAAACGCCGTCGCGGTGTGAGCGCGGATCAGCGGCTCGATGTCCGCTGGGTAAACGAAGTTGCCGCGCCGCTCCACGACGCGTAGGCACTCCTGCATCGGCAAGCCGCGTTGCTCCTCCTCCATCTGGTCGACGAACTCGGGGGTGAGCACGTAGTTTGCGCCGTGAGCCAAGCCGACCTCGAGCAACACCTCGACGCCGATCCGCTCGCTGTCGACCAAGGTGCCGTCGCAGTCGAAGATCACGGCACGGTGCGCCACTTCACCACGCGCGCCCTGGGCTTCGAATCGGACGCGCATCGTCAGCTGGCCGCCGCAAACGTGAGCGCCTCGGAGTTGAGGCAATAACGTAACCCGGTGGGACGTGGGCCGTCGGGGAACACGTGGCCCAGGTGGCTGTTGCACTTGGCGCACCGGATCTCGACGCGGCGCATGCCGTGGCTGTTGTCGGCGATCTCCCGCACGTGGTCCTTGTCGAAGGTCTCGAAGAAGCTCGGCCAACCCGAGCCCGACTCGAACTTGGCCTTCGAGTGAAACAACGGCAGGTTGCACAACCCGCAGTGGTAGGTGCCCGACTCCTTGTTGTTCAGGAGCCCGCCGCAAAACGGCCGCTCGGTGCCGGAGGCCAGCAAGATGCGACGTTGCTCCGGCGTGAGCTTGGCCTCGAGTTCGGCGCGTTCACTCGGGGTCGGCGGCGTGAGGTCGTAACCAGAGGCAGAGCGAGTCATGGAGGCGAAGATAGTGCGCGACGGGTGCGGGGTCGAGCCTCGCTCGGCACATTGTTCGAGAGAACGCCGACGTTTTCGCCCCAGCACAGGAGTATAACCGCGGCTGCGCGATGTCCAAAGTTGCCCCCGACTCCCCGCCACCCGGCGCCAACGCGACGCCGCGGACGGCGCGCGCCTTCATCGTGCTCATGGGCGTCGTCGCGTTGTTCGGCGACATGACGTACGAAGGTGCACGTGGGCTCGTTGGGCCGTATCTCGCGTTGTTGGGGGCGAGCGCTACCGCGGTCGGTTTCGCCGCGGGCCTCGGCGAGTTTCTGGGTTATGGGCTAAGGCTGGTCACCGGACGGCTCGCCGATCGCACGCGCGCGTATTGGCCGCTGGTGATCGCAGGTTACGGGATCAACCTGATAGCCGTGCCCGGGCTCGCGCTCGTGGGCAGCTGGCAAGCGGCGGTCGGTTTGTTGCTGCTCGAGCGCGTCGGCAAAGCGGTGCGCAGCCCGGCGCGGTCGACCTTGGTGTCTTACGCCGCGACGCAAGCCGGCGCTGGCAAGAGCTTTGGGCTCGAAGAGGCGCTCGATCAAGTGGGCGCGGTCACCGGACCCCTGCTGACCGCGGCGGCGATTTGGCTCACCCGCGCCGAACCCGTGTCGACGCAATACCGGGTCGCGTTCGCCGTTCTCCTGTTGCCGGTGGTGTTCAACCTGGCGCTCGTGTTGCGAGCGCGCGCCACGTTTCCGAATCCGGAAAGCCTCGAGGGTGCGTCGGCGACGGCGCGTCCACGAGCCCACCGCTTGTTTCGGTGGTACATCGCGGCGGTCGTGCTGCTGGCGTTGGGTTTTGCCGATTGGGCGATGGTGGCTTTCCACGCGAGCCGCATCGGCCTGCTCGGACCAGCCGAGGTGCCGCTCGTGTACGCGGGCGTGATGGGGCTCGACGCGCTCGGCGCGCTCCTGTTCGGCGCGTTGTTCGATCGCTTCGGTCTCGTGGTGCTGGCAGGCACCACGTTGATTGGGGCAGCCTTTGCCCCGCTCGTGTTCCTCTCGGCGGCGCCGCTGCCGTTTCTGGTGGGAGCGGCGTGTTGGGGGCTCAGCATGGGCGCGCAAGACTCGATCTTCAAAGCTGCGATCGCAGAGCTCGTGCCCAAACACGAACGGGCTCGCGCCTATGGTAACTTCTTTGCACTATTCGGCCTGGCCTGGTGGCTGGGGAGCAGCGCGATGGGGTGGCTCTACGAGCGCTCCTTGACGTCGTTGGTCGTGTTGTCGGTGGTCGCGCAGCTAGCGAGTGTCGTCGTCCTCGTCGCTGTAGCTCGGCGGCTGCGCGACGCACACTAACCCGTTCCACACCGCGTTCACTCACCTCTCAAACGACGCGGCACCACGCGAGCGCTTGACCGTACAAACTGCGCGCCTCGTCGCTGAGCGTCTCGACCACCCATTCGAGCGGCTGCGTGCGGAGCGGTTGGCCCAGCACTTCACCCACCAACGCGAGTTTCGAGCTCTCGCTGGTGTTTTCGCCCTCCCACACCCAATCGGCGCGCACTCGGCGGATGATGGTATCGCCGACGTAGATCGCGAGCACCGCGCCGAACTCGCGCGCGAACGCGAGCCGTCGTTCGTCGGCGAGAGACTCTTGCCAGCGGTCGATGGCGCGCAGATCGTCCACTTGTAGCCGCAACGGGACTCCCACGCGATCTTCGAGCGCGCCGAACCGAGAACGCGCGTTGGCGAGCAGCCGATCGAGCGGTGAGACAACATCTTCCAGCGCCGGCGGCGACGGTTCGGGCGCAGCAACCTCGGGGTCCGTCGCGACCACGACGGGGCCGTCACCTGGCGTCACGGTCGGCGCCTGCGCCGCCACTTCGTCGATTGCCGTCGCGCTCGCCGCGGGCTCCACGTTCACTGCGTCGACCGCCGTCTCGCTCGCCTCTTCGGTCGTAGCGACCGTCGTTGCACTCGCCGTCTCACCCTCCACGCGGCGCGGCGCGGCCTTGGCGAGCGCTTGCCCGACGCGCCGGAGCGCGGCCGCTTCGCGGGTGCGTTCGGCGCTGCCCAGGCTGGGAGTCGGGTTCAGGCTGTGGGGTCTCCCGGCGAGCACGTCTTCGACGAACGCGCTCAGCGGCAACGCCATCGCCTCCGGCGTCAACTCCTCGAACTGACTGCGGCTGCACACTTGGCCGATGGGGTTCCAGCCGACGAACAGCGGCGCGCCCACGACCGCGTACGGGGTCAACTTGAGCACCGCCTCCGGACCAAATGTCTGCAGGTCGACGCGCAGCAGGTAAACTCCCGAGAGCGTGTCTTGCATCAACGTGTTGCCGCTCTTCCACCACTCGGTCAGGCGCCGGCTGGCGAGCACCGATCGCGCGTACACCTCGACCACCAGCGCGAGCCCGCGCCGCGAGGCGAGTCCCGCGTGGCGCCAAACTTCCGCGTTCAAGCGATCTTTGGGCCCGGTCGCGTCCACGACGACCAACGCTTCGAGCTCTGGATACACGACTACCATGCGGGCTTCCTATCACAGCCGCACGACAAGCCAGCGCCTCCGCAACCACACGCACACATTTCGGCGCGCGGCTCCGTCCCCGAGTGGCGGCTTGACGCACGGCGCGTTCTCGACTCTTGTACGCCCCCATGCAGTATCGATGGCTCGCGGTGGTTGTTGGCTCGTTGTTCGTCGCGTGTGGGGGCAACACCCCGGAGGCCGAGAGCCCCGAACCACCGCCAGCCGAGACCGTTAACTCCGAGGCGCCAGCGGAGGCCGAACCCGAGCCCGCGCAGGCCGAAGCTCCACCCGCCCCCAAAGGTGTGCCGGACACTTGCGCCCCGGGCAAGGACGACTGCGTCCCCGACCCGGCCTTCGTGTCCAAGTTGTGCCAGGACGTCCATCAAGACGTCGCGCTCTACATGTTTCGCCAAGGCACGCCGTGGCAACGGCTCTACCTGCGCGGGAGGACGGAGGCGGTGAACGCCTCGGGCGGCGCGTCGATCGAAGGTTTCCTCGAGTTCGACGAAGAAGTCCTCGTGCTCCGCAGCCGAAAGGCCAGCAAAGACGGCATTCAAGTCGGCGACAGCAGCGGCAGCTACGACGCGTTACGCTGGAACGGTAGCTGCGTGAGTCTGGACGGCGGCGAGGTCACCACGAGCGCGCCGCCGAAACCCAAGGCATCACGCGTCGAGTGGCGCTGGATGGGTGAGACGATGCGCGACGCCGTGCGCCGCAAAGAGAGCGTGGCCGAGGCGTTTCGCGCGCGTCAAAAGGAATGCAAGGGCGCGACCATGGGCGCGGTCACCAAGAAGTGCGAACAACTCGACGGCAAGTTGATCGACGAAATCGTCAAATACGTCCGCGCCACGAGCGACCTGCCGCAACCCGAAGAGAAGTTCTGAGCTGGCCAGGAGCACGCCGAGACGAGGCAGTCTCGGGGAACACTCGCGACGTTTCTAGTCGCGAGCTCGGGGCTCTGCAGCGTCGTGGGCTTCGACGCGTCCACGGCGCTGCAGCATGCGAGCCACGAACCAACACAACGCAGCCCAAGTAGCCCCCGCCGACCATCCCGCGAGGACGTCGGTTGGCCAATGCACGCCCAGGTACACGCGGCTGACGCCGACCAGCACCGTAAACCCAACCCCCCAAAGCAAGACATGGGTCTTGAGCCATATGCTGGGTTCGAAGCGCGCGAGCAGCCCGCTCAACGTGAGGTAGATCGCGGCCGAGCCCATCGAGTGCCCACTCGGAAAGCTGCTGGTCATCACGGCGGATAGCTGAGGCACGAGGTCGGGGCGCGGACGGTCGAATAGGTGTTTGAGCAGGAGCGAGACGAGCGCACCGCCCGCCGCGCTGAGCGCCACGAACGATGCGGCACGCGGCCTCCCGCGCAACGCGAGGTGAGTCACGACCGCGACCGAGAACAAGGTGAGCAGTGGTGAGCCGCCCAGCGCCGTGAGGTCTCGCATCGCCTCTTCCACCCACACCGGCCCGATCGGGTCGCGAAGGTCGTTGGGGTTGCGCAGGGCGAGCAAGAGTTGGCGATCCAACTCACGCGCCTCGCCGCCGGCTACCTCCTGCGCGACGGCGATGAACACCCATCCACCCGCCGCTAAAATCCCGAGGGCCGCCAGCAGTTCGAGTTCGTGGCGACCCAACGTAGACATCCTCCGACGCAGCCAAGCCCATCGCTCGAAAACCGGAACCATGGCGTACACCCTATCGCCCTGCGTCCGTCCCGAGGCCGAAATAGTTCAAGTCGACCGCCGACTGACGGCCACGGTGACCCTCGACGCGGCGCGCCCCTTGACGTCCTGGCGTTGTCGCCCAAGACTTTCCGCGATGGCCAACCGCTTCACCGAACGAATCTGAGCCTTAGCGTTCTTCGTCCGGGTCTTGCGAGCGCTTCGCTACCCGGGCCTGTTCCTGGTGGGCGTCGAGTTCGCGGACGAGTTCGCGTCGGGGGTGCCCTACGCGAGCGCTTTTGCCGTTCAGGGTGCGCTCGCGGTCGGAAGCGCGGCGCTCAACGTGTGGACGTTTTTCGTGCCACAGGTGTTCGCGCTCGTCGTCGAGCCGTACCTGCTTCTCCGCTCTGAACACTGGGGCTACCAGCGTTCGCTCCAGATCGGGCTGTTTGGCATGGGCGCCTCGCTGGTGCTGGGCGCGCTGGCGCCGTCGGCGGCGCTGCTCGGGTTAGCGGTCGCGCTTTATTTCCCGAGCAGCGGTCTAGCTTGCGGAGTTGCCCAAATCCTACTCGTCGACGACTCGGATGAACGCGCCGAGAGCATGACCGATTGGACGCTCGCGGGCACGCTCGGTGACCTCGGCACGCCGCTGCTGTTTTGGGCGCTCGACGCAGGAGGCCTCTCGTGGCGTTGGACGTTCGCGCTCGTGGGCGTGACCGTGCTGCTGTTCACGGCCGCGACCCCGCCCCCGGGCGTCCTCGGCGCCGGTAACGACATCGACCGCGACGACATCGACCGCGACGAGGCGCGTCCCGTTGGCGCTCCGGACGCCGACGAGCCCTCGTTGTGGCAAGCGCTGCGGCTCGTGATCCGTCAGCGCGCGCTTTTGTGGTGGCTGCTCGCGACCGCGTCGTGCAGCTTGCTCGACGAGTTGTTCGCGTCCCAAATCGGCGTGCACCTCGCTCACGACCTCGGCGTGACTGCGTCGACCCCGGTGGTCAGCGCGCAGCTCATCGCCATGGGCGTCGGCGGCGCTTTGGGGCTGCTGCTCCAACGGCGACTGCTCACGCGCCACTCACCGCGGCGCTTGCTGGCGTGGAGCTCTGCCGCGACTCCGCTCGTGTTCGGCCTGTGGCTGCTCATCCTCCGAGATGCCGCCACCCCTTCGTTCCCCCCAGCGGCTAACCACGGCGCGTCCACACACGACGCGTTCACACAGGGCGCTTCTATACAGGGCGCGTTCACACACGGCGCCTCACTCTACGGAGAGGCTCTACAAGCCGTCGCGCACCACGGCGTTGCGTGGTGCTTCGCCGCGCTGCTCGGCGCGTTGATCGCCACCCACTACCCGCTCGCTCAAGCCCAAGCCTACGATCTGTTGCCCGGGCGGGCGAACGTCGTGGCGGCCGCGTCCCAAGCGTTCTCGGGCATCGATCTCTTTTACCCCGTGCTGGTTGGGTTACTCTCGGACACCTACCACCCAGCGGTGGGTCTATGCGCGCTGCTGCTCCAGCCCATCTCGATCGTGACGGCCCTCGCCGTCACTCGACGTAACGCACGTGGTTCGTGAGCTCGTTGGTGTCGTCGGACCGCGCCGGGAAACGCTCGACGAGGCGCGCTCCGATGTGGGCCACGGCTTCACACAACCCGGAAGCCGCCGTGCGACCGCGGATCGCGAGCAAGATGAGCTCGACCTCGGCCTGCCACCCCTGCTGACCCACCACTTCGTGGATACCGCGGTCGGCCAAGATCTGCACGCGGTGTTCGAGTTCAGAGACGAAGATCAAAACCCCGCTGCGATCGCGCGTCTCGGTGAGACCGTGTTCGACGAACACCTGCTTGGCCTTGGCGTCGACGGCGCGCGCCAACCGCGCCGCAGGAACGAGCGTTCGAATCACCACGCCACTGCCCCCGAGCGTCCAAAACCCGAGCCACAGCAGCACTTGGCCGCCGAAGATCACGCTCGACGGCACCGTCGGGAGCAGCCAATACACCACCCACGCGACGCCCACCGCGAGCACCAGCGCCAGCAACGCGCGGACGTCGGCGTAGTGGTCACTGCGCGCGGCCACCACCACCATGATCTCGCCCGACGTCTCGCGTTCCACGGCTTCGATCGCCGAGCTCACGCGTTTGGCCTCTTCGGCGCTCATCAACGAGCCAATGTTCGTGTCACTCATCGTCGCTTCCCTTGCCATCACCAGCCGCCCGAAGCGCCGCCGCCGCCGAAGCCACCGCCTCCGCCGCCGCAACCACCGCCCCCCCCCCCACCGAAGCCGCCAAACCCCCCGCTCCGATGACCTCCGAAGCCGCCCACCGGCGGCAGAAACACGAAGCCGCCCCGCTTGCGACCGCGCGCGAGGCCGATGACGAAAAACAACGCCAACCAAAACAAAGGCCAGGCCAAACCGTGCCAATCATCGGACTTCGGCTTGCGCACGGGGATCCCCACCGCTTCACCGGCGGCGGCTTGCATCATGGCGTCGAACGCGGCGTTTATCCCGCCCGCGTAGTCGTTCTCGCGGAAACGCGGCGCCATCACGTTGCGGATGATGCGCCCCGCGAGCACGTCCGGGATGCTCGGTTCGAGCCCGTAACCGACCTCGATGCGCATTCGTTTGTCGTTCACCGCGATCAGCAACAACGCGCCGTCGTCGCGTTGTTTGTCGCCGAGCGCCCACTTCTCCGCCACGCGGATTGCATACCCGGCGATGTCCTCCCCCTCGAGTGAAGGCACCGTCAGCAGCGAAAATTGATGCCCGGTCTTCTGCTCGTATTCGGCCAAACGTCGCTCGAGCGCCTG
>CBINDO010000132.1:0-20066 GCA_966249405.1 uncultured bacterium | reverse complement strand
CACTCGCTGAGTGTCTGTCAGCTCATCGCCTGCTGCGACGTAAGCGTCACTGGCGGGTTTGGAATACTGCTCGGCAAACGTCCGTGCGGGTTCGGTTTGGGTGCCATTACGAGCGGCCGCTGCATAGCGACTGACGAGCTCATCGACCGCCGCGGACCGTGTGGCGCCTTGGCCCAGTTTCGCGACCAGGCCGTCATCCACGGGAGTTACCGGAGTGTGGGAGTGATCGGCGTCATTGCCGCCCCGCGCGCTCGGACCGCCAGTTTCTTCGACGCTACTCGGATCGCGCGCGTCCGGAGCCGTACCTCCCCCGCACGCCAGGAACAACGCAGACGAGGTGACGAGCGTCCAAGAGGCGTTACGTAAACCCAACCGACGATGGTGCATGGCGCGACGATAGCCCAGCCCGGGCCCGGAACCAAGTTGTCCGCAGTGGCGAAGCGCCTCAGGGCCCCTGCAAACCAGAGCCGTGGAGCGCGAAGCGCCGATGCTTCTGGTTATGAATCGGGTGGCCCGGGCCGTTTGCTCTGACGATGCCCCATACCTCCGCGGAAGCGACAGTGATCGCGTCGGCGCTCAGTCGCCAGGCCATCTTCGACTCCAAGCTCGACGCCTACGCCTACGAACTCCGTTATGCGGAACCGGACCCCATGCAGTTGGTGGGTCGTGCTGGCCTCGGGCAGGTCGCGCCCTCCCAAGGGCCGCTCTCAGGTGAACAAACCGGAGCGCTGATCTTGAGCGCCTTCGCGGAGTTTGGCCTCGAGCGAGTCGTGGGTAAACGCAAAGCGTTCATCGCGGCCAGCGCGCGGACCTTGACGGGAGGTTTACCGCTACCGGTTCCAAAACAACGCGTCACGCTTCAGGTCAAAGACGCGTTGCTGGCGCCCAACATGATATCGTCCTTTCGAGCCTGGAAGGACCTGGGGTTCGACTTGGCGCTCGACCAGTTCGAGCCCACGAACGTCGGGCTGGAGCTGCTCAACGTCGTCGACTACGTGAAGGTTGACGTTCGGTTCCGCAGCGAGTCGGAGATCCGGGACATCATCGAGAGCATCAAGCACTACTTCGTCGAACCGATCGCGACCGGCATCGACACCAACGAGAGGCTGCGGTTCTGTTCGTCGCTCGGCTTCACCGGGTTCCAGGGTAACTTTCTGTTTCGTCCGCAGCGCTTGCAGCGTACCGAGTTACCGAGCAGCTTCGCCGTCGTCAGTCAGGTATTGACGCTTCTGCAGAACCCGGACGTCGATTTCACGGCCGTCGAGAACGCGGTCAAGCGGGACGCCTCACTGAGCGTCGCAGTGCTCAAGTTCCTCAATTCCGGCGCGTACGGTTTCCGTCGCGAGGTTTCGAGCATCTCCCAAGCCGTGTCCATGTTGGGGCTCAACGAGTTTACCAAGTGGCTGCTCCTCGTCTTGCTCGCTGCCCGCAAGGACAAGCCAGGGGAACTGCTGACGACCGCACTCGTACGTGCCCGCACTTGCGAAAACGTCGCCAAGACGCGGGCGCTCGTGAACCCCGCGCAGGCTTTCACCGTGGGCCTATTGAGCTTGCTCGACGCCATCCTCGACCGCCCGATGGAGGTGCTGCTCGACGAGCTGCCGCTGACGGCTCAGGTTCGGGCCGCCATCTTGGAGTTCGCCGGCCCCGAAGGCGAGGTGCTGGAGCTCGTGGTAACCCGTGAGCAGTCTCTGCCCGAGCTCGACGAGGACGACCAGCGGCAACTCACGAGGGCGTGGTTGGAGGCTCTGCAATGGGCCGAGTCGATTCGCCTCGGTTGAACCGGCGCGCACCAAGCGGTGGCCGCTGGCCGGGCTCGAACGCTGGGGCTCGCGGTGAAAGAAACGTACCGTTTGCGCGCAATCGGCGGAACTCGCGTGAGGGTTCGGAGCCTGAAGTTGCGCTCACGTCTTTACATAAGTGGCAAGTGGGTCCAAGGTAATACCTACACGGACATACCCGTGCGCCAGCCTAGGACGGACTCATGCAAATGCCTCGACGGACCCTCGCGGAATCCTACTCGCTGCCCGAACCTGCCGAGTTGGCGAACGAGGATACTGACGTTTTGTCCCTGTTGACGACCACTGTCGCGCTGTTTGGACTCGGCTTGTTTTCGCTCTTGTCGCTGTTCGGGCTCGTCGCGGGTTGAACGTGGGGGCGGCCGCGCGCCTCCGAAGGAGGCGCCAGTCGGCGCAGTGTGACCCCGCTTCGTTCGTCTCTTCAGCGCGTGCCTTTGGCCTTCTGAACGGCGTCGACCATCCGCGGGATGGCGACCGAAATCACGAGGCCGAGGTTGGCTCGCTTGTTGTCGACCAACATACCTTGGAGGAAATTGCCGTGGTTGACGACGATGGCGGTGTGGTTGCCCTCCATGTCGATCAAGTAGTAGCGAGCCAGGTGAGGAAACTGCGAGTCAGCCAGCGAGCTTTCGAGTTCGCCCGTGATCCGCGTGAACAGCGCCACCGCGACCGGCTGTTGATTGAAGCCGGCGAGGGACAAGCCAGACGCACGGTCCCAGATGTCCGTCGCGACCAAGCCGTCGCGGAGGACGTTGCGGAGGTCTTGCACGGCCAGTTCAAGAGTTTTTACATCGATCATGGTGGTTTGGTCCTTAACGTTCGGGGAAGGTTAGCCGGGCGAGCACAACTACAGCCCGCGCATGGTGAGTTCGAGCGCCTCTTTGAGCGCTTCGAGTGAACGAGTCGGTAGAGGCTCCGGGCCTACTAGCCCCAAGCAGAAGCTTCCGCGTTCACCTCGCGACTCCACCCATGACATCATGTTGGCACCCATCCACAAGGCGCCGGTGGTGCCGTCGATGCCCGGAATCGTGCGGATCCCGACCAGCGCGGAGAACAACGGTCCAACCAAAGCCACGTGGGCTTCGGAGATACCGTGGGCAGCCAAGGTCAGCCCGTTGTCATCGGCGACGAAGGCGCCGCTACAGGTGAAGTTGTCGAGGCTCCATGCGATCAGCGCATCGAGTCGATCCGACGGGTTCTCCGACGTTTGTTGCAACTTCGGGATTGGCTTTGGCGCGGCGGGTGGTGTCGACGGCCGCACTGCCACGGGCGCAGGTGTGGGCCGGGTTACTGGCGGCGGCGCCGGCGCGCGGGGCTTCGGTGCCGGGCGAAGAGCGGGAGCACCTCGACCGTAGCTGACGGCCGATACTTCGTTTAGCAGCCGCGCAACTTCGTTGGGATCAGTCCACGAGACGGATCGGTTCGTCATGCTCCCCTCCTTGTCCAATTCCAAGACGTTCTTCGATTTCGCCAACGAGTTTGTCGAACACCGCAGCCACGGCGGGTGGCCTGCGGCTCAACAACCCCAAGGGTACGCCAGCACGGCTGGCCTCCAAAAATGCGCCGTCCTTGGGGACGGCAGTGTCGAACACCTGATCGCGATAAAGCGCCCACAGCTCTTCGAGAGACGCCAGCATTACCGGGTCCCGAAACGAGCTCATGGTGCCCACTACGCCCAGCAGCGAACAGGGGTGGCCTTCGCTGCGAAGCCCCGCCAACAGCTCGAGCAATCGGGGCAGCGACCGTAGCGCTAGAGGTTCACACTGAGCCACCGCGATCACGTGGTCGACGACCTCGAGCACCACGCGCGTCATCCCGCCCAACCCTGCTGGGGTGTCGAAGATGACGTATTCGTACTCTTCGCCGGAATGTTCGAGGCCGCGACGCAACACCTCGGAGGTGCGGGCTTCGTGCACGAAGCGATCGGAGTCCATCGCGTCGACGTGACCGATGGGCAGCAGATGCAGCTCCGGTAGGCGCGTCTTGACGACGCTGGGCAGGGTTCCGTGTCCACTTGCGACGGCTCCTGCCAGCCCCGGGTGTTCGTTGATTCCTTGAATGGACAGTCCGATACCTCCCTGCGGGTCGGTGTCGACGAGTAGGGTGCGAGCGCCTCTCCGCGCTAGGGCGAACGCACAATTGAGCGCCGTGGTGGTTTTGCCCACGCCCCCCTTCAGACTGGCGAATGCGATTGTGTTTGTCATTTGGGATATCCCAGCTTCTTTAGTTGGTCCAAATTGGCGCGCACTAGTTGGGAAGTTGGGTCGAGCTCAGCAATGTCGCTGAGGGTTTTGACCGCTTCGTTGTAGTTGCGCTCCATTAGCAGCCGTCGGGCAAGTAAGCTGAGTTCCCGGACGCGAGCAGCGTTGGCTTCGTGGGCGTGAACGGCGGCTTCGAGTTGAGCCATCGTTAATTTAGGGGGCGAGAGCACGTGGCCCTCGTCGATGCGACGCGACGACTCGAGGACGAGCTCGTGCAAGCCGCAAAAAATCGAACGCTCTTTGGTCGTACCTTTGCTCGGACTGATGCGGGCACGCATCTCCGGTCGAATCAAGCGAGCGAAAGCCTCTTCCCCAACTCCCATGCCGTCGTATGCGGTCCAGACCTCCCCATTCCTTACTTCGATAACCCCAGTGTCCGCTCCATCTTGGCTGACAATCAGCACCTGAGAGTCGCCGGACATGCAGATCATTTGAATCAAATCGACCGGCATGAAGTTCATGCGGATTTCGGTCGACAGCCGCCCGGTCGATCTCGCTAGCAAAACCAGCTTTTCTTCGCTGATTGGGTGCGTCGTTCGTGAGACGCGCGGATTGTCGTGAAGTTCCTCGCCCTCGTTGCGAGGTGTCACCACCAGTCGTTGTGCTCGCTCCAGCAGTCGAGCGATGGCGTCTTCCGGAGCCCCGGGGAGCTCGGTGTTGAAAACGACCAACTCCACCTGATGTTCGTCTTCCAGTGCGCACTCGAGCTCATCCCAAGTGGCGACGCCGAATGCACTGAACGGTGTTTGACGAACGAGTATGCGCATGCACCGCGCGCGCTCGAGCGCGTCGGGTTCAGCCACGACGGCAAGGCTCATCGGAGTTGTTCCTGCAGATCCTTGAGTGATCGCCGCAACATGACTTCAACCGATTTGTCTTCAGGGCGTAGCTTCATACACTCCTGAAAAGCATCAACGGCATCACTGAAGCGGTTTTGAATAAATGCTGCTGTTCCCTTTGCAAACCAATCTTTGAACTCGC
Organism: uncultured bacterium; assembly: GCA_966249405.1. Taxonomy (GTDB): domain Bacteria; phylum Myxococcota_A; class Polyangia; order Polyangiales; family Polyangiaceae; genus SZUA-265. The sequence continues at coordinate 15,025 of CBINDO010000132.1, read as the reverse complement.
GGTCCGTCTCGTTGCTCACGAGCGGGGCGCGTGAGCCAGGTAGTGTCGAAGGTGAGGGGTTAACGGAGGACGACCTTGCGCCCTGCGACCCATAAGCAGGCTGCGACCCATGACCGCCCCGCGGCGCAGCTGCGACCACCGACGGACTACGGTGGGTATCCGGTTCCTCGTCGTCGGCAGCCGCTGACATCGGTTCTCGAAGGCCCGAGGCTGGGGGAGCGAGATCGGTGTGGTTGGGACGGCGAGCGTACAGTTCGACCAGGACTTGCAGCGTGCGGAGTTGGCCGAGCGGGCAAGCCTGCGCGATGTCACCGAACGTCGAGCGACCGTCCACGTATTGAGCCACCATCATGCCCGCGGAGGTTTTTGGGGCGGCCGTCGGAACTGGTGGCGCCACTTTGTCCATGCCGCCGAGTTGGCGAGCATAGGTCGTCACCATGAAGTCCTTCAGCTGGTCGATGGCGGTTTGGATCTCGGTGTCACTCGGAGCCGCGGCTCGGGCGCGGTAGAGCGTCGAGAGTGCGTCCTCGAATCGCCGCTCACGCAACAATGCGGCAACGTCGTCACGCAGCGACGCTTTCTGAAATGCTTCACCCTCGAGTGTCATCGCCATACTTTGAAAAGCACGCCTTTGGGGTTTGAACGGCACCACCGGCTGCTTCCGAAGATATTACTTCACGCGATCCAAAGCTTGCCAGGGGTTTGATCGGGAAGTGATCCGCCGTGACCGCGTGTTCAGTTTAGTTGTTGCACTGACAGTAGATTGACGGATGGCGACAGATTGATTGAGATTATCCGAGCTGGCTATCGCAGATTATCACGTTTGAGCTGGTGACCCACACCCTTATACAAGTGCGGCGCCAAAAGGCGTGGCAATGTGGATCTGTGACGAATGGAAGCACGGTGTGTGAAAGGATAACGATATCGCGCGGCGTATCGCTATTTGTGCTCAATCCGTGACTAGGGCGCAGCTGTCGCCGGCGGTCAACACCACCGGTGCAGCGTCCTCGGTGACGACCGCGGCGACCGATATGTCTAGATTTCCAGGAACTGTTTCAAGCTGGAGCGGTTTCTTCTTCCCGAGAATGATGTCCCAGAACTTGAAAGTCTGAGCGACGATGTGATCGAGCTGCCAGGTACCGGAGCTCATGGGACCGCTACCTCTACCCACCGACTGCATCGTCGCGTCGGGAAGGCAGTAAGCAGCGTACTCAGAACCCTGTAGTAGGTGCAACACTCCCGCCGAGAAGCCACCCCCTGCATACACGATGACGCCCGGTATGCGTTGCGACGCCATGTCGTTCAAAGCGTAGGGAATCTTCTCGTCAGCGGTTCCGGACGAGTCCTGGTACTTGCACTCGACGCACAGCGCCTGCCCCTCCGGACCCAAGACGAACAAGTCGATACGACGCTGCTTGCCGATGATGGAGGTGCCGAGGTGGACCTCTTCGTAGACGGTGAGTCCACGAGGACCGTAGGCGCTCACCAGGTAGCGTCCGATCAGCTTCTTGTATTCGTTTCCGGTCAAGCGACACCCGCAAGTGCGCCTATACCAAACGTTGCTGGCGATTCCGGCGGGATTCGTACAGCGTTTGATCCGGGTCGGCGATCGCGGACAACCGCGGGGCAGCGGTTGCATGCGCGTCCTCGCTGACGTCGCACCCCAAGAAGCTACGACCGTGCCGCAAGGCGGCGACGCCGGTCGACCCAGAGCCCATGAACGGATCGACGACCAGCTCGCCGGGCTCGCTGCTTTGCTGCACCAGCACCTCGTTGACCAACACCGGCTTTTCCGTGGGATAACCGTTGCGAATTCGGTCACACTCGATGACGTCCGGGACCCCCAGGTCGTTGAGCTTGCGCTTGCCTTTCTCGAAGAACAACACGAACTCGTAGCGTGCCCGGTAGTGGTAGCCCATGCCGATCTTGCGCTTGTCCCACACGAGAGGCTTCCAAAACCGGAAACCGCATTGTTCGGCGATGGGCTTGGCCACGAACATCGTCTCGGGATCGCAAAAGAGATAGAAGTGGCTGTCCTTCTTCAAAACTCGATAGACCTCCGAGAACAACTCCGGGAAACGACTGTTCGGGAAGATCCGAAACCAGTTGTTGCTCGAAGCTTTGCTGTGTTTGAGCCGCGTCGTGGTGCCCACGGCGCGGTGTTTCTCGAGCGACTCGTAGGGGGGATCGGTGATCAACAGATCGACCGAACCCGGGGCCAAGGTCCGCAACCACTCGACGGCGTCGCCCTGGGACAGACCGAAGGCCGCGCCGGAACCGTTCGAACCATGAGGCACGGTTGGGCAAAATGGCATGCTCACCGCTCGCTGCGAAGACCTATCCCAGTCGCTGCCGTCACTCATGGCCCCGTCATACCACTGAAAAGACGGTCAGGGCTGAATATCTGACGGGTGCCGTGTCAATCAATGTCAGGCCCGCGCGGAGCTGCCGGACGCCAAACGGCGCTGATTGACCTCGGCAACCACGTCGAAGGGCTTCTCGACCAAACGCTCCGCATTTTGGATGGCAAACTCCCGTGCCAACGGGGAGAACGCCCCGCCGGTCATGACGACGACCCGCTGAGCCACGTTTGGCCACTCGTGCGCGAGGTACTCGTGCCACGGCAAGCCGTCGATCTCGGCCATCATCAGGTCGCAGAAGATGACGTCGAAACGGGGCGACCCAACGTTGGCCACGGCGTCGGCGACGCTCGGGAACCACACCGCGTCGTGACCGCACGCGACCAGGCGCCGGACCAGCGCCTTGCCCACGTCGGGTTCGTCATCGATGATGAGCACCGACGAGCGCGGCGCCAACGGCGATGTCTCCGTCGCGGGGGGCTCCGTCAATGCGCTTCTTCGATGATGAGGCAACTTCACTCGAAACAGCGCTCCACCATCGTCGCTGGCGTGAGCCGTGAGCGTCCCACCGTATTGCTGGACGATGTTCCGCGACACGAACAAACCGAGCCCAGTGCCTTCGCCCTGCTTCTTCGAGGTCACGAAAGGCTCGAAGATCTGTTCGCGTCGCGACTCGGGGATGCCGACGCCAGAGTCCGCCACTTCGAGCACCACATGCTCGTCGACGTCGAGGCTCCGGATCGTGATCTTCGACGCGGACTTGGGCAGTTTGGACAGCGAATGCATGGCATTCGTCAGCAGGTTCAGCACGACTTGCGTCAGTCTCGACGGATGCCCGGTGACTAGGCCACGTGCGTCGAGTTGCACGACCAGGTGCGCACGTGCGGCCGCTTCCTTTCCCACCAGTTGCAAAACCGAGCGCACGACGGCGGACGGGTCGACTGCTTCCGGCGGAGACTCCGCGGAGTGGGTGAACGAACGCAACTCGCCGGCAATGGTGGCGATGCGTTGGAGTCCGGTGCGCAAGATGGACAGGTCCTCGGCGAGCTGCTCCGCAAACGGCACGATACGACCGGCGATCGACTCCGGAGTGCGTTCGAGCTCGCGTGACAGTGACGTTATGGTCGAAGCCAAATAGTCGCAACAGGGTAACATGTACGTGAGCGGGTTGTTGATCTCGTGGGCGACGCTCGCTGCCAACACTCCAACGGCGCGTGTCCGATCCGCTTGCATGGCCACGGACTGGAGCTGTTTCAGCTCCCGAACGTCGTGAGAAACACCGCTCGCGCCGACGATGTTGCCGCCCGCGTCGTAGACGGGGGACGCCCACGTATCGAACATCGCCCCGGCGACGCTAACCACCGTCTTGAAAGACTCGCCACGAAAGACACGCTCCAACACCGCTTGCAGGCCCGACGGATCGTGCTTGAACACCTCCAAGACGTTGCGCCCGAGCAGCGGCCCAAACTGCGCTTCCAATCTCTGCAAGCCGGCACCCTGAGCCACCGTGAGACGCCCTTCGCGCGAGACTGCCCAGATCACGATCGGCGCGTGCGCGAGCGCCAGCCGGAGCTGAACCGAGGTGCTGTCGCGCTCCAGCTCCGCCTGCACCTCTCGCGTGATGTCCACGAACGCCGTGCTGACTTGGCAAAGCTCGCCCGCAGAGTCGAACACGGGTTGAGCATAGGTCCGGAGGAACAGCTTCTTCCCGTCTGCGCGATGGACGACCGCGTCATCGGCGAGTGCAGGCTGCCTAGTGCGCAAGACGACCGAATACGGGAAACGTTCCGGCGGGTACGGATTACCAGCGCGGTCGTAAACGCGATAGGCGGCAGGCGCAGACTCGACGGTCGCGTCCGAGATCGGGGCGCACCCCATGATTCGCTCGAACTGGTCGTTCGCCCACAAGATGCGTGCATCCGGGACGGACGCGACACAGAGCCCGACGGGGAGCGGCCCAAGGAAGTCACTGATTTCCTCCACCGCGACAGGGTGGTTGGCTGCCGTGTCTGCGTCAAACGATTTGTTGACTCCCGAATGCAGTGAACCCGAGGCGTCGAATCGTCTGAGTGAACCTACGCTGAGCTGGCTTGGCTTGGGCTGCATGCTGCGGGATTACCGTTGCTGGACGAGTTCCGGAGACGCTCCATTCGAGTGCAGAGCGGTGCCCATGTGGTTCTCGGGCGCACAGTCCGGCCCCTCTCGATCCGAATCCGTGCGTCGAGACAAACGGCCACGGCCGCTATCGTGTAAGGTCTAGGCGAAGGTTGCTGACGGCAGCGGCGCAGAACTCGGCAGCACGCCGTGGTCAGTGTGACGTTCTTGCATGCCACGGTGCTCGATGAGCTGACAATTGCCCGCTGAGTGCGTGCGAAAACGGAACGCGTGCCAACGAAAATCACCATGGCTTCCATTGTCCAGTGGCTTAACGGTGCGCGTGCGTTGACAAGCGAAGCACCCAGTTCTTACTCTGTGAACGAGAGGATATGGCGGGCTCAAGGCGGTGGCTCGGTCACCCGTTCCCTCATGAAGAGAGGCGTGTGAACCAGCGCCGTTGAAAGGTGGCAGAACTTGACTGACGTACCCATCATTCCGGTTGTCCTCGTGGTCGATGATTCGAGTATTGTTCGGCGTCAGGTTATCGCTGCGCTGGCAAAGACGGGGTTGCACGTCCTCGAAGCTTCCGATGGCCAACAAGCGCTCGGGCTCTTCGACTCGAGCTCAATCGCCATGCTCATCACGGACATCAACATGCCTCGGATGAGCGGTGTAGAGTTGCTCACCGAGTTGGCGCAACGCGGAATACGCGTGCCGACGATTGTGTTGACGAGTGAGGGGCAGATCTCCAGCGTTCGCGACGCGCGCGCGGCCGGAGCTCTGGCCTGGATCAACAAGCCGTTCGATGCGGACTCGTTGGCTCGCTCGGTGCTTCGCGCCCTGAGCCGCCCCTCTGCTCGCGCGGGAGGGCCGCCATGATTGCCGTGATCAGCTCTCGGAGTGTGGCGGTCGGCCTCGCCGTAAACCGGTGCGTCGCCTCTTCCGGCCATCAGCCGTTGATGGAGCGCGAACCTGCCGCCGTGTTTGGTTTGATCCACGCCGAAGATCCGGAGCTCGTGATCGTCGACGCGACCGGCGGAGATTCTGCTTGGCTGGGGCTAGTGAGGGCGATTCGAGAGCAGGCCACCTATCGCTTCGTAGCAGTGCTCGGGACGGGAGGGCCGAGCGAGGTCTCCGCAGCCTTCCAAGCGGGCACTGACGAATACCTCCGGTTTCCGTTCGACCCTAGTGAGCTGACTGCGCGTTTGGCTGCGGTCGAACGCATCATGCGTCACGTGCGCGCGTCGCCTCTGCAGGTGGAGGAAGGTCCGTCCGTCATCTCGGGGTTGAGCGCTTGGTTGAACATCGAAGAACAACTCACGGCTGCCCTCGGTGAGACGCTATGCGTCGCGTGTCAGCGCGTGGATGAGCCGTTCCCGAGTGGCCCTACCTACGTCAGCCGCCTGAAGTTCTCTCTGCCGAAGCCGCGCAGCGCAGTAACGCTACATTTCGTCGCCAGTGAGCCAGCTCTGGTAGCCATGACTGGCCTGTTGTTGGGATCTGCGACGCATGAAACCGAGGTTCTAGCCGATGCCTGCAGAGAGGTACTGAACACGTTGGGTGGCGTGTTCAAACGCAACGCGCTGCCCGACTATGACTTCACGACGGGCATTCCCGAGATCACTTCTCTCGAGACGTTGCGCCAGTCCGCGAAGTTCGCGCGCTTCAAGAAGGCGTGGACCATCGGCTGGAGTAAACACCTGGTCGGCATTCAGGCAACCGTCGTCAGCGACGACGTGCAGATGGTGTCGATCCACAACGTCACCGAAGGCATGGTCTTGGCCGACGACGTTCGCAACCCGCTCGGGGTGTTGATTGCGCCGCGCGGGATGCACCTCACCGCAAGCTCGATAAAGCGGCTCCAAGGGGTCCTCGGCAGAGCCGCCTCACTGCGGGTGAGCAACGTCGCCTAGGTGCACCCGCTGTCGCGAGGACGACGTTGCGTCCTGCCCGACAACTTGGCAGGCTACCGTTCGTGGCCATGAACGAGCAGGAGCAGCGGGTGCGCCCGGCGACGCCAGACGACGCTCGGAAGATCGCCGACATCAACGTGCGAGCTTGGCGGGGAGCGTACGGTGGTATCATTTCGGAGGCCTACCTTGCTGCGCTGGACGCAGACGTGATCGCCGAACGTGTCCGTGAGACGGTAAGACGCCACAGCACGATCGTCGTGGCGGAAGGGGCAGACGGAGTGGTTGGTTACTCTTGGACCACGACCTCGCGCGATGAAGACGCCGCGCCCGCGACGGCAGAGGTGATAGCGCTGTACGTCGATCCCGACGTGCAGCGGCGCGGCGTGGGTCGCTTGTTGTTGCAACACTCGGTGGGAGTCGCGGTGCAACAGGCGGCCAGGCAAGTCACCCTGTGGGTGTTGGAAGCCAATGCAGGGGCACGAAGATTCTACGCCGCTCTCGGTTTTGCCCCCGACGGGGCGAGGAAAGTCACTGCGCGTTGGGGTGGGGTGCCCGTCGCCGAGGTTCGCTACGCGCGCTCTGTCTCTCCATCGTTGGGCGGTTGAGCGGGTGATCCAGGACTCCGCTCGTCGCTTCGGGCCACATGTGTCGGCACCACCGGCTCGCTGCAGTGACCCTGGACGCGGTCAGGCTCGAGAGCGCACTGGACAGTGTGTCGCACCGCGCCGCGCTTGGACCAAGAGCAGATCTCAACACCGGTTGCGATGGTAAAAACGCCGGCCCGACGGGGATGAAGCGGTCGTTTTTCCCCGGCTTTTGCCACCCCCTTTTCGTTCGCTCATCCGTTACATTGGCCGCGGGTCGCGAGTTTTGAGACCCGCTCCAGGTTGAGCGCCGGCCACGGAAAAGCCAGAGAGCGACGTTCGGGCTCGGGCCACTTCCATGGGCATTTCTAGTTCGAGGGAGGTGCCGTCACCGGCGTGCGTGTTTCAGCCGTTTCCGAAATCCGTGGGAGCGGTGTTAGGGGGTTGAGGTCCCCGCTGCGACCGCCTACAGTCCGCGCCCCCCGTGGGGCTCGGCCCGAGCCTCCGGAGCTTGCCAATCACCGACTGCCATGGCCCAGACGACGACCGAACAAATCCTCGAAGTAAACCACTGGAACGACTCCCTGTTCACGTTGAAAACGACGCGCAGTCCGACCTTGCGCTTCGACAGTGGTCAGTTCGTCATGATGGGTCTGGAAGTGCCGGGAGAAGCGCGGCCAGTGTTGCGTGCATATTCCATCGCGAGCGCTCACTACGATGAGTACCTCGAGTTTTTCTCGATCAAGGTGGCCAACGGCGCGCTGACGTCGCGCTTGCAGCATGTCAAAGTCGGTGAGACAGTGTTGGTCGGCAATCGCGCGACTGGCACGTTGACGCTGCCCAACCTCATGCCAGGGAGACGGTTGTGGTTGCTCTCGACGGGCACCGGGCTGGCGCCGTTCCTGAGCGTGATCAAGGATCCGGACGCGTACGAACGTTTCGAGAAGATCATCCTCGTGCACTCCGTGCGTTTGAAGGAGGACTTGGCGTACAAGAACTACCTGGAGACCGAGCTCCGCAGCCACGAGGCGATCGGCGAAGAGGCCAGAGACAAGCTCATCTACTACCCGACGGTAACCCGTGAGCCGTACAAGAACAACGGGCGCATCACGGACTTGATCGCGTCGGGCAAGTTGTTCGAAGACACGAACACCGAGCCCTTCACGCCCGAGGTGGACCGCATCATGATCTGCGGCAACACCGAGATGCTCAATCAGCTCGCCGACTACTTCGAACAGCGCGACTTCAAGCACGGCAACAGCGGCGAACGGGGTCACTTCTTGACTGAGCGCGCGTTCGCCCCGGCACGCTGAGTTGCGGGAGGCTTCGGATCGCGGCTGGGCCCAGTGTGGATGGGCCCAGAGCCGTGAGATGTCTCACGGCTCCCTCCCACCACTAGTGTGCCGGGCGCGAAACGAAGCGAGCGACGATCGCCTCAGTGCACAGCCGTGGGGTCGAACAGAACCAGCTGCACCTGGTCGTCGTTTCGTTGGGCCGTGTACAGTAGGATTCGGTTGTTGAACGCGAACGCGCGCAGCTGATGCGTGTCCTCGATCGGCAGCGCGTCGACGACGCGCGTCCAACTGTCCGACGCCGGGTCGTAGACTTCCACGCGCGGGTCGTCCTGCAGCTCGCCTCCCGAGGTTGCCGAGGAGCGGCCTGCGATCAGGTACAGTTTGCCGTGCAACGGCACTAACTCTGCACCGATGCGGACGCGGCTCGGACAACTCACGCTCGACCACTGCCGGGTGGCGAAATCCAGCGCCTCGCACTCCTGCACCGATGCAAAACCCGCAGCCATGCCGCCAAACAGGTAATACCGGTCGCCGAGCAGCGCTCCGGCGAAAGCGCGCCGGGGGCGGAGCAGTGAGAGGCCAGAGTCCACGAATCCCTCTTTGGCGTCTGCCTTGCGCTCGAGCACGGCCATTGGATAACTGAACATGGCGTCACCTTGTTTGGTGTCGTCGAAGTTCATTCCGCCAAGCACCCAAAGTTTGCCGCCGTGTTCGGCGACGCCGAACTGCGTGCGCGCGTCGGGGAGCGGCGCGGCAGCGGTCCAGGTGTCCTCGCCGAAGTCGTAGTGCATCACGTCGGGGCGCGCGGCGAGTGCGTCGTCTCGGGGCCCGAACCCACCCAGAGCCACGCCGAGGCCCTCCTCGGTGATCCACGTTTGCATGCTTTGACCTGCCCGAGGATAGGGAGCGCGGGCAGTCCACGTCAGGCTCCCGAGGTCCAAGCCGTGGGTGGTCTGAACGAAATTGGAGACCGCGAAATCGTGTTGTCCGAGCGCCTTGTTGCCGCCAAAAGCGACGAGCTGGTTGCCGAGCAAGAACACGCCTTGCCGGTTTTTGGCTCCCGCAGGGTTGTCGACGATCCAGGACGTAAACATGGTAGGCACACTCGAGAGCTGCTCGATGTGACGTGGCCGATCGGCGAGTTGGTTGGTCGGTATGCCGCCGAGGAACAACAGGCGGTGATCTTTCGTCGCTACCGCAGCGTGGAAGAAGCGCGGAAAGATCAGCTCGCCGTGTGCGTCCCAACGCGAAAGCGCTGGGTTCAAGACGTAAACGGTGCCCGACGCCGTGGAAGCGTACACGCGCTCTTGATCGCTGGTTACGGCTACGCCGAATCCCGGTTCGGGCAGCTCTGGTCCGCGCGCCCATGTTCCCGCGGCGGTATCGAAGACATGAACCGCGCGCTGCACTCTGCGGCCCGCCATGCCGCCGACCGTCACGATGAAACGGCCGAGCGCGGCAGCACCGAGCGCGCGTGACTCGAACGGCATCGGGATACGGGTCCAGCTCCAGGTGGGTTGCGAGAGGTCGGCTACCAACGCGCTGTCGACCCACGTGGCGCTGTCCATTGCACCGTCGAGAACCCATCCTCCGATGACGTAGAGACGACTGCCGACCAGCACCGTCGCGTGAGATGAACGCGGCTCCGGTAACGGTGTTCCCTTGGCCCAGGTGCCGGATCGAGGATCGAAGACCTCCACGTCCGCCAAGCTCGTCAACCGAGTCGGCTGCCCTTTGGCATTCTCGATGCGCATGCCTCCGACCCGGATGATCTTGCCGTCGTAGCTCGTGAGTGTCGCGCTCTGCGACTTGCCCGGCGACGGCAGCTGCTGCCACTTGCCCGTGGCGACATCGTAGCGCGAAAACGCATCACTCTGGTCTTCTCGAACGTATTCGTGGGGCGTCCCCGTGTACCCGCCCAAGGTGTAAACTTGGTCGTCGAGTATTGCCGCTCCGAAGCTGGTGACCGGAGCGTCGAAAGAGCCGACGATTGCGGCGTGACCCGGCGCAGGGGCGGCTGGGGTTGGGAGGCCCGTCGCGCTCGGTAGCTCGGCTTGCGAGGTGGGTACGGCGACGGAGTGGGTCGGGGGCGCTGCGCCCTGCGCGCAGGCGGAAACCAAAAGACAGAGACCTACTACGTGTTTGAGGCCTTTCATCGAAACTCCACCCAAGCGGTGGGCGAGAGCCGTCGAGTGTCTCACCCCGCTGGGCCCGACCCCTGAAGACTCGAACGCGACGGCTGACTCGCGACGTCGGGTGACTCGTGTCGTTTCGGCCCAGAGGCGGTCGAACTCGACGGTGCGTCGCCGACAGTCGACTGCCGTGGGCGAGGAGGCACGACGTGGAGAACGAACCACCATGGGAGAAAGACACCAATTACCTAGCTCGAACGTTCGTCGCATGAGAGTCCTTGAAGTCGGTCTGAACGCAGAGCGCGGGTTTCTCCGTATCGAGGTGCCGCGAAAGTCCGTCGTGGCGAAATGCTCGCGTTGGACGTCCCGCGCCGCGACTCTACAGTCGATTGGAATAGTACTCGATGACCAACTGAATGTTTACAGGAAATGGCACGGCGTCGTGCTCGGGCGCCCAAAGGAGCTTCGCACACTTGCGCTCCACGTCCACCTCGAGCCATGGGGTCGGGCCGGGAAGCGGATTGGCCAACGCTGCTTCGATGGCCAACACGCGGCGACTGCGCTCCCGAATCGAGACCACCCGGCCGGGCCCGACTCGGTAACTTGCAACGTCTACCTTGCGCCCGTCGACTAGAACGTGGCCGTGGCCGACGAGTTGGCGTGCGGCCGCGATGGTTCGCGCGAACCCGGCGCGGAACACGAGATTATCGAGCCGCGATTCGAGAACGCGAACGATTGATTCGGCGGTATTGGTGCGACCGGACTGTGCCTCGACCACGACGCGGCGCAGCTGCGCTTCGGTGAGGCCGTAGTTCATTCGGAGCTTCTGCTTTTCGATGAGCCGAAGCGCGTATTCGCTCGCCTTCCTTCGTGCTTGGCCGTGTTGACCTGGTGGGTACGGTCGCCGTTCTCTGGTTTTTCGTGTCAAGCCTGGCAAGTCTACGCCGAGGGCTCTCAGGACTTTTACGCGGGGGCCTGTGTATCTGCTCATGGTTAGCGTGCGTGGGTACGAGGATCATCAATTGAACGAAGCCGAACGTCGTGGTCCGTCCTTGCGCGTCAGAGCCCGTTTGAGCCCTTGGAGCCAGCGAGTAGCGAGCATGGGTTTGCCGTCGAACCCGACGACGTGGAGGCCGATGAGCTCGCGGTCGCTCACGGCGAACGCCAACGAGATGATCGCCGCGAAGTCGGGATGCTCGAGATATGCCAAGAACTCGTCCACGCGGGGACGGGCGACCAACTTCAAGCTGCCTTCGTGACCCAGCCCGGCACGCGCCAACTCGTGTTGACTCTCGTCGCCGCGAATGGGCTCGTCAGCGACGCTTTCGAGCCACGCAAAGTAGCTGCGAACAGTCGACGAACACGCAAACGTCCGTTGCAGTAGCAAGTCGCCGACTTGCCCGATGTGTACGGCAAGCGTGTCACGGAGCAAGCTCGAGTCGCAGTCTTCGTCGTCACGGCTGAGCCTCGGCGGCGAGTTGTTCGGCGCATACTCGGACGTCGAGACTGATGGGTAGCAGTAGTCGTTCTCTTTCATGGCGAACCTCCGCGCACAAGGTGTCATTGTTAAAAATGAAAATCAATTGCAAAATAATGAGCGAGTGCCAAACCGCCGAGTCGTGCCGGACCTAGCCGCGCGCAGCGGGTAAAAACGGTCCCGCGCGTGCCAGCGCCGGCACCCCCCGTGGGGTGCGAGGTGCGACCGCACCGTCGAAGTGACGTTCTGTTCTCGGGTCGCGTGACGTGTTCCGTCGAGACGTCTCACTCAACCACCCGATGACGGCCGCCACGACGGTGTGTCAGCGATCGGTCGCGCCAGAGTGTGCGACGTAGAATAACATCCGGGGCTCGTGGAGCAGGTGTTCGCAGCGGCGCCACCTTGCTCACCTTCCGGCCATCGCAGCGTGACATGGCTCAGCGGCGCGGACCCACTCCAGCGTTGCGACGCTGCGGCAATGGCGTGGTGAGTCGCGTCGAGAGACCGCCTGCTGCCGAATCTTTGGGGGCGGATCTCATCGCGCATGTCAAGCGGTGAGAGTGGTGACCCAGCGGAGCAGGCTTCTCACCGGTCGATGACCCAAGCGGTGGTGTTGCATGGAATGCACCGTGGTATACGAGGTGAGCCAAAGCGATTTGGTCCGCGGATCTTCGCTTCTCATGACACTGTGCCTTTACGGACGCGGCTGAGGGCCGCGCCGAGGAGCCAACATGAAACTGAGACTTAGTCATTTGTTAGCCGGTACCATGCTTGCCGGCGTCGCCGCCGGATGTGGTGACGATGAGGGATCGACGATCACTGACGCTGGCAGCGTGAACCCCAACGTGCCCGACACGAGTGAACACGACGCCGCATTGGACGCGTCGAGCGTCGTGTCCGACAGTGGGACGGGGAAAGAAACGAGGAGTGACGCCGGTCGTGGGACGGGCAGCAGCGCTCACCCCGCATCGACCAACGACGTCGTCCCGAGCACGGACTACGGTGGGTCGAGCGAACTCCTGGTGACGTCCGGTGGTCCGTGGCAGCAAACCAGTGCACCCTTTGACTTTTCGGCGGACGGCTCCGAGGATACCTACGGAGACTGCACGTCACCCGAATGCTTCGGCGGTTCGAGCGGAGGTGGCCCCGACGTGGCGATCGTCTCGGTGTCTCTCAGCCCGAGCGGCTTGACCACCGTAGAGGTCCCCGAGACGAGCTGCGAGATCCAGGACGGTTGTTATGGCGGTGGGGGAACACGCACGGTTCTACCGTTCGAACTCACGATAACGAACTCCGGTGACTCGGCGTTGCTGATCGGGGAGCCGTGGAACAATTACCAGTTCCACCTTTCACAGTGCACCCTCCAATACCGCCTGAGCAACTTCATCAAGGCCGAGGTCCTGAATGCTCAGCGCGAAGTAGTAGCGGTCCGGTCGCTGCCCACGAGCTGCGTCGCCGATGAACAATCGTCGACATTCACCTGTAGTAGTCAGGGCTTGGAGGTCGGCGAGTCATCATCGCAGCCGAGCAACAGTTGCAGCGGGCTAGATGTGACCGGGCTCGCGGCTGGCGCGTATACGGTGCGCTTTACCGTCGCACCGGGAGGTATGTTCCACGAAAGCAACTCTGCGAACAATACGGTGGAAGTGGCGCTCGAACAGCCCGTCTGTGAGGGCGAAGCCCGCTTCTGTGGCGGCGTCTGCTGCCCCGAATCTGCTGCATGCGGAAACGACACGTGCCTGCTCCCGGACCTGCGGGCGAACCGCGATGCGGTGGAGCGTTCGCTCATCATCGCCAAGCAGACGTTCGGCACCAACGCTTGTGAACTCGAGGAGATGTGCATCACTGGGCCAGGTAAGCGGCGTTTGCTGCAGTTCGAAGGTCGCATCGAAAACGTCGGCACCGGTGCGGTGAACCCCGGACCAGAAGAAGGAAACCCGCTGTTCGAGTTCTCGTCCTGCCATCAGCACCATCACTTCCTCGACTTCACGGACTACAAGCTGCTGTCGCAGGACGGGTCGGTCGCCGTGCAAGGTCACAAGCAGTCGTTCTGTTTGATCAGCATGGATCGGGTCGAGGACTACGAGAGCCCGATCTCGGGAGAAGTCGTTCATCCGGAGCCAGGGGAGACTGGCTGTAACTATCTCGAGGCAGGCTGGGCGGACATCTACGGCGTGGGAACCCCGTGCCAATGGGTGGACGTGACCGACGTTGCGCCGGGTGACTACGTGCTGCAAGTCGCGGTCAACCCTGCCGGAAAGATCGCCGAGGGCAACGTAGAGAACAACGTGGTGCAGGTGCCCGTCCACATTCCTGCCGATGCGCCTTGCCAGGATGAGGAGGTGTGCGGCGACGTCGTGGATCAGGATTGTGACGGGTTGCCCGATTCAGCAGACGTCGACTGTCGCGACAGCGCGTATTGCTGCGGAGACTCGGACCGCTGCGGGCTGGGAGACAACTGGCAATGCGACTGCGACGGCCAACCGGAGTGGGAACACCACGATTGCGAGATGGCGTCTCCCGACGGTGGTTACCTCGGAGGTGAATGTTGCTCCGCGGACGACACCTGTAATTGGGCCAACGATGGCGTGTGCGACTGCAACGGCGATTTCGAGTGGGATAGCCAGGACTGCAACCGGGTCGATGAGTTCTGTTGTCAGATCAGCGACCAATACGGCATCGACTTCTGTGGGCTGGCTTTCACTGGGAGTTGTGAGTGCGGCGAGAGCTCCACTTGGGATTATTACGATTGTGGAGGCGGCGGACCGTCCGATGCGGGAGTGCCGCCGGTGGTCGACTGCTGCACCCTCGAGAACGAGTGTGACTACGCCAACGACGGCGTCTGCGACTGCGATGGCCAGTTTGCTTGGGACGAGGTCGACTGCGCCCAGCCCTGACGCCTGAATTTGGTTCTGCGAGCCGAACTCGGGCCACCAAACACCCCATCGGTTGTAGCTCAACGCACGTGTAGCGGTCCGAAACGTCCTCCAACCGGGGCGGCTCGGACCGCAACGGAGCCAATCAACCGGACCTATCAACCGGGCGATGGGGGTCGAGGTAGCTGCGGATTAGTGGCGAGCGAGGAGGGCACCGGCAACGGCGCCCTTTTCGCTTTTGGTGCGCCCAGCATGGGCGCTGTCTTGCGGGTGCAAGTCCCGCCGAAAGGA
>CBINDO010000131.1:0-20265 GCA_966249405.1 uncultured bacterium | reverse complement strand
GAACTTGTCGAGCCAAACGAGGGCGTCCGGAACGTCGCTGAAGGTCTGCGCCGTTATTCCCTGCGATGGCATCATCGCCATGAGCCGCCCAACGAACAACTTCGCGACCGCACTCTCCGGCTGGATCATGGCCCAGTACTTCCAGCCAAAGCTGCGCGTCGTCGGGAACCAAACCGTCTGACACCACTCTTGCACTTCGGATGGCATGACCAACTGCGTTCGATCGTCCGAGAGCCACTTCGTCGCCTTGTGTGCCTTCAGCGCCTCAGCTCCACAAGTAAACGCCTCTTGGATCACCGAAAGCTCCTCGGCGAGGATGGGACGATTGATCCGATGATGTACGACCTTTCGTCGCTCGTGGATCCAAACGTGGATCAACGGGTGCTCGTATAGGAGCTTCATCGCGGGGGTGGGCATTGGTACACGGTACAACGGCCGTGGCGAGGTGGTGGCTTAGAGCAGATCGCAAAACCGGTCCCGCGGGCAAACGGCTAGCTTCGACGCGGCGAGGAGCGGCGGTAGCCCCAGGAGTAGCGCCGTCCGGCCTCGCGTCGTCGCTCACCTACTGCACTGGCCGAGAGCGCGCGTTACGAGCGACCACGCCCGCCAAAACGCTGTTGGCCCGGGAACGGTAGGGACAGGTGTCACCTCGTATCCCCCACAACTCAAACCGGGTCTGCCAACCGAAACCCGCGCCCGTGTCTTCGTTGAGCGTGCAGACCCGGGCAGCCGGAGAGCGGTCCAAAAACGGAAGACCCGCGACCAGTGCGACGGGTGAGCGATCGAGAAGAGTAGACCAGAGCCGTGCAAAACGACGATTCCCCAGCTGCGTGCGCGTTTTTCCCGACCACGCCCGGTCTCAGATTTGCTCAGCGCGCGGCAAAACGACCGCTTCATTCCTCTTGGGTTTCCCGCTCGCGCCAGTCGGGATGTGCCCTAAGGGCAGCTTTGTAACGACTCGATCCAGCGGCGAATCAAGGCCGCCCCTTCCTGATCGACCACCGACGACCCCAACGGCGGCATTGCCTCGCTGTCACGCCGCGTCATGCGCTGGAACACTACGGAATCCGCGGCAGAACGCGGGGTGATGCGCCGGCCCGCGCTCGTGCTCACTGGACCCAGGATGGCTTGTTCGCATAATCCGGTGTTTGCCAACGGTGTTGAAAACCGCAGGTCCATTCCGCCACGGCCGGGACCGTCAGGACGATGACAGCTACTGCAATTGACGTCGAGGTAAGCCCGCGCCAACACCTCCAGCTCGGACGGCGCGGCGCTGCCGGTTGCCCCCGGTTCTGTCATCGGTGCGTCGATCCCTGCCATGGGCGCCAGCTCGGGCGGTAAGTTGGCCAACGCCGTCGTCGCGTCGTGAGAGAGCAAGCCTCGAAGCGCAGAGTTCGACTTCAGTTCTCGTGCGAGCTGAGGCAGCGTCAGGCCAAGAGTGCGGCCCGCACCCGCGGTGTGGCATTGGTTACACGCGTCTGGGCCAGGAAAGATCCACGATTGACCGTCGCGGACTTCGGTGCGCGTCGTGTCGACCAAGTCGGCGTCGACGCCATCGGGCCGCCATGCGTAGGTGTAGCCCGAGTATTCGCCGTCTTCGTGTCTCACGTAGAAGCGCGTCTCCAAGGGCTTGCCACCGAGCTCGAAGTGTTTGATCGACATCCCCCCCGGCGGCAGCGAGAGGTCACCCTGCGCCGCGTTTGCGGCGTTGAGTTCGAGTTGTTCACCACGGGGCAACACCAAGAAGCGTTGCTTGCGCGCGCCATCCGACCAGAAAGGTACGCTGATCTGATAGGGGACCGCGCTTGGCGCCACGGTCTTGGAAGATACGTCGAAGCAACCCGTGTCGCTCAAGCGGCGCGGAAAGCTCGCTTCCGGTAGGCCCTGCGCGGCACCAGCCGCAACGCGCAAGACGCGCGAGCCAGCCCAGTCGAGCACGTAGAGCTCCCCGGCCTGATCCTCGGCAAACCCAGAGACGTTGAGGCCGGAGTTGACGAGGAGCCGGTTCTCGTAGCCCTCCCCCTTGGGCACGAGCTGCCATATCTCGCCGCTGATGTAGTCCGCGTATACGTAGCTGCCAACCAAGTGAGACAAGGCCGCTCCGCGGTAGACGAACCCACCACTGACCGACCGTCCGCCGCGGTCACCGTCGGGATGTGCGTACGCGTGGACGGGCAGCGCGAGGCCATCACGCTTGCAGTCCGATACGCCGGGAGGGAAACACTCGAACCCCTCCATGGTGTTCCATCCGTAGTTTCGACCCTTCTCGATGATGTCGACTTCCTCCCAAGCGCCCTGCCCCACGTCCGCCGCCCAAAGCCGCCCCGTCTCACGGTCGAAGGAAAAGCGCCACGGGTTGCGCAAGCCGTAGGCGTAGATTTCTGGTAACCCCCCACCACTAGCGAAGGGGTTGTCCGGGGGGATGGTGTAGTGGCCAACGCCGGTACCGCCCGGCGAGCCGCCGCTGGGGGTGACTCCTCCGTTACCATCGACGTCGACCCGAAGCAGCTTGCCCAACAACGTCTGCAGGTTCTGACCATTGCCTCGAGGGTCGGCTCGGTGCCCGCCGTCGCCGAGCGAGGTATAAAGGTAGCCGTCAGGGCCGAACGCTATCCCGCCGCCGTTGTGGTTGGGGTAGGGCTGAGCCACCGAAAGCACGACGACCTCGCTATCCAGCGCCAGCGCTCCGTCGGTCACGATGAAGCTCGATACACGCGAAACGAGCCCTCCGTCGTCTGCCGTATACGTAACGAACAACCTAGGATCTTCCGGGAACTTGGGATGCAACGCCAGACCGAGCAGGCCACGTTCGTCGAGTGAGTCATCGTTGGCGACGACGCGGTCACGCAGCGAAGTGCGCACGACACCGTCCACATCACTGTCTGCGGCACTGGCGGCCGACGTGAGGAAGGACACGACCTCCCCACGCTGGTCGGCCAAAAACCAACGGCCACTCGACTCACCGGCAATGCGCGGCGCTTGAACGAGTGAGACGGGGGCGCGGAACTCCAAGTCGGTCAGGACCGGCTGCAACGACACACTGGCTTCGGGACGGGGGGGAACCCGGCACCCTTCCGTAGCCGCGGCCCGTTGCGTGCTGGGTCCGACCGGTGTGCGTTTCGAACACCCGAGCGCAAGCAGTGCCAGAACTCCCACGGCAATTGGTAGCGCCCGCCAAGTCGGCATCATGGCGCTACTCCGTAGCATACTGGAGCTTCGCAACCCAGAGTTCGGCTTCGGTACGCGTCATCGAGACGCCAGCGAGCCCCTGCCCCTTGAGCCGGCGCCGTTCGAGAACTATGTGTAAGCCATGTCGAAGCGTCTCGAGATCCAAATTTGGTCGGACGTCGCTTGCCCCTGGTGTTACTTGGGCAAACGTCGCTTGGACGCAGCGCTGGCCAAGTTCGAACACAGTGACGCCGTCCGAATCCATTGGCGGGCGTTCGAACTCGATCGCTCTGCCCCCGCGGTTTATCCGCCCTCACCCACCTACACGGAACGGCTTGCCGGCAAGTATCGGATGCCGGTCGAACACGCTGCTCGAATGATCGACGAGATGACCGCTCGCGGCGCGAAGGAGGCCGTCGAATTCGACTTCTCCAAGGTGCGCGGGGTGAACACTTTCGCGGCCCACCAACTCTCGGTGCAAGCCGGACACTCGGGCGATCCGGAGCTGCAGCATCGGCTCGCAGAGCGCCTGTTCCGCGGCTATTTCACCGAGGGTCGAGTCATGAGCGACCCTGAGACCTTGATCGAGCTCGCTACCGACGTGGGCATGCCGTCCCCCGCCGTCCGCGCCGCGCTCGACACCGAAACCTACGCAACGGAAGCCCGCGCAGAGGAGGCCGAGGCAGCGACCATGGGCGTCACTGGCGTGCCTTTCTTCACGATCGGGCGCTACGCGGTCGAAGGCGCTCAATCTTCCGAGTTATTGCTCCGCGTATTGGAGCAGGCTTGGTCCGAGGTGGGCAACGAGGACGAGCCCTCGTTGGAGGAGGGCGCAGTCTGCGGTCCGGAGGGCTGCTGACGCGCGACGCGCGAGACAGCCCCTCGCGAACTCACTCGCTGGCGTCGCCGTCCGCGGGTTTGCGACCGCTCTCGCCCAGCGCTTTCTCCGCGGTCCTGCGGATCTGAGTGGACACGCTCGTGTCGTCACTTCCGTCGTGAGACAACGCGATGACGGTGCGCAGCGCCTGCCGCATGGTCCGCACCTCGAGAAGCAACCAACGCATGTCGTCCTGCTTCAAACGCAATCCGCCATCGACCGCTCGCTCCACGTCGCGCAGGCGACGTTCGACGACGATACGTCGAGAGGGCATGTGACCCGAACCGCCACAGTCGGGACAGTCGACCATACCGTAGTCGGTGGGATATTCACCGGTGCCCAAGCAACTCTCACACACGTCGTGGCCCGCAGGGGCGATACCCTTGACCCGCGAAGCTGTACCACCCGCCGTTGGCGCACTCACCGTAGAAGCAACGGCAGCGCTAGCCACGACGTCGCCGACTGGCGCTGCGTTGGGGGAGGGCGTCTTGCCAGAGGGTTCGTTGGCGCGGTTCATCGCCCAGCGCTTACCACATCCAACCGTCAAAACAAACCACTGTCGGGCGGCGCTTTGAGCTACAAACCGCGGTAGATCTCATGCGTCGCGCACTCGGTCGACTGGACGTCACGTGTCTCGGACTCAACGCCATCGTCGGCTCGGGGATCTTTCTGCTCCCAGACGATTTGTATCGGGAGCTTGGGCCATGGTCGCCCCTCGCCTTCGTGTGCTGCGCGTGCGGGCTATTACCGGTGGCGTGGTGTTATGCCCGAGCCGCTCGCACGGCCGACGCCAACGGTGGCCCGTACATTTACACGCGTGCTGCGTTCGGGCCGGAAGTGGGGTTCGCCGTCGGATGGATGTGTTTTGCCAACGCGGTGTTCTCGTTTGCCGCAGTGGCGTCGGCGGCTGCGGCGTATGCCGCGCGCCTCGTCCCGGCGCTGGGCGGCGCGACGACCGAAAAGGCGGTGGCGTGCCTGCTGGTGGGCGGTTTTACGACCCTGAACTACGTGGGGGCCAAGCCTGCCGCACGCACGGTAAATCTCTTCACTCTCGCGAAATTTTCCGTGCTTTTGCTGATCGTGGGAACGCTGGTGCCGCGCCTGGACTTCGGCGTGTTCGAAAGCCTCCCCGCCCCCTCGATCTCGGGCCTCGGTCACGCGACGTTCATCGCGTTGTTCGCCGCCCAGGGCTTCGAAGTGGTGCCAGTTCCAGCCGGTGAGACACGTGCGCCGGAGCGCGTCGTCCCATTCGCGATCCTGAGCGCCATGTTCGTCGCGTCTGCGCTGTACGTCGTCGTGCAAACCACGTTGGTTGCGTCGAACGCCGACTTGTCGCCGGTGACCGATACCCCGTTGGCCGACGCCGCGCTCGCGGTAGCGCCGTGGCTCGGGGTCGTCATCGCCTGGGGCGGCTTGGTGTCAACCGTTGGGTTCGTCTCGGGCAGCGCGCTCGGCACGCCGCGTTATCTTCACGCAATGGGCAGCGCCCGGCAGTTGCCGACGTTGTTGGCGCGCGTGCACCCGCGGTTCGGCTCTCCGCACTTGGCGATCTTGGCGACCGCTGGTGCAGCGTTGTTGTGCGTCGTGCCGTTCGACTATCGCAGCCTGCTCGGCATGTCCAACGTCGCGGTGGCGAGCCAATACCTGGCCACGTGTCTCTCCGTCCTCGTCGGCAACCGCCCACTGCCGATCCCTTGGAGGCGCTGGGCGGTGAACCACCGGGACAACGCGGAAAGTCACACGCCTGCGCCCTCCTCGGTCGCCAATCAAAGCGCTCAGGACCTGCCGGCCAAGGTGGAACGCCCGTCGCAGCCCAGCCTCGTCTGGATGCCCGTACTGGGCTCCCTCGTCAGCCTGTGGATCGTCACCGAAGCGAGCGTGACCGAACTGCTCTGGTCGGCGAGTTCGTTGGCAGCGGGCTACGCGCTGCGGTTCGCGTACCGCAAATCGGCGGCGTACCAACGCGTTTGAACCGTGCCGTTCACCTGGTCGCCGCCTGTAGAGTGGCGTCGAGCGGCGCCACGACCGCTCTGTCGCCCTCCCAACTGAACGCGAAGATGCGGCGCTCCGGATAACGCGCCAGCATCTCCTCGAGGAAGTCGGGGGTATAAAATCCCCACCAGATTTGGTCCTCGGGATCAACTGCTGGCGGATAGTGAACCCAAGTTCGCAGCGGTACTGGCGGTAAATATTGAGTCCAAATTACGAGCGCCTTCTGACCCTTCGTCGCCGCCTCAGCAGCGCGCAGGGGGGCCTGGATCGTGTTGCTCACGACCTGCCATCTCGCGACTTGAAGAGGCCAAAACCCGATCAGACCTGCTAGCGTCATGCCCATGAACGTCGACTGTACAGTGGGCCATTTGGCTCCCAACCAACGCGGCTCGAGGCGGACACGCATGCGTTCGAGCACCGAAGCGCTGATGCAGGCGATCCAAGGCAAGTGCCAGACGTGATACGCGGACCCGAAATCGTGCACGGAGCCGAACGCGAGCGGCATGTACGCACAGAGCTGCACGGTAGACATCCCAAATAGCAACAGACCGGGCTTGGTCCTGTAGTCCGAGCGCAGAGCGAAGAACCACAACGCCAGACTGGCGGGCCACCCGAAGAGCCACGCGTTCATGCGCACCAAAGCGCCGATAGTCTGCTGAACCGCCAACGTTGGCGTGTGTGGCCGTCCCCACATCATCGTCTCACCAAAACCGAAAAAGCCACCGATGACCTGCTCCAAGATGTTGTAGGCGGAGCGGAACGGATCGCCGGTGTGAGCCTTGTTGACGGCCATGAAGATGGCCAGTGAGACGAGCCCGCCAAGGCCGTATCCCACGAGCGGCAAGGTCGATGCAACGAGTCTACCCGGCGTGCGCTCACCACGGAGCCAACGTCGTATCCAATGCGCGATGTTGAAGCCGCCGAACAACAACACGCACAACGTGCCCTCCATGGGCCGGGCCAAGAAGATGGCCCCAGTCACCAGGCCCAGGGCGCCGCCCATTTTCAGCGACCATTGGTCGTGCAGCGCAAGCAGCGTGCGCACTGCCATGACTGACAAGGCAGTGGCCAAGATCGAAGTGTGGTAGGTGGCGCCGAGGCCGAGCAGCATTGGCGAGAAGGCGCACAGCCACGCGGCCCACACCCCGACCCGGGGACTACCGAACAAAGAACCGGCGAGCCTGCCCGTGTGAAACACGATGAGTCCCACGCAGCACAGCTGCGACAGGTGGATGTTGCCCAGCTTGGTCGAAAGCGCCATCAGCGCTGGCTGCAGCACCGGATACACACCCGTCCAATGGGGGACACCGCCTTTCGGGTTGACCAGAACGACGAACGGGTGCCTGAACGCGACCACGGGTTCCAGCGCCGGCGCGGAAAGGGCCCCTCGTCCGTACAACTTCGACTGATAAATGTAGGCCTGCTCGTCGTCGGTGAACCAAGAGAAGTCGGTGACGAAGTAGCCGATGGCAGAGGCGCCCAAAACTGCCACGGCGCTGGCGAGCAGCAGCTGCCCAGTTACGCTCGAGCCTCCCCCACCCGAATCGGGCGGAGCCAGGCGCTTGACGCCATCGAGGCCAAAGGCGAACAGCAGCGCTGCCCCACCTCCCAGCACCACGAACAGGGCGTACAACAGTAACTCGGCCCAATACGGCTCGCGGTCGTGCAGCGGGCCGTGATTGACGAACAGGTCGAAGAAGTGCCGGATCACCTCGTTGATCGTCAGCAGCAGCATCAGCCCCGAAACAATCTGCAGCCCGATCCGAAGGGCGTTGCGCGTTTGCGAAGACATCGTCCGGAACGCGCCGTAGCACCGTGTCGGAGGCGATTACAATTGGGCCTACCGCGAATCGCCGCCGCCGTACCGTGGCGCGTCCGAGGTGGCCCACCAAAAGCGCACACGCGGCGAACTCGCCCCACTCTGTCGGAGCTTCCCAGGGTCGGTCTGCAAATTTCTTCTCGCGCTGTGTGTTGCGCCGTTTGGAGGCATTTGTGTTGGGGCCAGCCGCGAGACCAATAATAATAGTAACTTCCGCCGCAACACGAGGGCACATTAGGGCATGGCGCAATCACCAGAGTTAACAGGGCACGGAAACCCTTCATCGCCGCCGGAGCAGCGCTTGTGGGTGCGCGAACCAGACAAACAGTGGTCATTCTGGTGGCGCGGCGCCCTGCCAACGTTGGCGCTGGGCGCAGTGTTAGCTTACAACATGACCGCCTTCGCTCAGAAGACCGAGACGGAGGTGCGACTGAGTATCTCCGAGCAGCTTGCGACGCGAGACCTCGATTGGGTACGCGTACAGGTCGACGGCCAACACGTTCGCCTATCGGGTGTTCCTCCCACCACGGCCGACGGCGAGCGCGCCGTCACGACGGCCGCCGACGCCAAGTGTCACTCCTGGCTCGGCGCCCTCCCGTGCGCACGCAGCGTCAAAGCAGACTTCGGTGGGTCCGAACCAACCGCACCACCCAAGACGGCACCGGAACGCGACGTCAACAGCACGAGGAACGCCAATGCCGCAGCGCCGGATCCGGTGGTGGGGCAGCCGCAAGCCGTGGCGAGCGCCGTCGCCCCGGCCCCGGACTCGCCAGCCCCCACGCCGGCTGGGTCGGCGCGTTGGTTCGACCTCACCGTCGTGCGCAAGGGTAACACCCTCGAGCTCGCGGGTGACGTCGCTGGCGCCGACGCCCGAGCCGGCCTCGAGGACGCGGCGCGCACCCACTTCCCGTCGGGGACCATCGACAATAGACTCAACGTCATCGGCGGGACCGTCTCACCAGATTGGGAGCAGGCTGCGAGACACGCGGTAGAGGTGGCGACGCGGTGTGAACGGGGCGTCATCTCGCTCTCGAACGCGGCCTTGAACGTCGACTGCGAGACCCAGACGGTAGCGGCCAAAGATGCGATCAACGCGCTGGCCAAGCAACAACTGCCGGGCCTGTCGGCAGGCACGGTAAACGTGCTTGCGCTCGACGAGGTGAAGTCGTGCGAAGAGGGCTTGGTCAAGCTCGTCACCCGGTCCCAGGTTCGCTTCACGACGAACAGCGCCAAGCTGTTGCCCACCAGCCGCCCGTTGCTGCGCGAGATCGCGCATCAGCTGGAGCGGTGCCCCGGCGTAGTCGTGGTGGAGGGCCACACGGACGCCCAGGGCGTGCGTGAAGAAAACGTGACCCTGAGCCTGAACCGGGCCCGAGCGGTAGTGAGTGGACTCGTCGGGTTGGGAGTACCCGCGGGCCGAGTCCGCGCCGAAGGTTTCGGTCCCGACCGCCCTTTGGCGACCAACGAGACGGCGACCGGCCGCGCGCAGAATCGGCGAATCGAGTTTCGCGTCGCGCGCACGGGGATTCGTGGCGAGTGATGTCGTCGTTGGAAAGCAGAGCGTGAGGAGAATGATATGGGATTCTTGATTGCAGAAACGACGCTGATGATTGTGATGGCCGCCGTAGCTGGCGCGGCCTTCGGGGTGTGGTGGGTGCGACGTCAGTACCGCGACGTGACACGGGAGTACGCCTCGTTGAAGGTCGATTTGCAGACGGCCGAGTCACGCCTAGCAGCGCCGCCACTGGTGATCACCCCCCACGAGGAGCCGAAACCCCAGAGCCAGATCTCACCCGAGACCGTGGCGTCTCTGGTGTCGAAGATCGAACACGCGGTAGCGGCGTCCAACGACGCCAACATCGCCCGCGTGATGGCGATGGAAGGCCAACTGCGCACCTTGTCGCGGCAACTCCAAGACGTGTTGCCCCACCCCGTCGATGGCCAAGACATCGCGCGTCGACTCGACACCTTGGGTGCGGCGATCCCGCAGCCCAAACTCAACCACATGGAGGCGCGCATGGGTCGGCTCGAGACGATGGTCGCGAGCTTGTGCACCCACGCCGGTATGGAGGTCCCGCCCGTACCCATGATGAGCCGCTTGCCGTCGACGCCGACCAACAGCCGGCTGCCGTCGAGTCCCATCAACGGCAAGCTCGGCACGTCGACGGAGAACAAGACCGTCGAGAGCAAAGCGCCAGACAGTAAACATCCGACGGCCACCGACAACCGACCACCCTCGGCTCCAGCGCCACGCTTGTCGTCCCCGCCCGCTTCGCAACGGCCCGGGCTACCGCCCGCGTCGCAGCGCCCACCGGCCGCCAACGCGGAGCGCCCACAGTCCTCGCCCAGCAGCCCGATGCCAGCCACACCGAGTTCGGTCCCACCGCGCGCGCCACGCCCGCGACGTACCGAGCAACTGTGAGGACCGAGCTCGGATCGACAAGGTTTGGGCCCGACCGCCCCGTCCTGTGTTAGGAATCGAGTCATGCGTTTGTCTCTGCTCGTCGTCGGATCGTTAAGTGCTCTCGGTTCACTCATCGGTGTTGGATGTGGAGGCGGTGCAGGCGCACCCGCTTCGAGTCCCGAAACAGTGACGGAGTCACCGGCAGAGGACGGTGCCGACACCACGAGCGAAGCCGTAACGCCAGCGGCTGCGGGCGCTCAGAACGCGGCGGGCACGGCCGAGTCGAACACGGCTCCTTCCGCAGCGGGTGACGCGTCGGCAACCGACGGCAACAGCGAGTTCGTGCTCCGCGACTCCGACAGCGCGCGCAAGACCCAGGGCGCGACCCCGTCGAAGATCAAGGCGACCAAGACCGAAGCCGCCATGAAGTTCATCGTCGTCGACAAGGAGAAAGGGCCGATCCCGGGCATCGTGATCTCGCTCATGTCCCCCGACGGCGCCAAATTCGTAACTCCCGAGACGGACGCGACGGGTTACGCCGAGGTCCTGGTACCCGTCGGCAAGAAATACGACCTCGTGTACCTGAGCTTGGGGCGTCAAGACATCGCTGCCACGGTGCCGGTGCCAGATGAACCCAACCAGAACATCAAGCTCACGCTCCGTTACAAGCGCTTCAGTGAACCGCCGCGTTTGGTGCTCGACGGCGTGAACTTCGACACCGGCAAAGCGACGTTGCGGCCGGAATCGCATGCGCAGCTCAACCGCGTGGTCGAATACATGACGTACAAGAAGAGCGTCCGCATCGAGATCTCGGGTCACACCGACAACGTCGGCAACCCCAAGAAGAACAAAACGCTCTCGGAAGACCGCGCTCAGGCTTGCCGCGAATACCTCATCTCACGAGGCATCGACGGGGGCCGCATCGAAGCCCGCGGTTACGGTGACGAAAAGCCGATCGCGTCCAACGACACCGAAGCTGGCCGCCAACTGAACCGCCGCATCGAAGCGACGGAGCTCTGAGTTTTCCAAGACCATCGACCGCCGACTGAGCGCCCCGCGAGCGACGACGACCTGGCTCGGGCGGGGCGCGCTGCTGTCTCACCTCGCGCCACTGGGCGGACGACCACGCTCGACACCGCGCTCTCCCGTCTCACCGCAAGGTAATGCGCGTTTCCAGCACGATTTGGTTTGGGTTGGGCCCAGCCCTTTCACGTCGGTTGCCGGCTCCCTCCCACAAACTCCGACCGAATCCAGCGCGGCGTGCGACGCTCGCGTCTCGGTCGCGCCGAGTCCCGGCAACAGTGGTGGGCGGGAGCCTCAGGCTTGCCGCACATCCCCGTGGAAACCGGCAACAATTCCGGTGTCGTTTCGAAAGATCGCCGCGCGTGACGAACGCGAAGTGACAAGTCTTCAGGCGGAAGCGGTAATTGTCTCACGGCGTTGGGCCCAACCCGATTTCGAGGTCCAAGTCGGCTGAAGGACCACTGCCGGGGGCGTTCAATCACAAGGTTTGCAACGCCGTTCGGCCACGGCCAACAGGAAGCTCGAGAACGTGACGAACAAGAGCGCCATCGCGATGTTGGTGCTCGCCTCCTTCCCGCCCTCGATCAGGATGCGCACGCGCTGCTCGGTGTCCTTGGCGTGCTCTTCGATGTACGTTGCGACCGCGATCATGCCAACGACGAAACCGAAATTGCCCGCGAGCAGCGTGGTGCGCATCATCGCGTTGGCGAAGTCCTTGAGCGCCAACGACCCGCGCCACGCCATACCCAACCCCGCGACCACGGACACGACGCCGCACGCGAGCACGAACCACATCGACCAACCACCCAACGTGAAGTAGTGAAGCATAAACGAACCTTTCCTCGTAGCGGACCCGCCCAGTAACAACCGCCACTCCGTTTTGGGGTAGCGACCGGGAACAAAGTGCACAACGCGCGACCCCAAAGGATCGTGACTCGAATCGGCGTTGGTCACGAATCCCGACGGCCGGGCGTTTGAAGGACGTCGTGACTACACCGCCCGACGAACCAGCTTTGCTCCGCCGTCTCGCCAATGGCGAAAAGCCGGCATTCCTCGAGGTTTACGCGCTGTATCGGGTCGCCCTGTTTTCGTTCCTGTGGCGATTGTGTGGTCGGCACCCGGTGGCCGAAGACCTCTTTCAGCGCACGTGGATGAAGCTGCTGCGCGCCGCGCCGAAGTTGAGACCCGACAGTGATCTGAAAGCATGGCTTTTTACCGTCGCTCGGAACGAGCACCGCAGCTACCACCGCTGGCGTCTGCTCGACGCGTCGCGCGTGATGTTGTGGGGGTTGTCCCAGAGCGGCACGAACGACGTGGTGCGCCAAACGGTCGACCTGGAGCAGGCGTTGTCGTCGTTGTCGATCGCCGACCGAGAGACTTTGTTGCTCGCCGCCGACGGCTTCGACGCGGAGGCGGCGGCGCGCGTGCTCGAGATTTCGGCGCCGACCTATCGCAAACGTCTGTCGCGTGCGCGACAACGCCTGGCCGAGGTTCTAGAGAGAGAAGTGCTAGAGAGAGAAGCGCTCGACCCCGAAACTAGAGAGCCACCATGAAAGCGCCTGCTCGTGATCCCCTCGACGATTCACCCGCCCCCGGTTTGGTGTTTCCCCCGGTCGACCCGCCCCCGAGGGTGGACGCCCGGGTCGTGGACTTGTTCACCGCCGTCGCGCCGCACCGCGGCTCGACGTGGCCGCGACGCGTCGAGAACCTGACGTACTCCGTCCTGGGGTTTGGTTACGCGGTGTGCATGGTGGGTTACGTCGCCGGAACTTGGCTCGGGTATTAGGGGGCTTTCCCGAGCTTGGGCCGTGAGACGGCTAACAGAGCCGAGGCGTCTCAGGCTTTCGGTTTCTTGGCAGCTTCCAGCTGAGCTGCGACCTCGATCGCACGCCACATGGCCGCGCTGTCGGCGATGCCCTTCCAGCCGATGTCGTGGGCCGTTCCGTGGTCGACGCTGGTGCGGACGACAGACAGCCCCATCGTCACGTTTACCGCGTCCCCAAAGTCGAGGAGCTTCATCGGGATCGTTGCTTGATCGTGGTACATCGCCACCACGCCGTCGAAGTTGCCGTTCGCGGCCAAACGGAACGCAGTCTCGGCACCGACCGGACCGGTGATCCGCGCCTTGCCGGAGCAACGTTTCTTGGCGTCGTTGATCCCGGGCACGATCGCTTTGGCCTCTTCGTCGCCGAGCAGTGCGCTCTCCCCGGCGTGGGGGTTCAACGACGCGACGGCGACGTGAGGTTTGTCCTTGCCGAGCTTCCGCAGCAAACGCACCAAGTGGTAGATGGTCTGCGACACGCCAACCGCCGTCAACGCCTTGGGCACGGACTTGAGCGGTAAGTGCGTGGTCACCAAGGCGCTCGCGAGCTTCTTGCCAACGAAACACATGGTGACGTTCTCGGCGCCGTCGAGCTGTTGCAACCATTCGGTGTGGCCGCGAAACGAGCGCGCGCGCCGCAATCCGGACGCCACGACGGCGGCTTTGCTCACTGGTGCGGTAACCAACGGCGCGCCCGCGCGCTTGGCGAGCGCGTACGCGTCTTCGACGTACGTGAGTTGGGCGAGACCCGCGACCGGCGTCAACTCGTCCGCCTTGCGGTCGGCCGCGGTCAGTTTGGGGCCGGAAGGCAGGATGTAAACGCCGCCGCCACGCGGAACGGAGTCGGGCGCCAAACGACGCAACTTGGCGCGTGAGGCGCCAACCAGATCCGCGGCAAGCAGCAACGTCTCCTCGTCCCCGACGAGCACTCGCGGTACGCCGCGCCACTCGGCAGCGGCTTTGACCGAAATTTCGGGACCAATGCCCGCGGGGCAACCAGTAGAGATGATGATCAGGGGCGACTATTCCTGTTCGTCCGAATCCGACATGTCCGAATCCGGCGTACGCAGTTTATAGCCACTTCCACGGAGGGTTTCCAAGGGCAGAGAGTCGCCCAGCTTGGCGCGCAGACGTCGCACGTGGATGTCCACCGTACGCGGTCCACCGTCGTAGCGGTTGCCCCACACCCGCGCGAGCAGGTGATCACGCGACAAAACCTTGCCGCGGCGTTCGCACAAATAGGCGAGCAACGCGAACTCCTTGGCCGTGAGTACGACCGGGCGCCCACCAATCGAAACCTCGTGCGCCGCCTTGTCGATGACGATCTGCCCCACCTTGTGACGTTCGTCCGTCGCGAACTCGCTGCGGCGCCACTCCACCATGCGGATCCGGGAGTACACCTCCTCCGGAACGTACGGGTGAAGCACGAAGTCGTCGAAGCCACTCGACGGATCGACACGGGCAATTTGCCCTACGGTGACGCTGATGATGGCGCCCACGTTGTCGAACATCTGCTCTTTGCGCACCGCGCGCAACGCGGCTATCGCCAAGTCGGGGCGATCGAGCGCCTCGAACAGCAAGGCGCGTGGACGCGCTTCGTAGTCGACGTCGTCGGCGCGAAATAGGTTTTGGGGATCGTCCCACAAGTCGAGCGTGCGAACCTCGGCGCCCAACTGTCGGAGTGTGATGGCGGCTCCATCTTCACGCTCCAAAAGCGGACCGTGACCAACTACCGCCACGAATGAACGAATCTTGGGTTTATCGGTTGAGATCGGTGCCACCTACAGTTATCCGCGCTAGTTTTATGGTTGGGCATCCAACGCCGACGGGCACACTTTGCCCATCTTTGCCGCAGGTCCAGATGCCGTCACTGAGTTTCATGTCGTGACCAAGCATGCTTACCTCGCGCAAGGTTTCCGGACCATTTCCTATTAGATTCACGCCTTTTAACGGTGCCGTTATTTTTCCGTCTTCGATCAGGTAGCTTTCAGTGAGGGAAAAAACGAAGTCACCGTTGGAGATGTCCACCTGCCCTCCACCGAAGGTTTTGGCGAAGATCCCGCGCTTGACGCTACGCACTATCTCCTCGGGATCATGGGGCCCCGCGGTCAAGATGGTGTTGCTCATGCGGGGTAACGGGACGCTCGCGAAATCTTCGCGACGGCCGCTGCCGCTGGCCACTCCGAAGTGTTTCGCGCTGAGTCGATCGTGCAAATAGCCCCGTAACACACCGTTCTCGATCAGCGTCGCAACGGCGGGATCGTTCCCTTCGTCGTCCACGTTGATGCTGCCGCGGCTCTGCGCGATCGTCGGATCATCGACCACGGTGCACAACTCGCTGGCGACGACCTTCCCCACCTGCCCCGTGTAGTTGCTCGTGCCTTTGCGGTTGAAGTCGGCTTCCAAACCGTGTCCCACGGCTTCGTGCAGCAAGATACCGCTGTCACCCGGCGCCAACACCACCTCCATTTGCCCGGCGGGCGCTTGGCGCGCGTCGAGCAGCGTGAGGGCTTGACGCGCCGCGGCCTCGGCGTGCGCCTCCGGTGTGTGCGCATCGAAGTACGCCAAGCTCATCCGGCCGCCCCCACCGCTCCGGCCGGATTCACGCCGTGAGCCATCTTGAGCGATGACGCGGACCCCGAAGTGGATCATGGGCTGGACGTCGCGAACCCACTTGCCCGTGCTCGTAGCGATCAGAATCTCGCGGACGCCCTCGGAGTAGCTCGCCTCCGTCTTGAGGATTTTCGGATCGAAGCGGTGCGCGGCGAGGCTCGCCCGCGCGAGCAAATCGCGCTTGACGGTCCCTGGCTTGTCGAGCGGCAACTCGGGTAGTTCGTAGCGCTGAGGCGCGGCGACGGGCTCCATCTTGACCGGCGCCACGGTGGCCTCGCTGGCTGCAATCCGCGCCGCCGTCTGTGCGGCTCGCACCATGGATTCCCAACGCAGATCCTCGACGTGCGCGTAACCCGTGGCGTCGCCGCGCAGGACACGGACGCCGAGCCCCACGGATACACTCTTCGAGGCGCTCCGCGTGATGCCCTCCTCGAAAACCATCCCGGACGAGGCCCGGTACTCGAAGAAAAGGTCCGCGTATTCGCCGCCTTTCGACAGCGCCACCTCGAGTAGTTTGCGGCAGACCTCCTCGTCGATTCCCGCCGGCCCCCCATGCGCAAACGGAGCAACGTACTTCGTCATTTTGGGCACCTTGGTGCAAATCCACGCAGTTTGGCAATGGGTTAGCTCGGAATTGGTGCGGTTCTTGACCAGAAAGGCCGTTGCCCCCTAAATAGCCGGTCGTAATTGCCGCCTACCTTATTTGATGGGCTTGCTGCGGCCTCGCGCCACCAGGCGCACATCCGACGCTGCAGAGCGTCGGCGAAAAGAGAGAAGTTTTGGCGCTAGATAGAGATCACGTTCAACGGACTGCCCACCAGCTTGCGGAGCAAGGCCAGTATGCAATGGCCGTGAACGAGTACCGCAAACTGCTGGTGGAGGATCCGACCGATACTCGCACCTTGCTGGTGACGGGCGACTTGCTCGTGCGCGCCGGTGACATCGAAGGCGCCATCCAAACCTACGACACCGTGGCCCGGCTGTATGCCGAGCAGGGCTTCGCGGACAAAGCCGTTGCCGTTTACCGACAGGTGCGCCGCATGCTGACTCAGCAAAGGCCCGACCTGCTCTCTCGGTACGGCCACGTGCTCGAGCACCTGTTGCTGCTGTATCAGGGGCTCGGCAAATTGAACGAGGCTTTGGCGCTGCTCGACGAGGAGGCCAATCGCTTACGCGCCGCATCGCTCGAACTCGAAGCAATCGCGATTTACCGCCGCATGACGGAGGTAGCTCCCGCGATGCCGCTTCCCTACCTGCGCCTGGCCGAAGGCTTGTGCCGCACGGGCAACGTCGACGAGGCGATCCATTCGTTCTCGGCGGCGGCTGATCTGCTGCGAGGCGCGGGCCGACGTGAGGACGCGCTGCGCGTCGTGGAGCGCATCCTGCACTTCAAGCAGGACGCCAAATACGCTCGACTGGCGGCCGAACTGTACCTCGCCGCGGGGGAGGCTCCCGAGGCGATGCAGGCCTTGTCTCGCTTGCAGATTTGCTTCCAAGCCGATCCCGCCGACCTTCAAACGCTCCAACTGCTCGCCAAGGCGTTCCTACTCATCGACCAAGAGGACAAGGCGATCGAGGTCGAGAAGGAGCTGGCGCGTCAAGCTCACGAACAGGGCAACCGCGAGATCTTCCAGGCGACGTTGGCCGAGCTCAAGCGCCGTGCACCATCGGACGATCAGGTTCAAGCGTTAACCCAAATGCCACCTCCTGGTGGCGACAGCATGAAGCCCGGCAAACGCCGCGCCGCTCCCAAACGTCCCACCGATCCGAGCGTCGCGGCGGTGCTGAGTAGCAGTATCCCGCCGCAACCTTCCCAGGCACCCAATCCGGACCGCGCGTCCGCACCAGGGCGTCCCGCGCGACCCGGAGCGCGGCCACCTGGGCCGCCGCGCATG
Organism: uncultured bacterium; assembly: GCA_966249405.1. GTDB lineage: Bacteria > Myxococcota_A > Polyangia > Polyangiales > Polyangiaceae > SZUA-265. Next base: position 2,652 of record CBINDO010000131.1, on the reverse strand, counting down.
CCACCGCGCGTTCCCTCCGCACCGAAGGTCGGCGCACCCGAACGTCGCGAGCCGTCGGAGCAGGGCCTCGACCGGCCCGCATACGCCCCCGAACCTTCGCGCGCGCCTGGCTCCAGCGCCCCGATCTCCGAAGCTCCGGTGTCGCTGCAGTCGTTGATGCCGTCGGTGCAACCCGCGCCCCCACCGTCGGTGGCGCCCGGGTACTCCAACGCCACGAGTAAACAGGGCGAAGAGACGCCGGCCCTCACCGCGCGCACGTTGACGGACGCGACCACCTACCGTGACCTCGGGTTGCACGACCGCGCGATCTCGGTGTTGCGCGACGCCCTGCGCGTCGACCCCGAATCGATCCCACTGCGTGAGCTGCTGCGCGATATCCTGGCAGAGACGGGCAACACCGCCGCTGCGATCGAGGAGATGGTCGAAATCGCCCAAGTTTACCTAGCGCACGAGCGCGAAGATCACGCCGAGACGGTGCTGCGCAACATCCTCGAGGCGGCGCCCAGTCACAAGAAGGCGACCGCGTTGCTGCGCGAGATCGGCAAACTGAGCAAGCTGCCCGCAGAGCCGGCCTACCCGAGCTCGGCCCCGATCCCGCTGACCGCATCTTCGAACGAGGCATCGTCGCCGCGCAACACGAGCTCCTTGCCTCCGGTTAGCTTCCCGCCACTACCGGCGCGAACCAATGCAGGCATCATCCCGCCGGCCCCGTCGCGACCTCCCGAAAAACCGACGTCGTCGGTCGCCGCCGGAGCCCGCCCCAGCCTGGACGACGTGCTCGAACAGGCCGAGAGCTTTGCGACGCGTGGCTTGTACGAACGTGCCGAAGCGTTGTTGCTCGAAGAGTTGTCTCGCATGCCCGGCCATCCGCTGCTGCTCGAAGCTCTCGAGGAGGTGCGCGACGACCAGCGCTTGGCCTCACGCCCACCAGGCTCCGTTCAACCCGCGCCCATGGGCTCGAGCCCAAGCCAACCCAGCCGACCCAGTCGTTTTTCTGCGAGCCCGGGTTCGCTGCTCGCGCCCAATTCGGCGAGCGGCTTGACACTCCAAGCACAACTCACCGAGTTGGACGCCGCGGTGCGCGAATCGCAGAACCCTCCCGTCGGGAATTTCGCGAGCAAGGTCGACGTCGACCTGTTGTTCGAGAAGTTCAAAGAAGGCGTACGCACGCAGGTGTCCGACACCGACAGCGCCACGCATTACGATTTGGGCCTCGCCTACAAGGACATGAACTTGCTCGACGATGCCATCGAGGAGCTCACCTTGGCGGCCAAGGACAAAGCCCGTGAGAGCGTGTGTTTCTCGACGATCGCGCTCATCTACGTCGAGCAACGGATGTTCCCCAAGGCCATCGATTTCCTCAATCGCGGTTTGGCTTCCCCCAACCGATTGCCGGAGCAGGACATCACCCTCCACTACGAGCTCGGCAACGTCCACGAACTCGGCGGTCAGGCCGAGAAAGCGCTCTCCCACTTCGAGGAGGTCGCCGGTCGCAACCCGAGCTTCCGCGACGTCCGCGACCGGATCGCGCGCATCAAACAACAGCTGCGTCAATCGACGGTGCCACCGTCCAACGAGGACGATGTCGACCGCGCCTTCAAGTCGCTGCTCGGGGATTGAAGTCGCCGAGCTGACGCTGACCTGATCGATGACGCAGAGTGGAGTCGTAGGCTCTCGCGTCGCACCACTCGATGCGGCGCGCGTCTCGCCAGAGACCGACGCCCTCGAGTCGGTCGCGTTGGGAACGCACGCCGCAGAGCAGGCTCGCCTACTGAGCGCGTCGCTGCATCTGCCGGGCGTGCGTGACGCCCATCGCGTTCACCTCCTCGAGGCAAAGAGCGCATTCGAGGCCGCGCTCGCTCACGCCGCCGAGTCTCCCGGCCCGTCCCCACAACCCCCCGCATGGGCGACGGAGTGCCGACTCGCTCTGCTGGGCATTTATCTAGAGCACGCGAAGGATGCGTCTCACGGAGCCGGCCAGCTCTCACGCGGAGCCCAACGCGCGCCAACCGAAGCCGATTGTGAAGACGGGTGGGACCGCGTCTCGGAGATCACGCGGGGCGCGGAAGATTCAGCGGCCAAAGCCCGCGAGCTCGCCGCCTCCATGGGCTCGGTCTCGGCACGCGACTTGGCTAGTTCGACCGAACACGCTGCGCGTTCAGCTCGCGCCGTCATCGAGAATCGAAACCACGCGTACACGTTCCACACCAACCCAAGCTTTTCCTTCGGTGAAGGCTGGTACGCGGCTGCTGCCGGTGTACTAGGCGGCGTTCGCCTGCAGGTCGAACCCGGTCAACGTCACACGCTCGCGGGTGAACGCTTTCTACGTGACTGCGGGCTGTCGGCACAACTCCAAGCTTACCAGTCGCGCCCGCGCGCCAACAAAGCCTTGCCGCTCGTCGTCGCCGATGCCTTCAGACGCGACCCCGTCGCGGCGCAATCGCGGCTGCGGAGCGCGTTTCTAGCGGGCGCCGAACACGTGCAGGAGGTGCACACCTGGCTCGCTCGACGGCTGCCGCCGCTGCGCTCGCGGGGCTCCGTTTTGGTGTGGGTGCGTCGAGTTACTCATGACGCGCACCCAAAAACTCCCCCCGAAGAGCTCGCCGCGCTGTGCGACCGGACTCTGGCGGCGGGGCTGACGCCGATCGCGAT
>CBINDO010000130.1:0-20341 GCA_966249405.1 uncultured bacterium | reverse complement strand
TGGGGACGGCTTTTGGGTGGCGTGACCTAGGCGCTGCAGCTTGGAACAAAGCCGAGCCACGTTGCTTTTGTCGATGCCGAGCGCTACCCCCAAATCTTGCTGGCGCAAGTGCCGTCCGTCGCGCTCGCCGCCGGCGAGCACCAAGAGCGCGTGCGCATGGGACGACCCGAGGGGCATGCCACAGGGCGTCCGGTCGCTCGCCAGCAGACCGAACCCGCGCACGAAACATTGCACCGCCGAACGCAGCGCTTCCACCGATTGCGGGCCATCGGGCTTGGGCACCCGCGGAGAGTACCGGTCAATGGTTGCGGGCGCAACCATTTCGACCCGAACACTGGCGGGCGCCGTCTCGAAACTTCCTCACCAAAACGAGCGACCGCCTCGACCTGGCGCCGCCCGACCCGCGTGCAACAGCGCTCGGGCTCGGGGACACTCGCGCTCGAGCCAGTCTCACGGCGCTTCGCCGAGGATCGGCTTCACCCAAGACACGTCGTCAGCGGCGTCGATTTGCTCTGCCCACTTCTCGTCCGTGAGACGTTCGAAGTCGGCGGTCACCTGCTCGTGGTACGCGAACGCCACTCCGACGTAGGCGCGCGGCCCCTGGCAAGTATCGACCGTCGTCACCATCAGCCGCGGATAACCGGTCGCGACGTGGAGGACCTTACCCACGATGTTACCGTCCTCGTCTGCTGGTTGCGTATGAACATCGGCCACGGTCGGATCGAACTCGATCGAGGTCTCGGGGTTGAGGTAGAGGTCGGCGAGCCAGCCGTTGGGGACCCGTATCGTCGTACAGCCGACGGCTTGTTCTTCGACGCGCACCGCGTCGTTGATGAACGACATCTGCTCTGCGCTGAAGGGTACGCCGTCACGCTGGTCTTCGGCCATGTCGGCGAGCATCGTCATGCTGGACTTCAGGTTCGTGAAATACGCGGTCGCGCGCTCACCGTCATATCCCAAGGCACCGTCCAGTTCGTCGAGTAAACCCAGGCCGAGCTCTGCGTACCTTACGAGCCGCGTGTAGAACTCCGGGTAAGGGTCGACGTACGCGTCAGGGTACTCACACGCTGGAATCCCCGTGTAAGACTGCTTGGCGTAAAGCAACGTGTCGTGACGGAGCTCCGCCCACGAGCCCAGCTGCGTGTTCAAGATGCGCCGGCTCCACGGCTCGGTTGCCGTCACGCTCGGTAGCCCCACGGCGGCCGGGTCCGCCACGTCAGCGGCACTCGGGCTGAGATCGCGCAACGCCCCCAGCCACAGGTTGTACAAACTCGCGCCCCAAAAGTCTTCACCATGGGCATCCGCGAGGATGCGCGCGCCCTCGAGATTGCCCGGGTAACTCTGGTCGTAGGTCTCGAGGTCCGGCCTGAGCAGCGGCAACGCTGCGTCGTTACCGAGCGCGGCGTAAGCCGCGTCGAGCGTGTTCGGCATCATGCGCAGTTCTTTGGTCCGGTCGTAAACGACCTGACTGAACACGTGTGAGTCGAGGATGTAACGCTGACCAAACAAAGCGAAGCTGCGGTTCAAGGGCAACGTATCCACGACGCCCGCGTTGACGGCGATGTGGCTCGCGATGAGCTGCATCCCGTAACCTCCGTCGACGATTGCGGCTCGTACCGTCGCGTCGTCCGCCGCGATGGCGGCGTCGTATCCGCCGAGATCCGCGAGTAACGCCTCGACCTCGGGCAACACCATGTAGTCGCTGGTGCCGACGAAGATCTGCAAGGCGGAGTCGACCTGCTTCCACGCGGCCACGTCGCCGTCCGTCATCAATGTCCGCAGCAACAACGCCGCGTTCACCTGAGGTCTGCGTAGCACGCTGCTACCGTCCGGCAGCGTCTCGATCAGGCGGAAGTCCACCCGTCCGAGCCACATCATGGCGCGGAAATAACGCGAGAGCTCTTCGGAGTCCGTGTAATGGCCACGCGGGGCGAACTGCGAAGAATCCTCGTCCCGGTTCACACCGAACAATTCGACGCTGATCAAGCCGTTCGCGGCGTTGGCCTTGGCCACGATGTCACTCACGGCGGCCGCGTCCGCGCCAGCGACGGGCGCCACGGGCTGTCCGCTCAAGAGCGAACGAGCGACGCTCAAATACAGATCGAGTTCCGCGGCGCCGGCGGCGTCGGCATAGTTGGCGAGCGCGAGGTGGATATTACCGAGTAGCGCGTCGACTTTGGGGATCAGCGCGTACGTCTCCGTCGACTTAAGCAGATCGTCGTACGAGCTGTGAAGCGCCTCCAAGATCCCATCGGCGGAGATGTAGACGGGCAGGTGCTCCGAATAGATCGCCGCGTAACCCTTGACGAACGTCGGGAAACCTTGGCGCGGTGCGATGACGAAGCCGTTGGTCTTCAACTTCGCGAGTTCGGCGTCGTTGAGCGCCAAAGCCGAAGCTTGGATCTTGTCGAGAAACTCGGCCTCGGCCGGATCGTAACCCAACTGGCTGAACGCGAGCGCATGCTCTTCTGCAACCTTGGCGGCGTCGAGAGACCGCGCTGCCTCGAGCTCACTCGACAGGCGTTCGAGCTCCGCCATTTGCTCGCTGTTCAGGTTGCCCTCGAGCTCCACCGGCTCCTGAACGGGTTTGCCTGCGCCTTTCGACGGTTCGGAGGAACACGCGCCGAGAACGATGCCCAAGCCGCATGCCAGTGTGCCAAGTAGAGCCGCCGATTTGGTTCGCCTGTGTCGCATACCACGCTGCAAGGCAAAACTCGTGCCGCTAGGGGACTGGCGAGACGGAGCCTGACTCTTGCAGAAAAATCCCTTGTAACCACGACCCGATCGCCAGGGGCCGAGTGCCGAGGTGTGCCAGTGCTCGGCCAGTTGCCGAGAACCTAGTTTGGTTTCTGGCCCAAGATGATGAAAGCCTCACCCCGGGGGTTCGCAGCGCTCGCCGAGTCTCTCTGTGCTAGGGCTGGTTGACCTTGGTCGTACCACGGCGGCACTGGCATGGATCGTTTGTCCGTGAGACGTCGTTGGCTATTCAGCTGGCACTCCGCAAGCCCAGCCAGGATGCTGTTCATCCATCCCCTGGTTGCAGGTAGCGCCGTCCTTGCAATCCTCGTTGCCTTCACATGATCTGCAGCGAAGGTCAGTACAGATGTAAGCTCCACACGGGTTGAGCTTCGACGCCAGAATGGGATCGTCTTCGGGCAAACGAGACGGGTCACACTCCCAGCCAAAGTGGCGTGGCTCGTAGAACGGGACGCACCTTCCGAGGTCACAAAACGTGTCTTCCCCGCACTGAGCGTCAGACTTACAAGCCCCTGCGGACGCACTCGACTCACTCGCAGATGAACTCGTTGCGGCACTTTGAGAGTCGTTGTTCGAACGAGAACCTTGCACGGGCTCATTTGTGGAGGCGCAGCCCAGTGCGCCCACCGTCAATAGCCAAGTGAACTTAGTAACATCCATGCCGCTATTGCCTCGCCTAGCAGAACATTGTTGACGGCACACCCCGTCCCTGCCCACGAGAGCACTTTTTCGGACGTCCGCGGTTCGGGTCGAACCAGCTTTTCGAGGCAAGCCCCGTACCCTCATGAGCAAACGCCGCGCCAACGGATTTACGAAAGCCGGAAGCGTGCTCAGGCGCTACGGGCACCGACGGTCGAGTCACGGCGGCGGACACTGGCACAATTCGCCGAACAGAGGTGTGCCAACCCAGGGGCGTCAGACCCGTCGTCACGCTGGCTTGGGCGAGCGCTTCAGGAGCGAGAACAGCGCATAAAGTGCGGGCACCAGGTACAAGGAAAGGAACGTCGCGCCGATCATGCCGCCCACGACGGCGATGCCCAACGACTGGCGACTCCCCGACGAAGCTCCCAACGCCAACGCGATCGGTAAAACACCGAGCGTCGTGGCCAAGCTCGTCATCAAGATCGGTCGGTAACGTTCCACCCCCGCGAGCAGCGCCGCCTCCACGGCCGAGAGCCCCTTGGCTCGCTCTTGATTGGCGAACTCCACGATCAGAATGGCGTTTTTCGTCACCAAGCCGAGCAACATGATGATGCCGATCTGGCTGAAGATGTTGATCGTCGAGTTCGTCCAACGGAGCGCCACCACCGCACCACCCAAGGACATTGGGACGGTCAGCAAGATCACGAATGGGTCGATGAAGCTCTCGAACTGCGCCGCTAGGATCAGGTAGATGATGAGCAACGCGAGCCCGAACGCGAACGCTAGACTCGACGAGCTGTCGACGAAGTCGCGGGCCTCGCCAGCCAGGGCCGTCGTCACCGTCTCGGGCAACGTCTGCGCTTTGACCTCGTCGAGCGCACGAATGCCGTCCCCCAAGGCGTTACCCGGCGCCAAGCCCGCCGAGACCGTCGCCGAGACGTACCTGTCGTAGCGGAAGATCGCGCTCGGCACGGTTTGCTCCTGCGTGTTGACGAAGTGGTCCAAGGACAACAGCTCCCCGGTGTTGCCCCGCACGTACACACTCTGCAAGTCGTTCGGGTCGTTGCGGAACGGCCGCTCCAGTTGGCTGAGAACCTGGTACTGCTTGCCGTTCATCACGAAGTAGCCGAGGCGTTGATCGCCGAACCCGAGCTGCAGCGCACGCGCAACTTGATTCGCTGGCACGCCGAGTTCGGCTGCCTTCTCGCGATCGAGCTGGACGACGAGCTCGTTGCGATTGACCTTGAAATCGCTGTCGACGAAGCGCAGCTCGGGCCGCTTCTGCGCGGCGTCCAAAAACCGCGGCAGCACTTCGCCGAGCACCGCGACGCTCGGCGCCTGGAGCACGTATTGGAGCGGCAACCCCGCCATTCGACTGCCGATCGTCGGCGGCTGCGCCGGAAACGCGCGCAACTTGGGAAAATCCGCCAACCCGCGTGAGACACTCTGGAAGATCTCGGCTTGCGTCCGCGTGCGTTCCTCGGGTTCCGTCAGGTAGATGTTCTGCGTGCCCGTGTTGACCGACGCGCCGCTGTTGGCGCCGATGCTGTACGTGCGGCTCACCTCGGGAACGTTGGCAGAGACCCACTCCGCCACCTCGTCGAGTGCCTTCTGCGTGTATTCGAAGGTCGCGCCTTCCGGTGCGCGAACGTTGATGCGGATGTTGGACCGGTCTTCGAGCGGCGCCAACTCGCGCGGCAACGTTGGCCACAGTAGAACGACCACCGCCCCAATCCCGACCAGGATCGGCAGCGTCGCCCAACGGATCCGCATGAACCAGCCGAGCGTCGCCCGATAGCCGCGGGTAAGCGCGGCAAACCCCGGCTCCGTGACACGCTGGAACCAACCCGCGCGCTCGTGTGGCCGCAGCAGGAAACGGCACATCATCGGTGAAAGCGTCAAGGCGACGAACGCGCTCACCAGCACCGACCCCGCGACGACGATGCCGAACTCGCGGAACAACCGCCCGGTGAGCCCCTCGAGAAAGACGATCGGCAAAAACACGGCCGCCAACGCGAGCGTGGTCGAGATCACGGCAAAGTAAATCTGTCGCGATCCCTCGATCGCGGCCTCCAACGGCGAGAGGCCTTTCTCGATGTTGGAGTAGATCGCCTCCAAGACCACGATCGCGTCGTCGCACACGAGCCCCACGGCGAGCACGAGACCAACCAAGGTCAGGATGTTGATCGAGAAGCCCGCCAGGTACATGATGAAAAACGCGGACACCAAGCTGACCGGAATCGCGATCACGGGCACCAACGTCGCGCGCCAGTCGCGCAGGAACAGGAAGATGATGATCGCCACGAGGCCGAAGGCGCCCACCAACGTCTCCTCTACCTCGCTGATCGATTTCCGCACGAACGTAGTGAAGTCGTAACCGACGTCGAGGGTGTACTCCGGCGGCAACACGCGCCGGATGTCGATCATTCGGCGGTAGGTTTCGTCGGCGATGGCGATGGCGTTGGTGTTCGGCTGCGGAATGACCGCGACGCCCACCAACTGCACGCCGTTTTGGCGCACGCCGGTGCGCAGGTTCTCCGCCCCGAGTTCGGCGCGACCGACATCTTCGAGCGTGATCAAACGACCGTCCGCGGCGCGGATCGTGAGACGGTTGAACTCGGCTTCGCTCGTGAGTCGCGTCAACGTGCGTAGCCCCATCTCGGTATCCGCGCCCTCGATGCGCCCCGCGGGCACGTCGATGCTCTCGCGCAAGAACGCCGCCTCCACGTCCTGTAACGTAACACCGTGTGCCGCGAGCCGCGACGCATCGAAGATGAGGCGCATCGCGTAGCGCTTGTCGCCGAAGATGCGCACGCTCGACACGCCCGGGATCGTCTGGATCCGGTCTTTGAGCAACGTGTCCGCGACGTACGCCACGTCGAGGATCGACTTCGTCTCACTGCGCAACGTGAGGAAGATGATGGGGCTGGCGTCAGCGTCGGCCTTCTCGACGATCGGCGGGTCGACGTCGACCGGCAAGTTGCGGCGCGCGAGCGCGACCTTGTCGCGGATGTCGTTGGCCGCCGACTCGAGCGACTCCGAGAGGTTGAACTCGATCTTGATCTGGCTTTGCCCCTCGCGTGAGGTGCTGGCGATGACGCGGATACCAGCCACGCCGCTGATGTTCTGCTCCAGCGGCTCGGTGATCTGCGCCGCGATCACGTCCGGACTGGCGCCGGGATAATTCGTGGTCACCGTGACGATCGGCGGATCGACGGCGGGATATTCACGCACCCCTAGGAACCTGAAACCCACCACGCCGAACAAGACGATGACCAGCGACAACACCGTCGCGAGCACCGGCCTGCGGATGCTCACCTCGGCCAGCGTCACGAACCACCCTCGGCCGTCACTTGCACCGGTAACCCGTCACGCAGACGCAGCAGGTTGGTCGTCACGACGCGGGCGCCGGGATCGAGCCCCGCCGTGATCTCGACGACGTTGGCGTCGCGGTGCCCGACGTCCACCTTCGTCACTCGCGCCACGCCCTGCGCGTCGACGATGAACACACTGCGCCCCTCGGCGCTCGATGTCACGGCGATCGCCGGCACCACCAGCGCGTCGCGGAGCGACAACGTGAGCGATATCTTCGCAAAGTTACCGGGGCGCACCCCCTTGGCGTCGGTGAGCTCTCCGCGGATCACGAGGCTGCGCGACGCCGCCGTCACCGTCGACTCGATGGCGACGACTTGCCCCTCGATCGCTTCGGCCACGCCCGCCACCTGGACGCTGAACTTGCGTCCGACTTCGACCTCTGGGGCATAACGCTCCGGTAACGTGAAATCGACCTTGAGCCGGCTCAGATCTTCGAGCGTCGTGATCACCGTGTTCGGCGACACCCACGCGCCCTCACTCACGCGCCGCAGGCCCAACGTGCCGGCAAACGGCGCGCGCACCTGAGTTTTGGCCAAGGTGACGAGCACGGTGTTTCGCCGCGCCGCGAGCGCCGCCAAGCGCGATTGCGCAGCTTCTTGTTCGGCGGCGGTGGTGATCTGCTCTTTGAGTAGCGCCGTTTGACGCTCCACCTCGCGGCGCGCTTGCTCGGTATCCACTTCGAGCACGGCGAGTTCTGCTCGCAAGTCACTCGCGTCGAGTTCGTAGAGCAACGCGCCCTTTTTTACGTACTCTCCCTCTTTGGCCACGACGCGCACCAAACGGCGACTGAGCTCGGCCACCACCTCCACCGATTCACGCGCGAGCAACGTACCCGTCGCCGACACCTTCACCTCGAGCGGCTTCGGCGTCACGACGACGACTTGCACTGGGACGGTCGCTACCGCTGCTGACCCACCGGGCGACGCGCCGCTCGCCGCGGACTGCGACTGAGTTGCTGCAGGTGACGACTGACAAGCCGCCACACACCACGACACCAAGCAGGCGCGGCCCCAACTGGACAAAAACGAACGCGCGCGCACCGGCCCTGTATCGTTCCGCTTCCACGCTCTGACAAGGGGGAATTGACGAACGAAGAGCAGATCTCGAGACCGATCGCGACGACGACCACCCAACGCGCGTGAGGCTGTCGTTCCTCCCCACTTTGGAGCGCGATGCTCGATCGCTCGCGGTTGCGTGTTCCGCAAGGCTCGGGTCTCGAGCCCACTGGAGGCCACTTTGCTCGGCTCACACCGGAGGTTTCGAGCCAAACCGCTCGTCACCCGACCTTTTCAATCGTTTATCCATAACCAGCATGCCTCCGCGCACCGTTGGGCACGCTGCAGCATCGTACCCGTAGCGTTCTGCCCCGAACCGTTGCGCGCAGCGGACCGCGATGTCGTCCGGTCCCGTTGTGCCACGCCGCTCTGTTTCCACGCCCAGTGCCGTCGGAATCGTCCGATCTCGGACCACTAACGTCGACTCACGCTCTTGCGGCCGTTCTTCTGAAGCAACCTACTTATCGACTCCGCCCCCGCTTTCCGAACCGCCCTCATTTGCGGATCGCCGCCGCTTTTCGAAGCGCCATCCCGAGAGACTGCGCTCTCCCAAGAGCGCGCGGCTTTCCGAACCGGCCCTCCTTCCAACCGCCCGTTCTTCTGACGCCATGTCTTCTAACCGCCCGTTTTCCTGACGCCATGTCTTCCAATCCGCCTCCTTCTGCTAACCGCCCTGCGTCGCGGTGGGCCACTGGCGGTGTTCGCTCATTCCACACACCGCAGCCCGCGCTGCGTCCCGCGATTTGGACGAGAGGAGCCCGCATCCGCGGCGGACCCGGTACGATTCGCTCGCTCGACGTCACTCGACGCGAAACCGCACGACGTTGCTCCGCGAGCCGTCGGGGGCGACGAGCTGCAACGTGTGCGCGCCGAGAGACAACGGCCACTCGACGCTGTACGGCGCGTCCACGCGCTTGTACATGGCGCCATCCACCAGGAAGGTCAGGGGCCCTGCCCCTGACCTTCCTTCGAACACGAGTTGCTGACGAGACAGCGGCTCGTCGGCAACCAACCGGTATCGCGCGCCGTCCCGCGGAAAGAGCACGAGGGGTGCGCCAGCGAGAGCGCCAGAAGGGGCCACGCTCTCGCGCACCGTCGTGCAATCGACGAGGCGCTCGGTTGGCGGCGTCGGCCTGCCGGCTTCGCGCGCCCACTTCTCGTAGAACGGCGGGTACCGTTCGTAAACTTGCGTCACGGCACCTGGGCAGCCTTCGGCGATCGCGCCGCCGGAGACCGGGAGCGCGACGTGCATGTCGTCGGCGGCCGTCGGTTCCGTCCCGGGAATGAACGACTCCCACAAGCGCGCTTTGCAGTGCTCCGTCGGCAACTTGCCGGAGAGGGCACACACGTTCACTTTAGACAACTTGTTCGCCCCTGCCAACGTCGCTGCCGAAGTGGTTGCGCCCGGCGTCGCCTTTACCCACGCCGTCGCCTCCTTCATCACGGCGTGAAACAACGGTCCGGCGCCGCTCACGCCGCTCGCGCCGGTCATCGGGGTGCCGTCGAAGTTACCCACCCACACGCCCACCGTCACGGCATCCGAGAAACCCAACGTCCAGTTGTCGCGGGCGCCCTTAGAGGTGCCAGTCTTGACGGCTACCGGGAAGTCGAACTCGAGCACGCCGTGGCGCCCAAAGGAGCTGGCACGCGCCAACGGATCTTCCAGCATGTCGCGGACGAGGGCCGCGATTTCGGGGCGAGTCGCGACCACTGGCGGCGCCGCGGGTTGATCCACAGTGAGTCGCAGCGAGTTGACGACTCCGCCGTTGGGCAACGCCATGTACGCGGTCACGAGCTCTTCGAGCGTGACCTCGCCGTCCCCCAGCGCCAACGCGACGCCGTAGTGCTCGGGGGGCCGCGTCAGAGACGCAAACCCGAAGCTTCGGAGATCGCCGAGCAACCGCCCAACCCCGATCTGCGCCGCGGTGTGCACCGCGGGCACGTTGAGCGAGTTGGCGAGCGCTTCTCGCAGGCGCACGGGGCCGTGGAACTGCCCGTCGTAGTTGCGCGGGGAATACACCTTGCCGGCCTCGCGAAACTCCAGCGGGACGTCGGGCAACAACGTGGCGTTGGTGTATCCGAGGCGAGCCATGGCCGACGCATACACGAAGGGTTTGAGCGTAGATCCGGGTTGCCGCAACGCCAAGACGCCGTCGTTTTGTCCGCCGCTCGACGTCGCTTGGTAATCGGGCGAGCCAATGTAAGCGAGCACTTCGTGGCTGTGATTATCTGCGACCAACACCGCCGCCGACGTGGCGCCGAACTGCTGCATCGTGCCGGCGTGACGAAGCACCAAGGCCTCTACGCGGCGTTGTAGCGTCGAGTCCAACGTCGTTTCGAGCTGCGCCGCGGGCGTCGCGCCGCCCAAGTTGGCGAGTCGCCTCACCCAGTGGAACGCACCGGGCGCAACCCATTGCTCCTGGAGTTCGAGCGGCATCGCGAGCGCTTGCGAAACCCGCTCTTGGTAGTCGGGGTCGTTGTCCGCGAGCCGCTCGAGGATGCGGTCACGCCGCTTCTTCACCGGACTACGCGGTCGTTTGGGATCGTAGAGAGCGGGGCCGCGAGGGATCCCGGTCAACGTTGCGGCCTCAGACAAACTCAAACCGCTGACGGGTTTGGCGAAGTACACGTCGGCAGCCGCACCGATGCCAACCACGTTCGGTCCAAACTCCACGCGGTTGACATACGCCTCGAGGATCTGCGGCTTCGTGAGGTGGCGCTCGATGCAGCGCGCCAACACCATCTCCTGCCACTTACCCCACACGGTGCGCTCGCGGGCGAAGGTGGAACGCGCCAGTTGCTGCGTGAGCGTGCTCGCGCCCGAGATCACGCGCCGCGCCGTCACCCACTGCCACGTTGCGCGTCCCACCGCCCACCAATCGACGCCGCGGTGTCGAAAGAACCGCTTGTCTTCCGCCGCGAGCAACGTCTGCACGACGTGGTCAGGTAACTCCGCTGCCGTGACAGGCAGGTACTGCTTGCCGTCGCGGCGGAGCTCCGCGAGCAAGACCCCACCGCGGTCGCGGACGCGCGTGGCTTTGGTGTTGCTCGGTCGCTGCGGGTCTAGCTCCGCGGGTAGCGAAGCCGCCAGCGACGCAACTTCGACCGACAGGGGCGGCAGGGCCACGAGCAGCGCCAACGCGCTGCTCACCCACACCGCGAACCGCCGAAGCTGGTCACGTCCAAACATCACTTACCAACGACGACGGAGAGCTCGCTGGCGCGCGTACGGCCGTAAACCTCTGGCTGGTACATCTCCATCACCCGCGTCGGCGGCACCACGTATTTGCCCGGCGTGTGAGCCCGCGCCAAGTACCGGAAGTGGTAGATCCCCGCCGGCATCTCGTCGACGAAGAACAACGCCCGGTCGTCGCGGAGCTCGCGTCGGTGCCACGCCGTCGAGAAGCCGTCGATGCGTGGCCCGCGCCCCTCGGCCTCGGCGATGTTTTGCGAACTAGTGGCAAGCGACGCGTCGAAGGCGCTCAAGCCGGCGGGAACGGGGTCGTCGATCACGACGAAACGTCGTGACGCCGGGGCAACCACCAAAAGATCGACGATCGCCATGTCCTTTGCGTCGACCTCGGCTTGGGTTCGGCCCAACGTGCCGAGCGCCGAGGAAAGCTCAGCCACTGGTACTGCGCGCACCGTCTTTTGAACGGAGAAGCCGCGGTCGAGGTCCGTCTTCGGGAGGTTCACGGGCGCGTACTTCAACCGCGCCTCGTAGAACAACGTCCCCGAGGCCGGCACCATGTCCTTCGAGGCCCTTTCGAACACCACGTCGAGCCCGCCGGCTTGGCTGAGCTTCTGCATGGGGATCTCCGAGGTCACGGCTTTGGTCGAGCGCCCTTCGAAGCTTTGACGCAACAGCGGTGTCTCACCCACCCAGACCTTGGCCTCGAAGCGCGGGCTCTCCTTCTCCTGAGTCTTCCAGTATTGATCGATCGCCAACAGCGCGAACGCGGACTCTTGAGTCGTACGCCACGTTCCCCCTTCGCGACGCAGCAGTAGTTCAGCGACCAGCTTGCCCGCCAACGCGTGGTCCGGCTTCTCGGTGAGTAGCGCGCTCAGCACCAACGCTTGCAACTTCAGCGGCGAGGCGAAGATCGAGTCGAGGTACCAGCCGTCGCTGTTGGCGACCGAGACGCGGTTGCCGTCCACGGTGATCGAAGACTCGAGACGCGCCAGGAGCTTTTGCCGCAGCTCCTCCGGCGCCTTGGATTTCGAGGCGGCCATCAGCAACCACGAGTGCCCGGCCAAACCCAATTTATCCGATTCGGACGCCAGCCGCTCCACGGCGCCCAAGTCCGGTTGCCCGAGCTCCGCGAGCACCATCGTGGCGAACGCTCGCAAGTCACGAGAAAGCCCGAGTTGACGCAATGTCTCTTCGTCGTTGGTCGCGTCGTTCACGATCGGGCGCAAGTAACCCACGCCGCGCTGGAAGACGTCGTCGTTGATCGTGATGCCGTGCTGCTGCGCCAACTTCAACACCCACAACGCGTACGCGCTGAGGTAGGGGTGCGACTGGTACGACTCCACCCAGAACCCGAAACCACCGTCGGACCGTTGACGCTCGAGGATTTCGCGCACCGTACGCCCGGCAAACGCCTTGGCGTCCTTGACCGAGTCGAACCCGAACTCGGCGGCGAGTTCACTCAACGGCAACACCGGCAGCAAACGGCTCGAAAGCTGCTCGGTGCAGTAATAAGGGTACTCCACGAGCTGTTCCATGCTGCCGTCGAGACCGACCAAACGGCTCGAGGCCAACGTCACCTCCAACCCGCCCACGTCGGAGCGGATTTCATCGAGCTTGCCGAGGCGTTGCCCGTCCACTCCGCGCGTCTCACCGTAGGCAGCCACCGCCTCCAACTGGGCGGGGCTATTGATGCTGCGCGTGAGCCGGACGACGTCGCGTTCGCGTTCGCCGGCCACCGTGAACTCGAGGTTCGTCTGTCCGGTCTTGACCGCTTCGACCTGGAACCGCACCTCTTGCACACCGTCGCCGGCCACGGTGAGGTGCTTCGTTTTCTCGCCGTGCAAGACCAGGCCCGGGCCGACCGCAAGGCTCACGTCGACTTGTCGCGACGCCGCATCTTTGGTGCTCACGGCAACCGCGGCCTCGAACGCGTCTCCGGCGCGCAAGAACCGCGGCAAAGCTGG
Organism: uncultured bacterium; assembly: GCA_966249405.1. Lineage (GTDB taxonomy): Bacteria > Myxococcota_A > Polyangia > Polyangiales > Polyangiaceae > SZUA-265. The sequence continues at coordinate 7,355 of CBINDO010000130.1, read as the reverse complement.
GCGCGCCATCAACGGCTTGTTCACGGTCACTTGGCTACGGCCGTTGCCGTAACGATCGTCTTTGCTCACCGCGACGGCCATCAACCGGAACGTCGTCAGATTGTCGGGCGCCTGGAACACGACGTGCGCGCGGCCTTGTTCATCCGTGGTCAACGTCGGGTTGAAGTAAGCGCTCTGCTTGAAGTCGGAGCGCACGTCGGCACCGCCGCCGCCACCCTCCGCGCCCTTCTCCGAGCCGGGCATCGCCTGCGGCTCGAAGATCCGCGCCAGATCGGCGCGCGTTTCCATCGTGGCGACCTGGAGCGGGCGCGGCGCCGTGAAGCGGCCTACCGGATCAGGCACCTGGTAACCCGTTAGCATCAGCACGCCCTCGTCGACGGCGTAAAACGTGACCTCCGCGGCTTTGGGTTTGCCGTTCGCGTCGCGGACCAAGACGTCCACTTCGACCTGGTCTTTCGGACGCACCGAACGCGCCTTGGGCGTGACGTCGACTTTGAGCACGCGCTCCGACGCGTCGACCTTCAGCTCGGTGTAACCAATCCGATACAGCTCGTCCCCGACCGTGGCCGGCGCAGCGTTCGCCTCGCGCTTCTTGAGCAAATGCACGGAGACATATGCGTTGGGTCGCATCTGGTCGGTGATGGGCACCTCCACCGTTGGTGTCCCCCCGGCGAGCTTGACGCGCCGGCGCTCCATCACCCCCGCGCGTTCGATGGTGACCATGGCGTCGCCAGCAAACGGCGCCTTGACCAAGATCCGCGCCTTGTCGCCGACCCGGTACAACTTCTTGTTCGCCACGAGCTCCATCGTGGCGTTCTGAGCGTCGTCTCGCCAAGCGACGGCTCCGCCGCCAATCGCATACACCTCTTGCGACGCAAACACCTCGCGTCCCGCGTCGTCTTTGGTCTTGGCTCGTACGACGTATTCGCCGCCTTGGGTCAAAGCCAGCGAGCAAGTCTGGTCGGTGAGCGCGGTCGTCACGTTGCAGCGAGCCACCACGTCTTCGACGCGTTGGTAAACCTGACGATACCCGCCGTCCCACTGCTCCTTCACCGACGTCCAGCGGCGATGGATCAACTCGAGGGAAACCTGTTTTCCGCCCACCCGCTTGCCGGCAATCGTGAACGCGGCGATCTGGGGCGAAACCGATCCCGGCGCGGTGATGAACCAATCCTCCGGCCGCTTGATCCCGAGGTAGATGTCCGCCGGGTGAACGAGCACCATCGTCGATGCCGACAACGTCTTGCGGCTCACGTCCGTCACCGACGCTTCGAAGCGGACGTTGGCGGGGCTGGTTTGCCCGGGGATCTTCAGCACACCGCCGTACCCGAGGCGTCCGAGCGCGTCGAGCTTGCCGTCCGCTTCCGCCAAGACGCCGTAGCTCGGGCCCTCCGCGCTGCGGCCCCAGTGGTACGGCTCGTCGTAGGTGTCGTAGTCACCCGCGTTGGGCACGACGTACGACGCGGGTTCGTAGCTGACCGTGTAGTGCACGTCGGCGTTCGCCACCGGCGCGCCGTAAAGATACTCGGCGTCGGCTTGGAACTGCCCGCTCGCGCCAGCCACGTAAGACTTCTGCTTGGCTTCGGCGTGAACGGAGAACTCGGCGGGCTCGTATTCGGCGACCGCAAAGCTCGTGGAGCTCGTCTCGTCACTGTTCTCGGCGTCTACCACTTGCACCCGGAACGAGCCGAGGTCGGCGCTCGCCGGCACGGTGAGCTGCTCGGCGAACGTACCAAACGCGTTGGTCGTCACCGTGCGCTCGACGATCTCCTTGTCGTTTGGATCGCGCAGCGTGAGCTTGTACTTGCGATCGCTCAGTACTCGCATGCCACCTGCGGCCGCGCCCTGGGCGTCGGCGTGCTCACGCATGATGCCTTTGACCCAGACCTTGTCACCCGGTCGGTAGACACCACGTTCGGTGAACAAGAAGCCGTGTTGCGAGTTCGTCTCGTACAACGTCGGGTAGATCGGCATCCGCCACGCGCCGAGATAGCCCTGCTGCGACTGCGCCGTCCAATCCCCCTCGTAACGCGCCACCAAACCCGCTGTACGCTGCGCGTCGTAGAACTCGGGCTCGAAGTCCGTCTTCGGGATGAAGGCGAAGCCTTGGTCGTCGGTGGTGTACGAATGCGTCATGGCGCCCGCGTCCCAAACCTCGACCGTCGCGCCCGTCAACGAGGCGCCGGTGGACAAGCGCGTGACCCACACCAACGTCCCCGCCTTCGAGAGCTTGGCGGTGAGCCCGAGATCTGTCACCTGGAGCAAACGCTGATCCCGAGACTCGTATCCGCTCCTGCTCTCGTGGCGCGTGTGCACGACGACTGCGCCGCGCGGCCCTTGACTGGTCTTGGGTAACTGCGCGGAGAGGTCGACCAAGTAGTCGTGGAAGCGATTGGTCACGCCAGGCGACACGCGTGACTTAACGGTGGGCTTCCACGCGCCGTCGGGCATCTCCCACGGGTGGTCCTGGTACGCGATCGCGAATGCGGGGTCGACCGCGCCGAGCTCCAAGTCGTAGCTGGCGACGTTGCGCGAACGAACCGGCAAGACGCGGAGCGCTGCCGGCTGCAGGATTTGCCCCTCGGAGCCGATCCCCAAGCTCTCCCAATAGTCGCCAGTAGTGAACGTAAACGTGCTCGGCCCCTGTAGCGGTTGGTCGTAGGCGTCCTTCAGGCCCGGCGCGATCGTCACTTGATACTGCGTCCGCGGCTTGGCGGCGAAGTCGACGTTGAAGCCGCCGTTCTCTTCGTTATCGTCGTACCAGTCGGGCCACGTGAGTTTGGCGCCGGGAGTAATGGTAACCCGCGACTTCAAATCGCCAACCCTCACGGCGTTGCTGAACTCGAGGCTCAGCCCCGATTCGGGCAAACACTCTTGCCAACCGCACCGCACCGTCGCGGTGAGCGGCCCGTACGTGTCGAACGAAAACGACTTCCCATGGGGCGCCGGCACGTCCCCGCCCACCGCGTGTAGCCCCTCGGCGACGGCGACCTCCACGTGCGTGTTCTTCGGGAGCTCGGCCTTCGGAACCAAGACCCACCGCTTCGGGTCGGCGTCTTGGGACGGCTCGACGCTGAACGGGACCTTGTTCCCGCCCACGACGATCGACGCCAGCTGCACCAATTCCGCGGGAATCACCGGTTGCGTGAAGCCGAGTACGATGCGTGGTCGCAGCGCGACACTGCGCTCCCCGTCGCCTGGCGTGTGGCTGTCGAGCACCGGGGTGGGCGTCGTAAACTCGAAGGTCAACGCCTTACCCAACGTCTTTCCGTCGATACTGCGCGCCGTGGCGGGTACGTCGACCTTGAAGCGCTTGCCCAGTGGCAGCTTGCCGCCGGTCGGCTGAAACTGCATGCCGTTGGTGCCGATCCACTGCCACTTGCCCTCGACCATCGGCGTGATGACGACCGGGACCGGCGCGTCCTCGGCGGAGGCTTCGAGGGTGCGCATGGCTTTGCTGAACACGACGTTCACGACGGCGTCCGACGTCGCGTTGCCCTGCGGCCCGTAGTGAACGATGGCGAATTCGTCCTCTTTGCCGGCTTTCGTCTCACCCAACTTCGGTGTGAGCGAATGGAAGTTCGTGACCTTGGGCACCTCGCTGCCCGTGACACACGCCACCACGAGCAACGCCGACCCCGCCAACCCCCACCCCGAAACGAACCTGACGACCCGCGCACTTCCAAGCCGATGAGCAACCCAAGCCATGGCCGCGAGTAAAGCAACAGGCGGACCATCGGCGCAACCCGCCATTCCGCGCAGATTTCGCCAAATGGGCGACCGTAGCGGTTGGCCCACGACCACACCGCCGTGTCGCGCGAGACACGTCGCCGAACGCGAGACGCCGCCGGACTCCCGACGTCGAGTGCGCGCTGCATTTCCGTTAGCAGCGCAATCACGCGGCTCGAATTCGCGGTCGACCCTAGAGCTCCGCCGAGAAGTGCCGTGCCACGCGCGCGGTCTCGAGCGACGCAGTCGAGGTTAACGCTCAGAGCTTCAGGCCAGCAGCAACCGCGCGACGAATCGCGAGCTGCGCCATGAGATCGTCGACGCCGAGACACTCACCAACCCGCACCGACATCTGAGGATGGGCCAACGCAGCTTCGTTCGCTAGCCGCGGAATGTCCGAGACCGCATGACGTCCAGGGGCGAGCATGTAAGGGACCACCACGAGCTCGGTCACACCCGCGTTGGCCAAGGCTGCAACTTGCTCGGCGATGGTCGGCGTAGCGATCTCCAGGTGTGCACCTGCAACCTTTACCGCCTCACCCACCAGCCCGCGCACGAGCTCGACGACCACGTCCAACTGCTCGTTGGACTCGGCGCGCCGACTCCCATGATCCACCAACAATAGGCCTTGCACCCCGCGTGCCTAGGTCAACGGCCAGCAAACCGCAACCCGAATCACCGAGATCGGTATTCGGTGGCCAACACCGAACGCCCGCACCGCTCCCCAACCGGTCGTCGTCACTCGATCGGTGAAAAACTGCTCCGAAAGGGGGCTATCGTCAGAGGTCTCCGCCCCCGTTCGCTGGTGCCCGTCCCTGCAGCCCCCAACGTCAGCGTGGCCCCACTCCAGCTCAATCGCAGGCGCGCGACGCGACCCACAGCCGTTGTTTGCCGTTGCGACCCGACGAGAAGTACAGCTGTTTGCCGTCGCGGCTCATGGCCAAGTTGGTGTCCTCCGAGTCGGAGTTCAGCTCCGGCACGACCTCGGGGTTGGAGAACGCGGCGTTGCGTGACGCGCGCGTCGCTCGCCAAATGTCGAGGTTACCGTCGGTCTCGCGATCGGTCGTGAAGTAGACTGTGAGACGATCAGGGGAAAACGCGATCGCGTCTTCGCGATCTTCCGAGTTGATCCCGGAGACGAGCGCGTGGTCACCGAACGGCTCCTGCTTCGACGGGCGTTTGGCGGTCCACAAATCCGACTTGCCGAGGCCGCCGTCGCGTTCGGTCGTGTAGAAGATGGTGAGCTCGTCGTCGGAGACCCACGGCAAGTGGTCGTAGAGCTCCCCGTTCACTCCTGGCACTTGTTCGGGCTCTCCGAAGTCGTCTCGTACCCCGGGGCGCGTCGCGAACCACAAGTCGCGATCGCCCGGGCCCCCTTCGCGGGTGGCGTAGAAGTACAACGTCAGACCGTCGTAACTCAGGAACGGCGTGCCCTCGCCGCCCGACGTGTTCAAGCTAGTGAGCGCGGTCACGTTCTCGAACGTGCGTGTCTCGCCCTCCACCATCGTCGCGACGTACAGGTTCTCGTCGTTCGCCGTGTATCCGAACAACAACACGTTGCCGTCGCTGGAGATCGCCGGGCCCCACAACCGATCGTCGAAGCCGAGCCCCAACACGAGACGCGGCTCGCCAAACTCACCGGAGTTGCACGCGTTGGGATCGGTGGGCCCCGTCGCGTCCCCCTGCGAGCTGCCATCGGAGCCGTTACTGGCGTCGGGGTGCGAGTTCGAGACGGATGCGTCGCTCGCGCTAACGGCGGGTGGAGTCGAGTCCGTGAAACCCGCATCGGGCGCGGGTGAGCCAGGGTCGGCGAACTCGGTCCCTGGTCGTGACGTAACGAACGCGCTGGAGGTCGCAGAACTCGTAGCGGCTTCGCCCGGGCTCGTGTCCACGTGGTCCTTCGAGGGAGTGCCAGAGTCAGCACGTGAGTCGACCTCGGGGTGACTCGCGGCGGCGTCCTCCACTCCCGTGGTCTGCGTCGGAAGCTCGAGCGGGCTGGTGGCGATACCGGCTTCGACGGAGCTCGGTACGCTAGCGTCCGGTTCCATCGGGGACGGCCCACCGCTGTCGTCTAGGCCGCGAAAACGTTTGGACCCGCAGCTCGACACGAGCAGCAACGCGGCGGCGCCCGCGGTCACGCTCAGGGCCGCGCGGTGCCGACCGAAGCTGTAAACATCCGACCTCTTCACGACCAACATGGGGCAACCGACTCCGCGACCTCGGGTGGACAAACGGCACAACCGCGCGGAAGTTATTCGCACAACGCGTCAGAGACGTCGAGCCATGCACTCGTCGCGATCGAACGCCCAGAGACGGAACTGGCCGCGCATCCTGAACACCGCGATCTCGCCGCGGCAACCCCCACAATCCTTCGGCGGTGTCGAAGCAGTCGCGGTCCGAGCCGCCCCCACATCGTCCACCAACGACCTACGTTTTTGCAAGCTGACGATACTTCCCCAAATGGCAAGAGGCCGTGGCGACATCACCACGGCCTCTGTGGGCCAACCGGCGAACGGAGCTCAGCCGCCTTCGATGGCGTGACAGCCACCGCAGCCGAAACCCTGGTGCGTCGCGGGATCGTAAGCGGGAAGTCCCATCGCCGCGGCCATGGCCGGCACCACCTTCTCCGCCATCCACTTCGAGACTTCCGGATCTTCCGTGAAGCAGGTGAGGTTGCCATCCTTGAGCGTCAACGAGGGCAGGTATTCGGTCGGCGTCTTGTACTCTGGACCGTGACATGTCTCACAGCCGAACTTCTCGTACTCCTTGGCGTCGTGGGCCTTGAACACGGGATCCATGGCGGGCATGATCTTTTCCTTCATGAAGGCGATCTGCTGCTCCTTGGTCATGTCCTTGGACCATTTCTCGGGCAACGGCGCCGGTGCTGCCTCGGCCGTGCCAGTAGCAGGCGTTTCTGCGGTCGGTGCCCCTTCTTCGGGAGCCTGAGCCTCTGGTGTGCTGGACGCACACGCCCAAACTGCCGAAATTCCCAAACCCACCAACAAGACACTTGTTCCTAGTTTCATCGTTTACTCCTTCGACACAAACAAAGACTGAAAGAGCACACACGCTAGCCGAGAACGCCACAGGTCGGCTACTTTAATGCGACCTTCGAGTCGTTGCACTCTGGTAGAAACCCGTTCTATGGAGGGAGCGTGGTGCAGTCCCAAGCCCCCGTTCCTTCGCGCGCTCAGCACTGGCGGACGCTGCAGACGACACCGTTCGACGTCCTGATCATCGGCGCCGGCATCAACGGCGCGGTGACGGCGGCGGCTCTGGCCGCGAGAGGTGTGCGCGTCGCCGTCGTGGACCAAGGTGACTTCGCCAACCAAACGAGCATGCACAGCTCGAACCTCGCGTGGGGCGGCATCAAGTACATGGAGACGCTCGAGCTCGGGCTCGTGCGCAAGCTGTGCCGCTCCCGCAACGAGCTCCTGCGCGCCTACCCGAGCGCGGTGCAGGAGACCCGCTTCCTGCTCACGGTGGCCCGCGGCTCGCGGTGGGGTCGCCTCGGCCACGTGCTCCTGTGGCTCGGGACGCTGCTCTACTGGGCCATCGGGGGGTTCTTCACGCGGCGGCCGCGGCTGCTCGGGCGGGCCGGCATCGCGGCGCGCGAGCCGGTGGTG
>CBINDO010000129.1:0-20501 GCA_966249405.1 uncultured bacterium | reverse complement strand
GCTCCGGCGCGAGGTACGCCGGGGTGCCCGAGATGCGGCCGTCGACGTGGGTTTGCCCGACCCCTCCGGCAACCGCGTCTGCGACCAATCCGTAGTCCAAGATCACGAGCCGGCCTTCCGGTGAGACGAAGACGTTGCTGGGCTTCAAATCCCTATGGACCTTGCCCGAGTCGTGGATCGCGTGCACACCGCTCGCGAGTTGAGCGAACTGGTGTCGGAGCTCGTGCTCCGTTCGCTCCTGGCACGCCAGCCAGGCGCCGAGCTCGACGCCTTCCACGAGCTCCATGGTGAAGTACCAGAGTTCATCTTCTGCAAATAGCTCGAGGATGCGGACCAAGTTCGGGTGCGTCACTCCGCGCAGTGAGCGAAACTCGCCCTTCAGGCGGTAGATCACTTCAGGATGCAGCAGATGACCAGTCTTGAGTGCGACCCTGTGGCGCGCCAACCGGTCGTAGGCCTCGTATACGACCCCCATCCCGCCAGCACCGAGCGGACCGCGGATCTCGAAACGGCCGCTACCCAACGTCGAGCCGGCGCTCAGGCGTGGCATCCGGCGACTTGGGTAAGGGCTGCCTTCGAGTGAACAAGAGCGACTCTCCGTAGACGAATCTTCGATGCGAGTAGAGGTCATGGCTGGAGCTCTGGTCATTGGGGCCAAAGTGACGGCGCACAGCTCGCGTGCTCCCGTCACACACCAGTCTGTTCGCAGCTCGCCAGACAAACCTGACAACCGTGGGCCCGAAATGTTATGGGAGTTTTGTGCGGGAGTTCCCCCAAGATTCGGAGGCCAAGCTGAGCAAGCCGCTCGTCCAGAGGGCGCTGGGAGGCGAAGCGCAAGCGGTCCGTGAGCTGATCGGACTACTACATCCGGTCATCAAGCGTCGGGCACTGGCCAGTTTGACTCGTTACGGTCAAGGCACCCAATCGGAGGTCGAGGACATTTGCCAAGAGGTCCTGATCGGACTGTTTCGTGAAGACCGGGCTGCCCTTGCCGCATGGGACCCGGAGCGCGGCCTTTCTTTGGTGCAGTTCGTCGGTATGCTCGCGCAACGACGCGTCAGCTCTTACCTGCGCAGTCGCGCCAACAAGCCATCACGGCGCACCCCCACGGAACCCGAGAGCTTGGAGCGGCTCGTCAATCAGTCCGTATCCGACCAGCTCGACCCTCATGACCCCGCGCGCGAGACGCTCCACGAGCTTGCCGACCGGCTGCGCGTCACGCTTTCGCCCTTGGGGCTCGAGATGTTCTACCGGCTGTACGTGTGGGAACACTCCACCGAACAAATCACCGCGCAGCTCGGGCTCACCGCGGAAGCCGTGTACCAGTGGCGGAGCCGCCTCAGAAAAGCAGCCCTTTCAGCCTTGAAGGAGCTCGAACATGGGCAGTGAAACTGCGACCGGCGCACCCACTGGGAGCTTCGGCGCGTGCGACTGCGCGGGTTCCGCGCGTGAGAATCTTCGCACAAAGATCCGTGAGACGTCAGAAATCGGGGTCGCTGCTGCGAATAACCATTCAGTGAAACGCGGCACACGAGTCGAGCCACACAAACCCCTACGGCGAGGCCAGCCATGGTAAACCCCGACGACCTTCTCACCGCCCTCGGGCGCGTCGTTCGCGACCGCGAAGAGGTGGAGCAAGAGCGCGTTTCTCCGTCGGTTTCGGCGCTGCCTGAGGCGCAGTCGAACGGCGCGGTCCACGTCGCTACGGGTCATTCCGACGACTTCGTGGTCGCTGCGGTGCTGGCCGAGCTCGCCAAACCAGCTACCGACTCGAACGTCGATGAAACTCCCGAGGTAGCGCCCGACACCGTGCTGCATTCACACCCAGCCGCAGCCGCTCTGGCGTCGAGCAGGCGGTTGTGGGTCGGGTTACCGGCTTTGGCGGCTGCAGCGGCCCTGGCGTTGGTGTTGGGGCGTGGCAAAGAGGAACAACCTGCAACCGCGACCGTGTTGACGTCCTACTCCGCAGAGCTCCAAGGGGGCATTGCTGCCGTGCGCGGGGAGGCGAAGGCCGATGGCAGCTTGAAATTGGCTCCGGGTACTCGACTCAGCCTGTTTCTGCGCCCCGACGCGCCGGTGTCGGGCAACGTCGTAGCGGCCGTAGCGCTGTTTTCTCGCGACTCGACGAATACTCCGCGCAAGCTCGCCGCGGAGCAGACGGTAGCAGCTTCTGGCGCATTGCGGCTCGGCTTCGCCGTGCCGAACGAACTGCCCGAACAGGGTGACCTGTGTGCCGTCGTTGCTCGCGAACCAGACCTCGAAACCGGATTGTCCAGCGTTGGCGCCGCCAGTGGAAACGGGTGGCAGCGCTTCTGCTGGGAGTTCTCGACGACCGCCCACCGGCAGTAATTTGCGCCGCGAACTCGGGCTTTGGTTTCGTCGATCGGTCGAGCTAGCTCCACGCGCCAGTGGTCACTGAACGAACACCGAGTGCAGCATCTTCGCCGACAGTAGCAACAAAACCCCCGCGAAGATCTTCTTCAAAGTCGCAACGGGAAGTTCGTGGGCCCACTTCGCGCCGAGGGGCGCGGTCGTGATCGACACCAAGCTGATGCAGCACATGGCTGGCACGTACAGGTAACCCACGCTGTACGGTGGCAGCCCGACTACACCCGCTCCGTTGATGAAATAGCCCACCGCTCCCGCTACGGATATCGGCAGACCGATGGCCGCCGAAGTTCCAATCGCGTTCTGCATGCGGACGTTGCACCACGTCATGAAAGGCACGGACAGCGAGCCTCCGCCGATCGCAACCAACGCCGAGACGAGCCCAATCACCGAACCAACTCCGAACAATCCCGGGGCGCCCGGCAATTGGCGTGCGGGTCGCGGCTTGACGTTCATCGCCATCTGCAACGCCACGTAGGCCATGAAACTCACGAAGAACAGCGCGAGTGGCACGGTGGGGACGCGCGACGCTAGGAACGTCCCACCAAACGTGCCGAGCAGAATTCCCGGCGTGACGCCCCGCACGATGTCCCACCTGACCGCGCCGCGAGCATGGTGCGCACGCAGGCTCGCCGCCGAGGTGAGCACGATCGAAAACATCGACGTGCCCAGCGCGAGATGTACGACGTGTTCGTTGGGGAAACCTTGCGCCGCGAACAGCGTCGTGAGCATCGGCACCATGATCCCACCCCCGCCCACGCCGAGTAGACCCGCGAAGACCCCGACGACCGCGCCGAGCAGCAGGTACACGAGCAACCATTCCGGGGTCATCGCCGCGCGGTATACATCGGGCACGGCGGCTCCACGCAAGCTGCAAGAAACGGACGAATTCGTCACGCTTCGACACACTCGTCGTTACAAGCCTTCGGCTTTGGGCTTTAATGCTGCTCATGGCCGCGGTCGTGCCGAACCCCAACACCATTCGCGCTTTCGCTACGCTAAAAGCGTTCGAACAGTGGCTCTCCAAGCACCACGCCTCCGAGTCGGAGGTGTGGATCAAGATCTACAAAAAGGGCTCCGGAAAGCCGACCATCACGGCTGTCGAGGCCGTCGACGTGTGCCTGTGTTGGGGTTGGATCGACGGGATCCGCAAGGGCTACGACGAGGAGGCGTTCCTCCAGCGCTACACGCCGCGAAAAGCCAAGAGCGTGTGGAGTCAGATCAACCGCGACAACGTGGCGCGGCTCGTCGCGGAGGGGCGCATGACCGAACACGGCTTGCGGCACGTCGAAGCAGCCAAAGCCGATGGCCGTTGGGACGCAGCTTACGCGTCGCAACGCAACGTTAGCCGCGAGACATTGCCAGAAGATCTGCTCGCCGCGATTCGAGCCAACGCCAAGGCACTTAAGACGTTCGAACGCCTCGGTCGCGGCAATCTCTTTGCGTTGGCGTTCCGCGTCAACGCGATGAAGACCCCCGCCGGCCGCGCTCGCAAGATCACGACGCTCGTCGAGATGTTGGCTCGGGGCGAGACGATAGTTCCGGAGAAACAGAAGTGAACCCGGCCTGCGTGGCGGTCTCTGCTGCCGGGTTTCGCGGAGGCCCGTCACTGTCTCACCCGTGCAGCGCCACGCGTCGAGAGGTGGGCGGGAGCCGCACCCGTCCGTGAGGCGCGGGGCCCAACCCAAAGGCCGAAATCGAGCGGTTGAGGCGCGGGTGACAATGTTGCACCGCGCTTCGTCGAATCAAAACGCGTAGCCGAGGGCCACCTCGAACACGATGCCGCTGCCCGTCACGAAACGCACGGTATCCGCGGTTTCCTCGTCACCCGAGACGAGGCGGATGTTGTCTTTGTCGAGCAACACCGAATACCCGATGCCGAACAGCGCCGTAAAGCCGCCTCGACCCTGGTAACTCATGGCGGCCAACGCTTGCGCGAACGCCGACGTCTCCACGATGAGGTCGGCGTCCTCGCCTTGATTGGCGCCGTTGAAGGTGATCGTTCGATCGCCGCTGCCAGGTCCGTATTGGATGCCCAAACCGAACGACGGAGTCCAGTTGCTCTCGAACAGGTTGTAGCGCACGCGGGCGCCCGTCTTGAGACCGATCGAACCGACGCCGAATGCGATGTCGGCGGAGACGTGTGGGTCGAAGGAATATGTCCCACCGATGGCGAAGCCGGCCAAGCTGTTCCAACCGAGAGAGCCGGTCAGCGCAAACGGGCGGTCTTCGCGCGAGGGAATGGTCGTCTCGTCGGTGCCTTCCGCAGCTGGAGCTCCCGTCGTTGCCGGAGCCGGGCTTGCAGCGCTTTGAGGTTGGGCGGGCTCTGCTACCGGGGGCTGTGCCGCGGGAGACGGAGTTGTCGGGGCGGGTGCGCCGCTGGCCAAAGGTGTCGAGGGCACTTCCGTCGAGGTAGATGCGGGCGCGGTTGCTGGTGCAACGGGAGCCGTGCCAACTGCGGGGGGCGCGGCGGGCGCTGGGGCAGCAGTGGCAGCGGGGCTCGTCGAGCTCGGCGGAGCTGCTTGCGGCGCGGTTGGCGTCGCGTCGGGGAATGCTGGAGTCGCTGCTGCGGGGGTTCCCGATTGGGCCGAAGCGGCGGTAGCAAGCGTGCCAACCACGCACCATGCCGCAATACACTGGGTCGAGCGGCGAACGCGCGCTTTCGAACGAGCTCCGAAATTCGTTGAGATCCTCACCATGAGCGGCCGTCTACCACAGCCCGACAGTCGACCGGAACGAATGAGTTGCCGTTAGCTTACTTCGCGTTGGAGCCGCGCGGCCGGGGTGAACTCGGTGAAAAGCATGACGCAACGCGACGCGCGGCGGCGACAACAATCGAGCCGCAGGCAGGGGAACCGCCGCAGCGGCGGTGCCCGGCGCTCACCGAGCCAGCGTGCGTCGAACTTGCCCCGGGTCAAAACCGCGCGGCGATCCGGAGCCTACTGGGATACCAACGTTCGACGAGAGCGACCCGCACATCGAGTCCGCACCTCGACTTGGTATCAAGCGCGCCGCGACGTATAGCCGGGGGGAAGGTCCTTGGGCGGACAGTTGATGACGTCGTCGCGGTCCGCACCGCAATCCTCCATGAACGTGATCGTCGCCATCTTGTCTACCACCAACTTGGGATAGGTCGGCCCCGCGTCTCGGTAGCTGAGCATCTTGTCGATATGCTGGTTTTGGTAGCAGATGGTCCTCTCGGGATGGTCTGCCACCCAGCGTGGGAAGATGATCGCGCCGTGGATCTGGCGGCGGGGTAGGTTGATGGTAACGCACACATTGGTTCCCGTAGGCTCGTCCCAGAACAACTTGAAGACGCGATCGCCGATCTCCAACATGTGCGCAGTCTGGTCCGTTACCCAACGGCCACCAACCATCCCGCTGTGGATGCGGTAGCTAAACGTCGTGGCGTTCTTGACGTAGATCTCGTACTGCCAGCCGTTTTCGTAGGTGTAGATGAAGTGTTTGCCGATGAGCTCGCGGAGCTGCGGTGTTCGGTCTTCGGTGGCCATGCGTCGTCACTTCCCCTTTGCGACGAGAGTCGGGCGCGCGCGGAGGAACTGGATGGTCGCCATCAAGTCCTTGTGCACCAGGCGGTCCTCCTTCAGGAACGGCACCACCTTGCGATACTCGGTGAAGATGCTGCGCGCCGACTCGCTGGCGCGTTCGATGCCACGCAGCTCGAGCGCTTGGCAACCGGCCATCAAGAGCACGGAAACGAGCTGCTCGAGATGGGCCACCGAGGCGCGGAAGTCGAACGCGGCATGCGTGCCGAGGCTATTGACGTCCTGGTTGTCGCCCTCGGTCGGGAGCACGAAAGACGCATGGGTTTGTGCGAGCTTGCGGCATTGGACGGCGATCGATGCGGCCAAGATCTGGACCGGGCGGAAGCCGCTGTAAACCTCGGGATGCTCGATGATGTTCGTCGGTAGACCACGGTTCTTGCGTGGGTGGACCAGGTTCGCAAGCAACGCGTGCAGCCACGTCGCCGACTGGGCTATGTCCGCTCGCATCAGATCCGATGCCGAGCTGATGTAGTAACCCATGAAGTTCGCAGTGTGGAGAACGCTCTCCTCAGAGGGCGACACGATCGGGTTGTCGTTGACGGAGAACATCTCGGACTCGACCCAGTGACGGGCTCGGGAAATGTTCTCGTAGAACGCGCCGAAGCCGTGAGCCACCGAGCGTAGTGAGTAGTAGTCTTGGACGCCGACGTCCTTGGCGCCGTTCGAACGCGCGCTGCCCAACCCGCGCATCAGCTGACTGCCCTTCCAGAAGGACTGCATGCGCTCGGCGACGGCGATCTGACCCGTGTGACCTTTGAGCTCGTGCACGATCGGGCTGTAACCTTCCCAGATGCTGTGCAGCGATTCGAGGACGATGGCGACCACGTCGAGCATCTGATCGTATACGCGTACGAGATCGCCCATCGCCAAGCCTGCGACGCTGCTCATGAACGAGGTCCCATTGACCAGCGCCAGGCCCTCTCGACCCTCGAGCTTCAGCGGCTTCAGTTCGGCGGCTTTGATGGCTTCCTTGGCCGGCACCAAGCGACCCTGATAACGCACGTCCACGTCTTCGCCGATCACCCCCGACGCGATCGTCGCCAGCGGCACGAGATCGCCGCTCGCGCCGATCGAACCGAAGCGGTAACACAGGGGCGTGATCCCTTGGTTGACGAAGTTCAGGTACGCCTCGACGACCTCGGGGCGCACGCCGGAGAACCCGCGCGAAAGGCACTGTGCTCTCAGGATCATGGCACCGCGCACGATCTCCTCGTCGACCACGTCTCCCAGCCCGCAGTTGTGGGAGCGCACTAGATTATACTGTCTATCCACGAGCGAGTTTCGGTAGTTGTCGGACTCGTAGTCGTCGAGGTGGCGATCGAGCAACGTCACCTGATCACCGAACTGTGTGTTGAGTCCGTAGATGGGGATGCGCGAGTCCATGCTGGAGCAAAAGACGCGGTGCGCTGTGTTCATCTTTCCCCGTGACTCTGGATCGAGCGTGAGACGTTCGCGACTCCCTCGTGAAACACGTGCGAACGCCTCGAGTTCGATCGGCTGCAAACCAATAGAGATCGTAGAAGAATCAGGCTTGGACATTGACATCTCCGCTGTGTTCTAAGCTGCAATTCCCGTGTTCACGCGCGCCAGCTATGTGGAACATGTGAAACACAGGTTCTGTGCCGGTTTCCGCGCCAGGTGATCTGGTCGAGGAACAACAACACCTCCCAGCCGCTATCATGGCTGGTCCATCGCTGTGAGGCAAGAGCCTACGGTGTGTTTCATGTGCGCCTTGGGAGTTCGATGCAGATTTTGGACTGTGGTACGGATCGCGGCAACATGGGGGGTGGTCCGATCGGTTTGGTGGAACGTGCTGTTCAGACTATCCTACGGACCACCGTTGGTTCGAAGAAGCCACCCAACTAAGTTCGTCGAGAGCTGTAGCGAAAAACAGCAGCCCAAAATGGGAGCTTGCAGCAGCGGCGTACTAAATTGTCTCGCAATGAAGCTGTTGCGGTACGCCCCCTCGCTCGACCCGCAGCCCGTGTTGCCCCGGTTCACCGGAAGGTGAGGTTTGCACCCGTTACGGGACTGCCGCGTATGGTGAACGACGAGTCGAGCGAAGGTGCCTCTTGCATGGCTGGCGCACGGCGGCGAGACAACTGGGAGTAGGGACGTCCAGCCCGCGGGGGAGTGACCCGCCGACGGAGGAATTGGGACCGAATTGCGCTGCCAGGGGGCCCAAAAAGGCCAGTAGCGGATAGCCAGGAATGCTACGTGCCGGTCCAGTGTCGCAAAACGCGCCGCCCCGCCGGAGCCATACCGCGATGGGGGGAGACGGGCGTGGAACAGTGCTGTTTTCGGAGCCCTCCTGGAGCCAGGCGAAGCTCCCGCGCATGGCATCCCAGTGTGCGCGCGCACGCACCTCGAGCTCGTGCGGAAGAGCCGTCGGCGACCTGTGCGACCATGTCGTGGTTCACCGCCGGTGTCGACGGCAGTGTTTCCCTCGCAACACCCGGGTGAACGCAGGGCAGCAGTTCCAATGATGGGTAGCACGGTATTGAGCCTGGCTCGCCGAGCAGGTGCGCCCCTCGAGCGTTGGGTACCAGTGTGTCACCGTCCGAAGCAGAATTAAAGAGTATCCTCACGCAGAATCAGCGTGGTGGCGTTTCGGCGGCATTGCGGACATGGGTTACTCACACCCCCTAGCTCACAAATGCCAACCCGCGACGCACCCAGCGATGAACTCGTGTGGCCCCAGTGGGTCATGTGAACGAGCGGCCACCCGTGTGCACTAGCAACGGGTAGCTGGCACAGGTTACCGATGTTCCGGCTTTGGCCGTCCGTGCTGCCTGCCCGCCGACGCCGCAAAGCCACCGATCGGTGCGAAGAACTTTGCGCGGATAGCCCGAAAATATATGCCCCGTCGATGCCGGTTAAGCTTGGAATTGGCGGCCACCGGCTGCAAATACCGCCCGCCATGGTCAGCCCCCCCGAGCGTTCTCCAGTCGTCCACGTCTTCCGGAGTCCAAAAGAAGTAGAGGACGAGGTTGCGCAGCGTTTCGCGGTGCTCGCGCAGGCGGCCATCAACGCCAAGGGTCGCTTCAACGTCGCCCTGGCGGGTGGGTCGACGCCCAAAGGCGCGTACGCGCGGCTGGCTCGCGAGTTCCAGGACTGGGTCGACTGGTCGAGGGTGCATTTTTATTGGGGTGACGAGCGGTGCGTACCGGCCGCCGACCCACAGTCCAATTATGCGATGGCCAAGCGCGAACTGTTGGATCCACTGGGCATCGCGGCCGACCAGGTCCACGAGATGGACGGCGCGGCGGCTCCCGAGTCGGCAGCGCGGCGGTACGCCGAGCAGCTCCGAGACTTGCCCTTGTCTGCCACTGAGTACCCGGTTTTCGACTTGGTGTTGCTCGGGCTGGGAAAAGACGGGCACACGGCGTCGCTGTTCCCCGGTGATCTCGCGACCCTCGAGAACCCCGAGCGCCGTTGGGTGTTGACGGGGCGCTCTCCCGAGGGGACGCGAGAGAGGTTAACGTTGGCGCTCGGCACCATCAACGCTAGCTCTCACGTCGTCTTCATGGCGGTCGGCATGGAGAAGGCCGGCCCTTTACGATCCGCGCTCACTGGAAGGACCTTGGACGTGCCCGCCTCCCTGGTGCGGCCGTCTGCGAGGGTCGCCGAGTGGTTCGTAGACGAAGCCGCTTACAGCGCGATGAACGAACGGTAGAAGCGCTTCCAGATCCGTCGCAACGGAATCTGGCCCGCCGGTGCAAGGGTAGCGCCCCGTCGGCTGGAGCAAGTTCGATGGAACTGGGTTATCGTGGCGACGCCTCCAGGGGCGTTTGCTGGCTCGCAGAGATGATTGAACACGAGATCGGACAGTATCGATGATGGTGGTAGCGGGGCGAGCGACGTCTCGGGCCGTTAATTCAGCGAACGTAGCTTGGCGGGGTGAACTCGAAGCGCACCCCTTCGAGCAGGCATCTGGCGAAGGCGTTCGAGCCTAGGATCGCGGCGAAGGCGCGCTCGTTTCGGCGGGCATCAGGAGAAATGAAAGTAATGGAGACAAAGACAAAGGCATCGGACGCGTTGGTATTCTTTGGGGCGTCCGGCGATCTGGCGTTCAAGAAGATCTTTCCTGCCCTGCAAGGCATGGCGACCCGTGGCCGCCTCAACCACCCCGTCATTGGTGTGGGGCGGTCGGGTTGGACGACCGAGCAACTCATCGAGCGCGCGCGCACCAGCATCACGCAGGCAGGGATCTACGAGCCGACTCAATTCGAGAAGCTGGCGCGCCGGATGCGTTACGTCGATGGCGACTACAACTCGCCCGCCATGTTCGAAAAGATCGGCAGTGTGCTGCGAGAAGAGGGCTCGTCACGGCCGACGCACTACCTCGCGATCCCGCCGAGCGTCTTTCCGACGGTGATCTCTCAGCTGCAGCGCGTCTCACCCGCCGCGGACGCGCGCGTCGTCGTGGAGAAGCCGTTTGGGCGTGATCTGGAATCGGCGCACAAGCTCAACGAGATCATCACCGCGACCTTCACCGAGAGTCAAATCTATCGCATCGACCACTACCTCGGCAAAGAGGCCGTCCAGAACTTACTCTACTTCCGCTTTGCCAACAGCTTCTTGGAGCCGCTTTGGAACCACAGCCTCGTCGAGAGCGTGCAGGTGACCATGGCCGAGAGCTTCGGCGTGAACGGTCGCGGCAAGTTCTACGAAGAAGTCGGCGTGATCCGCGACGTGGTGCAGAACCACCTGCTCCAAGTGCTCAGTTATCTTGCGATGGAGTCGCCGGTGGCCGGCTACCGCGAGGGAGTCCGGGACGAACAGGTCAAAGTGTTGCGCGCACTCCGCCCGCTGGAGCCTAGCGACGTCATCTACGGCCAGTACCGCGGATACCGTCAGGAAGCGGGCGTCGCATCGAATTCTCAGGTGCCGACGTTTGCAGCGGCCTCTCTCCGCATCGATTCGTGGCGCTGGGCAAACGTACCGTTCATCATCCGCGCCGGCAAGTGTCTCAACCAGTCGCTCACCGAGGTGGTCGTGACGTTCAAGGAGCCACCGCAACACGTCTTCAGCGGCGTGTTGCCACCGCGTGCGAACTTCGTGCGCTTTCGCTTCAATCCGGGGGTGAGCATCACCCTCGGAGCGCGTGCCAAACGGGGCGGTGAGGGCATGAACGGTGAGACGGTCAACCTGTGTTTGCCCGACCTGTTGCAGCAGAGCAAGGACAGCCGTCTTGGCGACTACGAACGCCTGCTCGGGGACGCGATGGCGGGCGACCCGACGTTGTTTGCCCGTCAAGACGCCGTCGAACTCGCTTGGCGCATCGTCGAGAACGTGATCGGTCCGCACGAGCCCGACATCTACGAACCCGGCTCTTGGGGGCCCGCTCGTGCAGACCAGTTGGTCGAGAGCGTCGGCGGCTGGAGAAGCCCCGCCATCGACTGACCCACGGCGCCCACCGGGTCCGTGCAGGCGCCCACTCCTTTACAAAGTCAGAGGCCACGGGAACGAACCCGACGAGCTGCTGTCTGCAACATCGTTGGGTTCGTTTGCACGTGTAAACGCGTGCGGTTTCATCCAAGGAGCTGACATGCCTGGCATCGACGTTGGCGGCGCTGCGAAGCGCTCGCGGGACCACCAATTGCCGTTGGTCCCGTTCATCGACTTTTTGCTCTGTTTGATTTCGTTCCTCCTGATCACGGCGGTCTGGAATCAGATGGCCCGAATCAACGTTCACGCGTTGGTACCAGGGCCGCCGAGCTCGACTTCGCCGCGTCCGTGGGACGAGGAGACGGTGCTTCACGTAGAGATGCGGGACGAGAACACGTTCAAACTACTTTGGAAGCGCGGTCACACGGTGCTCGACTCGACGGATGTCCCGCGTCGGAGACAGACGCTGAGCGACTCCGTCGTCTACCCAGAGCTGGCGGCGAAGATTGCGGACGAATGGCGCAAGAGCGAGGCGCGTCATTTCGCAGCCAACGACAGTAAGGTCGACCAAGCGGTGCTCCATACGGACGACGCGGCGCCATTCGAAGAGGTGATCGCCGTGATCGACGCCATCCGCAACCCGCAGCGCGAATGGCGTTATGGTGAGCAAACTCACGAGCGCCCAGCCTTCGAAGTCACGTTTGCCGTCAATTGACGTCGTTCTTGTTATCTTACAACATTAGGTAGCCCGACACCACGAGCGCGAGCGAGCTTACGGCGGTATCGACCTCACGCTTCTCCGGTTGACCCGACTGCGCGGCGTTCGTCACCTCGGCGCTGCCGCTCAGGGGCACGTAGAGCGCAGGTCCGAACGCGATCCCGAACCCAGTGCCGCGAAAGACTATCGGCAATTCGAGGCTCAAAGCCGTTGACGAGTACACGTCGTTGACCGCCGCCGATTCTGCATCTTCGGAACCCGAGTCCGTGCTGCCCCACACCGACTGATACGCAAGGCCCACCCGCGGCCAGACAGCGACTGGCCGTCCCTTTGACAAGTAGCCGACTCGCCCGGCGAGCGCAAACTGATCGACGGACACCGAGAGCCCCGACACTTTGGTCGTAGAGGACACGTACCGGAGGGAACCTCCCAAGGTAACACCACGACCGAACACGCCATCGATGGAGAGCCCCGGGATCGCGTAGCTGCTGCCGAGGCCGCCTCCGAGAAACGAGAACGTCGACTGTTCGGTGCGCACCGTACCCGCCTCCAGGCTCGTTCGTCTCACCGTTGACGCATATCCGAATAGGTTCTCGATCCCGACGATGGGACCCGTCGTTCGGTCGCTTTCTGTTGGCGCGTCACCGCGCGGGCGCGGTGGGCCGTAACCCTCGGCGTCAGCCGAGGCGGCGGTCAGTAGAACGCCAGTGGAAACACTGAGTAGCATCAGCACGTTCGTCCACGACCGGAGGGAACTCGAGGTAGTTCTAGCGAGCAGTTTCACGGCGCGACCTCCTGCGTGGACTCCAATGGTGCTGGCGTGGGCTGCAACTGTTCTACCGAAGGACCTGCGGGGGGCTTGGTGGAACACGGTTGATCCGGTCCGGGCGGTGGTTGGGAAGCAGGCTCTGGCGTGTAGGCTTCGGCGTCGGTCCGTACGAAGGTCAGTTGACATTGCCCCATCGGCTCGCCCTCGACGGCAAAACCGTCGCCGATCCCGACGATCTTCATGTTGGTCTCCTCGAAGTACTCCATCACGCCATCGGCGCCGACCTGGTCCGGGATGTGATATTGCCAGGCCCGGTGCCGCTCTCGAAACGAGAAGTGATGTCCATCGGCGTCATGGTAGTAGTTCTCGATCTCCAACCCGCGGTACTTCGAGTTCACGCCCAGCCACGCATAGGACTCGCGACCGTCGATCAAAAAGAACTTCGTCGTCGTCGCGGGCAATCGCAGATGACTATTCAGTTCGCAGCCGTCGTTGGCGGCGAATTCCGCGCGGAACTCCTCCAGCACACCAGAACGGTACTCCAACACGCCCCGAGCTCCACACCCCGACAATGCACAGGCTACGCCCACCCACCAGCACGTTCCCTTCATCCCGGGCCGTGTACTCTATGCGGTCAGTAGTTACAACCCGTCGGGGCGCCGCTTCGGGTGGTTGCACCGAACCAGAACACTGGCCGGACTTTGGGGCGGCTCACTCGCGACCGTTAGAGCGACTCACTGGCAACGCTCGAGGCTGCGGCAGGGTAGTCCGGCGCCGCGGAAGGAACGGTATCGGGTGAGGGACTCCCTGGACTGCGTGCGAGAACTCGTTCGATGCGCAACAGCCGGTGCCCCACGTAGCCGAGACCGTACATCAACAAGGCGCCCATGAGCACAGGCACGAAGACGTACAAGTAACCCAGCTGATAGACGCGTTCGCCGCCGGTCACGGCAATCAACGCAGTCGCTCCACCCGGGGGGTGGGTCGTGTCCGTGAGGTGCATGAGCAACACCGCGATGCCCACGGCCGTCGCCGCCGACAGCGCGTGGTTGACGCCCAACGTCAGGGACGTCGAGACGCCGACGGCGGCCGACAATCCGTGACCGTAGATGACGTTCTTGAAGCGTGAGAACTCTGCCGACGGCGCCCCGTATACGAGCACAGCCGTCGCACCGAACGAGCCGATCAAAGTGACCGCAGTTACACCATCGATGTCGAACAGTCGATCACAGATGCTGAGCGTATAAATGGCAACGAAGGACGCCAATCCAGCCCACGTTGCAACGGCCGCAGTGGCAAGCCGTGACTTTCGCTGACGCATACTAGGGGAGTAGCGGGTTTAATCAAGTCCGACCATCCTGGGATTTGGAATGGCTCCTATTCATTTCAGGAATGGACGCGGCTCTGTGGCGGAACTGTACCGTGTTCACGGCGCTTGAGCGCAGCCCGTCGCCGGAGTTGAGCGCCGGGGTTCAAACTTTACCCAGCTTGGCGTGTCTGTTACGCACCACTCATGGGTCAAGTCCCGCTATTGGATGAGCTTGCGATTGTCGCGGGGTTGGGTGTCGTCGTCACGGTGTTGCTCTCGAAGTTGCGTCTGCCTACGGTGGCAGGGCTGCTCGCATCGGGGGCGTTGGTTGGTCCGTTTGGCTTCGGCCTGGCCAAGTCGGTGCACGCGATCGAGGTGCTCGCCGAGGTCGGAGTGGTGTTGTTGCTGTTTTCGATCGGGCTCGAGTTTTCGCTCGCACGCCTGCGCGACATCTTTCGTCAGGTGGCGCTAGGCGGTGCTTTGCAAGTGGGTCTCACGTGCGCCGTGGCGGCCGTCGTCGCGGTGTTGCTCGGTGAACCGACGGGACGCGGTATCTTCTACGGCTTCGTGTTTGCGCTGTCGAGCACCGCGATCGTGCTGCGTGCCTTGACTGAACGCGGGGAGCTCGACGCGCCGCACGGGCGTTTCATCGTAGGGACGCTGATCTTCCAGGACTTGTGCGTGGTGCCGATGGTGTTGATCGTGCCGTTGCTCAACCCGAGCAATGCCTCGGGCAACGTGACGTTGAGCGTGGGTCTCGCGATGGGGAAGGCTGTCCTCGTGGTGGTGGCGACGGTCGCCTTGGCGCGCGTCTTGGTGCCACGCCTACTCGCCTGGGTGGACGCAAGCCGCAGCCGCGAGGTGTTCTTGCTCGCGATCTTGGCGTTGTGTATCGGGACTGCGTGGCTCACGTCGTTGGCAGGCTTGTCGTTGGCGCTGGGTGCGTTCCTCGGTGGTATGGTCGTGGCCGATACCGAATACGGTCATCGCGCGATGGGGGATATCTTGCCGCTTCGCGACGCGCTGGTGAGCATCTTTTTTGTCTCACTGGGTATGCTGCTCGACGTGCGCGTGCTCTTCGGTCAACCGCTCTTGGTGGGCGCGTTGTTGGTTGGGTTCCTGCTGGTCAAAGGGCTCGTCGCCACGTTGGCCGCCATGGCGATGCGTTTCCCAGCGCGGGTGGCGTGGCTCTCGGGTGTTGGCTTGGCGCAGTTCGGTGAGTTTGGCTTCGTATTGACTCGACTCGCGGAGGCCAACGGCGTCATCGCGGAGAGCCAGTCGGCGCCGCTCCTCGCCGCTGGCATCCTGTCGATGTTCCTGACGCCGCTGCTGGCTCGTTGGGCGCCGCACTTGCACGCGGGGGAACGCCTGCTCGCAGTGCTCGAGCGCGTCATTGGCGTGCGTGGCATCGACGAACCGGATCCGGGGGACGCCGCGATCAGTGGCCACGTCATCGTCGTGGGGTTCGGTTTGGCTGGGCGTCACGCGACTCAGGCGTTGCTCGCCGCGCAGGTGCCGGTGCTGGCGTTGGAGCTGAACGCCAACAACGTACGCAAGGGTCGAGAGCTCGGGCTGCCCGTCTATTATGGTGACGCGACGAGCGAGGAGGCGTTGCGCCACGCGCGTTTGGAGCAAGCGCGTTTGGTCGTGTTACTGATGAATGACCCGCAGGGAGCGCAACGCATCGTCGACACGATCCGACGGACGGCTTCCCACGTGCCGCTGTTGATGCGCACCCGCTATCTGCTCGAGCGTCCACGCCTGCTCGCCCTTGGTGCGTCGGAAGTAGTGGTCGAGGAGGTAGAAGGTACCCTAGAGATCATCAATCGCATGTTGATGTCGCTCCAAGTTCCCGAAACACAAATCGAGCCTCAACTCGCCCAGGTTCGGCGAACCACGGCGGAAGTGAGTTGAGGTCGGAGTATCAACGATGAATCGAGCTATCGTCGTCGCATTGGGTTTGGCGTTGAGCCAGTGCAAGTGCGCCAAACAGCCCACCAAAGGCCCGAAGGAGAAGCCCCGCGTCGAGCCGCCAACCCAGACCGTCGAAGTCGTGAACGGATACCGGCAGGTGACTTTTCTTGGCGCGTGTGACGCGT
This sequence comes from uncultured bacterium, assembly GCA_966249405.1. Classification (GTDB taxonomy): domain Bacteria; phylum Myxococcota_A; class Polyangia; order Polyangiales; family Polyangiaceae; genus SZUA-265. The sequence continues at coordinate 4,261 of CBINDO010000129.1, read as the reverse complement.
CTGGAGCCGTCCCACTGAGCAAAGACGTATTCGCCGTGGCGGACGACGAGGACAACATCCTGCGTCAATACAACGCCCAGGTTGGCGGTGAGCCTCTCGAGACGACCGACGTCTCGCCGTTCCTCGAGCTTCGCCAGAAACGGCCCGAGTCGGACATCGAGGCGGCGACGCGCATCGGTGACGTCGCGTATTGGCTCACGTCTCACGGACGCAACAAGAAGGGCGAACTCGAGCCCGAGCGGTCGTACTTCTTCGCCACGAATCTGCCGTCACCGGGACACGCCACCTTGAGCGGGGTAGGTTCGCCGTACAGTGGGTTGCAGGAGGACTTGATTGCCCAACTCGAGCCCGACTTTCACCTGCAGGCGGCAAGTCACCGAGCACCCAACGTTCCCGAGGGGTTCAACATCGAGGGCCTCACGGCGACGCCGGACGACAAGCTCCTGATCGGCTTCCGTAACCCGATCCCGCACGGTAAGGCTTTGATCGTCGTGCTCGAGAACCCGCGCGCAGTGTTGGACGGCGCCAAGCCGCAGTTCGGTGCGCCCGTGTTGCTGGATCTCGGTGGGCTAGGGGTCCGCGGATTGTCCTGGTGGCACGGCAAGTATCTCATCGTTGGTGGTCCGTTCGACAACGGCCCCTCCAAACTGTTTACTTGGGACGGTCCAGGAACGATGGCCTCTGCACTTCCCTTGGAGTTGTCGGACTTCAACCCCGAGGGGTTCTTCACGCCCGAAGACGCCGACGAGATCATGTTGCTGAGTGACGACGGGACGGCGCTGATCGATGGCAAGGAGTGCAAACACCTCAAGAAACGCCAAGGGCCGAAGCGTTTCCGCGGAATTTGGCTCAAGCCTTACTGAAGCGAGGGCCTCGGGAATTACCGTGAAATGACACGGTGCCAGCATATATCACGGTATCCAGTGACGGGAAAACCGGGCATGTCCCGAAATTCCGGGAAATAGGCGCAGGCACGGTCCTTGCTCAAGGGCGCCCAACATGTCCGTGGCCGCCCAATGGTTGTTGCTCCGAATCCCCGCGTTTGGCGCATTGCGTCAGTACACCTGGAAGGATGCCCGAGCCGATTTGCTCGCTGGGTTAACGGTTGCCACGGTCGCGGTACCCCAGGCCATGGCGTATGCTGTGCTCGCCGGGTTACCTCCGGCGTACGGTCTGTACACCGCGATCGTCATGACGGCGGTCGGCGCGTTGTTCGATTCATCGCGGCAGTTGATAAACGGGCCGACGAACGTGATCTCGATCGCGGTTGGCGCGACGATCGCCGGATTCGCGACCGACCAGGAGCGACTCCAAGCGGCCATTCTGATGGCGTTTCTCGTCGGGGCCATCCAGCTGGGCATCACCTTGCTGCGTCTGGGAGACCTCACACGTTACATCTCTCACTCGGTGGTGGTTGGATTTACGTTGGGCGCTGGCAGCCTGCTGTTCTTCGACCAAATTCGGAATCTGTTCGCTTGGAAGCAACGAGGCGACGTACACGACCAGTTCCTCGTTCGGCTTTGGGAGACCTGGACTCAAGCGGATGCGCCGCACCCGACCACGACGATGATCGGTCTTGGTTCCATCGTGCTCGTCGTGCTCCTGCGTTGGCTCAAGACCAAGCTCCGGGCTCCGCTTTTCCCCGAGCTGATCACGGTCGTGGCGCTGATGGCGACGATCACCGCGTGGCTCGGGTTGGACAAACAGGGGGTCTCGGTGATCGGAGACGTGCCCACTAGTTTGCCGCCGTTCGCCGTTCCGAACCTCGACTACGAGACGATGACCCAGCTCGCTTCGAGCGCGTTCGCCATAGCCACCCTAGGTTTGCTCGAGGCGATCGCCATGGCCAAAGGCATAGCGGCGATCACGCGTCAGCGACTCGACATCAATCAACAATGCCTCTCGGAAGGCTTCGCCAACATGGCCGGCAGCTTCTTCCACTGTTTTCCTGGTTCCGGCTCGCTCACGCGTTCGGCGATCAATCAGCAAGCCGGGGCCGTGTCCCAGTGGTCCGGTGTCGTGAGCGCCGCGGCGGTCGCCGCCACCGTGATGGTGTTCGCGCCATTCGCGCGGTTCATTCCCAAGGCTGCGCTGGCCGGCATCTTGATCGTGACGTCGGTGCGCATGGTGGATTGGAAGGCGCTTCGCTTTCACCTGAAGGCCACCTACTTCGATCGCGTCATCGTCGCGGCGACGGCGATTTCGGCGGTCGCCATCTCCGTCGAGTTCTGCGTGTTGATCGGCGTGTTCCTGTCCTTTGCTCTGGCAGTGCCACGCGCGGGTCGCATGTTGGTTACCGAGTTCGTCGTCAATAAAGAGGACGGCTTGATCCACGAGCGTCTGCCGGAGGATGCCGTCGAGCCTCGGGTTCTGGTGTTTGGTCTGGAGGGGGAGCTCTTCTTCGGTTCGAACACCTCCCTCGAACGGCACCTAGACCACGTCATGAGCCGGATCCAACCGGAGACGCGGTTCATCGTGCTGCGCGTCAAGCGCCTTCACAACCCCGACGCCGTCGGCTTGCATCAACTGACCGAGTCAATCAAGGCGCTGCGTGCGCGTGGTGTCGCGGTGGTGTTGTGCGGCGTGCGCACCGAGATGTTCGAAGCGCTGGAGCGCACCGAGTTGCTCGAAGTGATTGGTCGGGATGCGTTGTTCCTCGAGCAAGCCGTTCGACAGACGAGTACGCTGCAAGCCATCCGTTATGCTTACGAGCAACTAGGTGCGCCGCCGTCCATGCGCCCCTTGCACTACGCCGTTTAGCAATAACATCGTATAACAGCGTGCGGCCGGGCCTGTCGCTGCTGCTGTGGCTCATCGCCACACTCGTTGCGTTGCTCAACGAATTCGAGTGGTTGCAGTCGCGAGGTCACTGAGCGCCGACATGTGTTTGGGTGTCTGACACTGGTCCTGGCTCTAAAGTAACGCCACTTTGCGCGAGTAATGACCTCGTTGCCTTGTCTCGATTGCGCAGAACGTGCATCATTGACCCATCTCTTGGAGAGGGGGCTCGATGCGCCATTTCGTCTTGGTTGGTCTGTTGCTGTTGTTGGGGTTGTTCACTAGTCGCGCCTATGCCGACACGATCCGCCAGGAGAGCTTCGAGGGTTGCACCGGCAGCGGCTATTCGTTGCAGACTGGCAGCTTTTGGGGCGACACCAATGATGGAGTGTTGTGCGGCAACGACGACAACGGCGTTCGTGACTTCACCTTCTCCTTCGCGTCAGGGGACGTAACGGGTCAACAAGGGACGGACTACATCGGCCTGGAGGATATCGTCGGGGCCGCGGCCAGTAACCCCGGAGCCGGCTTGGCCAACCCCAATGCCGTCGTGCTCAGCTCTACGAGCATCACGGGCTACTCCAGTCTTGGGATCAGCTTCTTGTTGGCCGCTCCCAACGGCGTCGCCGGCCGCTACGAGGCGTCGCCCGCGGACTACCTACAGCTTCAGTACTCGGTAGACGGTGGGTCGTTCGTTACCGTAGCGAGCTTTCGTGGCGGTGGCCCGGGCCTGATCGGCATGCTCGAAGATGATGATCTCGATGGTTCGTTCACACAGACAGTGAGCGGCCTCGCCATGCAGCGCTTCACGTACACTCTGGACGGTCGTGCCGGACAGGGGATAGTCAGCGGCTCCAGTCTAGTGGTCAGGGTCGTGTTCTCTTCGGACGGCGCACAGGAAGAGATGGTCTTCGACGACATCATCATCACCGGCACCCCTTCCGTGCCGACCATCGACCTCACCGCTTCCAGCTATCAAATTGGTGAGGACGGAACGGCGATTGGTGGTCAAGCGACCCTGACGCGCAGCGGCTCCACGACGGGGACGGCGAGTATCAACCTGACGTTCAGCGCGGGGAGTGCGACGGGAGGCGGCGTCGACTTCACCTCCACGACGATGTCCGTTTCTTTCGGCGCTAACGTGACGAGCGTGCCGGTCACGCTTCCGATCATCGACGACTCGATCGACGAGAACAACGAAACGTTCACGATCGCGTTGTCTGCCGATGGCAGTGGCACTGTCGCCGGCACGACGACGAGCGCAACCGTGACCATCGTCGACGACGACACCGCGGACGTCACCGTCTCCGAGTCGAGCGTCACGGTGGCCGAAGGGGGCGCGACGAGCAGTTACACCGTAGTGCTCGAGAGTCAGCCCACCGCAAAAGTGGTGAGCGGCCTAGAAACCACGTCGGACCAGGTCGTGCTCGCGTCTGGCGGTGGACAAGCGTCTAGGTCGAGCTACTTGACGTTCACTTCCTTC
>CBINDO010000128.1:0-20609 GCA_966249405.1 uncultured bacterium | reverse complement strand
AACCGCCTTGCCGAGATACTCCTGCTCTTCGAACGTGATGCGGTCGACCTTGCGCTTCTTGCTCACGTGGAGCGCGTTGCGCAGGCGCATCAAGAACTCGCTCGCCTGCTGCAAGTCCATCCACTCGTCTGGGAGCAGAACGCCGAGGCTCACGAGTTCGCGCAGGTGCCCGACGCGCCAACGGGCGCGGGCTGCCCAGTGTGCGATGTCGACGTCACGCAGGCCGCCGCTGCCGTTTTTGACGTCGGGTTCCAGCAAGAACACCGATGCGCCGTATCGCTCCTTGCGCGCGTAGGCTGCCTGGAGCAGCTTCTGCAGGAAGGTGCTGACCTCGTCGGGTCCGAACACGCCCGCAAAACACGACGTCAGCAGTTGATCGGTGAGGTCCTGTTTACCGGCGAGGTGACGCCAATCGAGCAAACTCGTCGCCGTCGGCAAGTCGGCGCGACCCAGCTCGACGATCTCGTCGAGCGCGACGACCTGGTGACCGATGTTCAATCCCGCATCCCAGAGTGGATAGAGAAGTGCTTCGGTAACCGCAGCAGCGCGCTCTGGCTGGAGATTGCAGAGCACCCTGACGTCGAGGTCGCTGTAAGGCGACAACGTGCATCTACCGTAGCTACCCACGGCCGCCAACGCGAACTCTACGCCTTGCCCCCCTGCCGTCGCGACCGAGGCGTGGAAAAGCGACGAGACGAGCCCATCGATGGCTTTGGCGTGCTTGGCAGCGGCCGCCGTCCCCGAAGCTTCGCCGTAGGCGGTGACCGCGTGTTCGAGCTGCCCGTAGTGGTGTTTGAGGTAGCGCTTGAGCTCGGGAAGCAAACGTGGCGAGAGTTTGCTGAGAGTTGCCGCGTCGGGAGGGGGAAGAGATTCGCTCATTTTACTTTCGCTGCAATCGGGTAGCGAAACCGGCGTGGCCTCACGTTAACCCAGAACAGAACCTGTTTCACCGCCTGCATCGGCGGCGGCGGTTCTGATAATCCGTTGGTTGTGACCACGCCTGTGCTAGCCTCCGACGGCCTCTCTATGTCAGCATACATGCCACACCACTCATTCCGACTGGACCCCGGGGAATTCCAAGTCACCACCCGGGAATCAGTTGGCTCAGCCCATGCGACGAGCGCCGCGCCCGCTACCAATTACGATAGCGGAGTCTGCCCCGAATCCGCAGGGGGCGCACAGGTATTCACGGCCCAAACCGCTGTGCTTTCGCGAGTCTCGCGCCGAAGCTGGCTAGCCGGCCTGGGCTGTCTCGGGTGGTTCGGGCTGAGCACCGAACGAGCTGTGGCGGGAGTGGCCATCCCAACGCCCCTCCAGGACCTCGTCGCCGCCAGCGAACACGTGGTGGTGGGTACACCTCGCGTCGGTGACTCGATCTGGGAAGAGGTCTCCGGCAGCAAGCGGATTGTCACCTACACACGTCTCACCATCGAGGAGACGCTCGACGGACGCAATCCCGCCGACTCCGAGGTCATGGTGCGCACGCTCGGAGGTCAAGTTGGCCAGCTGGGCCAGATCGTCCACGGGGAGGCAGAGCTGCGACGCGAGGAGGTATGCGTCGTGTTTTTGAAAGACCGCCGCGACGGGACGTTCCGGGTTACCGGTCTCGCCCAGGGTCACTACCCGCTGATCTTCGATCCCCAAGGCGTGCGCCGCCTGGAGACGAGCCCACATTTGGCGGAGGTGCTGGACAAGCACAAGCACCTCGAATCTGCGGTCGAACAGCTGCGCGGGCAATCGCTCGACAAGGCGCGTGCGCTCATCTCCGAGGTGCGCCGTGGGAAGTAACTTGCGAGGCGCCCGCAACCGCGGCACGACCCCGAGCATCCAGCCGCGCTTAGCGCCCCTGACAGCCGCAGCCACGCTCACTGCAGCTTTGCTTGGCTCGAGCACGGCCCACGCCTACTGTCGAACGACCACCTGCGACGGTAAGCTGGAGGAGTGCCAAACGAACCCGAGCAATGGATGTCCCGCGACCGGCATCCCCCTCTACTGGCCGGATACCTGCGTGACGTTCGGAGTGCACAAGGCTGGCTCGCCGAGGCGCGGTATCACCTTCGAAGAAGCGCAAAAGGCGGCCGAGGGTGGCTTTGCCTCGTGGATCGGCGCCAAGTGCGACGCCTCCGGACAGCGACCGTCGATTGGCGTCGTTTCCAAGGGCGAGCTCGAGTGTGACCGCGTCCAATACAACTACCCTGCCCCCGGCCAAGACTTTCCGCCCGGGCCCAACGCCAACGCCATCATCTTCCGGGACGACACGTGGCCCTACTTCGAAGACCCTTCCAATGAGCGCATGACGTTGGCGCTAACCACGATCACGTACCTGAAGGACACCGGGGAGATCGTGGACGCCGACATCGAGATCAACTCGGCCAACGTCGCGCTGAGCACCAGCGACACCAACATCACGAACGACCTTCAGGCCATTTTGACTCACGAAGCTGGCCACTTCTTCGGGCTCGCTCACTCGCTGGTGAGAGGCGCCACCATGAACAAGTTGTACAACGTGAACGTGGGCGACGCGACGTTCCGGAGCCTCTCGGACGACGATCGGCGCGGCATTTGCGACCTGTACCCACCGGGTGCCGTCGAGGTCGGTGACTGCCGCGGAGAAGGCCCACGTTTTGGGTTCTCCCGGTACTGTCACACGCCAACGCAAGCGAGTGCCGGGCTGCTGTGTGCGGCGGCCCCCGGAGTCGGCGGCGACGCCACACCCTGGGTTGGCACGGGTTTGCTGGTCGCTGGCGTTGGTTTTTGGGCCGCGCGCAGACGCGGCTGAGGTCCGAGTCGTGCGCCCAACGGGTCCGCGCTGACTTACGGCGTCGCCGCGACGGCGCACTTCGCCGCCCCCACAGCGGCGCCTCGACAAGTGTGTCGTCTAGGCAGAGGCCGCGGCTTGCACTCCGAGCCCCGCCGTCCGAATCAGGTCGTGATCTTCGGAGACGTCGGGGTTGGGCGTCGTGAGCAGGGTGTCGCCGTAAAAGATGCTGTTTGCTCCGGCGTAGAGGCACAACAGCTGAGTCTCTTTGCTGAGCTCGGTGCGCCCAGCGCTCAGACGCACGCGCGACTTCGGCATCATCACGCGCGCCAACGCGATCATCCGCACGAAGTCCGACGGGTCCAGGGGGGGCAAGTCGGCGAGCGGAGTGCCTGCGACGCGGACGAGAGCGTTGATGGGGACGCTCTCGGGATGAGTCGGGAGGTTGGCGAGCTGCACCAACATTGCGCACCGGTCTTCAACTGTCTCACCCATGCCGATGATCCCGCCGCTGCAGACGGTGATGCCAGCATTGCGAACGTGACGCAGGGTCTCGAAGCGCTCCTCTTGAGTGCGCGTGGAGATGATGGACTTGTAGTGACGGCTCGACGTGTCGATGTTGTGGTTGTACGCGTCGAGGCCCGCCTCTTTGAGTGCTACGGCCTGATGCGGCTGGAGCATGCCCAACGTGCAACAGGCCTCGAGTCCGAGTTCCTTCACACCGCGGACCATTCGAAGCACGCGCTCGAAGGGTTCCCCATCGCGCACCTCGCGCCAAGCCGCGCCCATGCAGAAACGCGTCGCTCCGTGCTCCTTGGCGCGACGCGCTGCGGTCAGCACCTCTTCGACGTCGAGCAGCGCTTGGCGCTCGACGCCCGTCTCGTAGTGGGCGGACTGGGGGCAATAGGCGCAGTTCTCCGGACAGCCCCCGGTCTTCACGCTCAGGAGGGTGCACAACTGCACTTCGTTGGAGCGGTGAAACTCCCGATGGGTCGTCCGCGCGCGGTCGATCAACTCGAACAGCGGTAGTTCGTACAGCTCTTTGGCCAGGGCGACCGTCCAATCGTGGCGCACTTCACTCATGGCCGGGCTTATTATCAGAAACCCATCGCTTGACGAGCCGTTTCCTTGCTCAGGACCCCGTCCTTGACGAGCTTGCGGACGTGCTTTTCGAAGGTTTGCATGCCGTAGGGATGCTCTCCGCCCTCCATCAGCTCTTTGAGCGGCGGGTTCCCGATGGGGCGTTTCAGCGCTTCCCGGACCGAGCCCGTGGCGACCAGAACCTCGGCCGCCAGCACCATCCCCGCGCCATCGGCTCGCGGCAGGAGCCGCTGCGCGATGATGCCTTGCAGGGCATCGGCGAGCCGTTCCCGCAGGTCGTCCGACGTGCCCTCGACGAGGGAGATCATGCGATTCATGGTGCGCATCACATCCGGAGTGTGCAGCGTCGAAAGCACGAGATGCCCCGTCTCGGCAGCCTTGAGGGCGATTTCCATCGTCTCGGAGTCGCGGATCTCGCCGACCTGAACCACGTCTGGATCTTGCCGCAATGCGGCGCGCAGCGCCGCGGCGAAACTCCGCGTGTCGACGCCGATCTCGCGCTGGCTGATGTGGCACTTGTTGTCCTCGTGGAGGAACTCGATCGGATCTTCGATCGTGATGATGTGGCGAGCGCGGTTCTGGTTCAGGTGATTGACCATGGCCGCCAGGGTGCTGCTCTTGCCATTGCCCGCCGAGCCAACACACAGAACCAGGCCGCGCTCTTTGTCTGCAAGTTCGGCGGCCACCGGAGGCAACCCCAGTTGCGTCAAGTTCGGGACCGCCAGCGGTATGTAGCGCAGGACGATCGCCAAGGTGCCGCGTTGACGGTAGATGTTGACGCGGAAGCGACCGATGCCTTCGGCTTCGAAGGACGTATCGAACTCGTTCAGGTCGTTCAGCCCGGCGCGTACCTCTGGGTCACGGACCAAGTGTGCGGCGACGTCTTGGGTGTCGGCCGAGGTCAGCTTGTCGAGCCTGAAGTATACGATTTCACCGCGGACGCGCGCGCCTGGTGGCTGCCCCACTTTGAGGTGGATGTCGCGCGCGTTCGCGGCCACCGCCTTGCCCAACAACTGGAGGAAAAACGCCTCGGAGCGATATCGGCGGGGGGAAATACTGTTCATGGTCGGAAGTGGGTACGGCGGGTGGGGGAAAAGCCGCTAGGTGGACCGAGGGCCTCATTCGGTTTTGAGCCGTGAAGGACGCTCGATGGCTTGGCAGGTTGCGGTGTATTCGTCAAAAATAGCGGGCGACATGTCCCCGACGCGCCTGTCGAGCCACTGGAACATGCGCTCGCAGGCAAACGCCGCGTCTGGGTCGAGCGCCTCACCGAAGCGTTCGCGCTGGGTCGAGCTCTCGCGCAACGCGACGAGCACTGGTCCCCAGTCCGCCGCAACGTAACGCGGTAACACGCGGCACAAAACACCGCGCTCCTCCCAGGCAACCTCCGCAAAAGGCCAAGCGCGGATCGCGACGTACCCCGCCGGGCCTCCCGTTTCGACTAGCTGGGCCAATCGGTCGCGCTCCTGCCCCAACCGGAGCAGCGCCCACTCTTCCCCGCGCGCCGCCGATTGCCAGTCGGCATCCGTGGCGAGCTCAGCCGGCCAGTCACCCCGGTCCCAGGTGAGCGTCGCCACCTGCTCCGGAAACGGCGTCTCGGTGTCGCCCGCGGGACCCTGGGCGGACGGCGTGGTTACTGGCGCGCAGGCCCAAAACGCGGGCAGGAGCGCTCCTACTCCCCTCCAGCTGCTACCGTGACCGACCGCCTTACCTCGACTGGGAGCGCTTCGTCGTTTCACCTGGCCAACTTGGCATCCCGCCTGTGAGCAAGGCAAGTATCGCGGGGCCCGGACGTAACCTCTCGGACGACCCTAAACTAGCCCAGCGGATCCGGGTGTGGCATGGACACCACCGCCCGCTCTGCGCGGTCCTGTCTCATGCCCGAAACGCGCGCCGAACCTGCTGTTGCTCCTGACCAAGACGCAAGTCGTCAGGGCGAGGCCGCGAGCCGCAGTCGACCCCTGGCGTCCCCCGAGGCCACCGAGGCGATGGCGGCGCCGACCGAACCGGCGCTCGACCTCACGCCGGGAGCGTCTTCGCTGAGCATCAAGCGCGCTACCTTGATGGAGGCCGATCAGGTCCCGGGCGACGACGAGGAGCCGTCGAGCCGCAGGGTTCGCAACATCGAGAGCTACGTCGGCTTCATCGTCGACGGCCGCTACCACATCGAGTCCGTGATCGCCCAGGGAGGGATGGGCGTCGTCTACTTCGCTCGCCACCGCCTCATCGACAAGCCGGTAGCCCTCAAGATCTTGCGGCCCGAGCTCGTGCACAATCGGGAGATCACCGCGCGTTTTCTGACCGAGGCCCAAGCGGCATCGGCGATCGGCAGCGAACACATCGTCGACATCACCGACTACGGCGAGTTGCCGGACGGCGCGACGTACATCGTGATGGAATACCTCGACGGCTTGTCGCTCAACCAGCGCATTCGTCGTTCCGGCGGTTTGTTACCGCTACCCACCGTGTTGTCCATCGCGCGCGAAATCGCCGAAGGTTTACAGCGGGCTCACGACGCGAGCATCGTCCATCGCGACTTGAAGCCCGACAACGTCCTGCTCATCACCAAAGGCAAGCAGGAGGACTTCGTCAAGATCTTGGACTTCGGCATCGCCAAGGTCCAGAGCAGCCAGAACCAGACCACCACCGCTGGTCGCATCTTCGGGACGCCGCACTACATGTCGCCCGAACAAGGGCGCGGCGATGAGCTCGACCACCGCACCGACATCTACTCGTTGGGCGTCATCCTCTACGAAATGGTCACCGGACACGTGCCGTTCGACGGGGAGAACCCGCTCGGGATCCTGACGCAACACATGTACGTCGAGGTCAAGTCGCTGAGCAGCCAGTGCGAACCCGAACGCGTCACACCCGCGCTCGAGTGCGTTGTTGCGCGTTGCTTGATGAAAGATCCCAAACACCGTTATTCGAGTATGGCGGAGCTCGACGAGGATCTTCGGCGCCTCCAAAACGTCGAGGTGCCGCTGGCTTGGGACTTCTTCAAGACCGCGGAAACCGTGCCCGAATACCTCCAGACGGTGCTGAACATGCCGCGCCGCGACGTAAAGCCCAGGCGGTGGCCCGCGGCGCTCATGTTTGCAGGCGGTGTTGCAGCTGCGGTGTTGCTGTTGCCGATGGTTCTGCCGTTCGACGCAACGCGCCCGACCTCTTCCGATGTCTCACCGCCGCCGCCGCTCGTTTCGACCGCTGCGCAACCCGTCCCGACGATGACCGTCAATCTGGCCGCCGATCCTTTGGACGCTCACGTGTTTCGCGGCGAACAGGATCTGGGACAAATCCCGCTGTTGATTCAGCTGGCGCCCGGACAAGTCGAGCGCCTCACCTTGAGACGCCAAGGTTACAAGACGCAGGAACTCGTCATCGACGGTTCGAAGCCGCGTTTGGCCATCCCGATGGTGAGACTGAGCGGCCCTGCGCCGGCTCCCATTAGCCCAGCGCCAACCACGACCGCGTCCGTCGAACCGGCGCGCGTAGTCGACTTGCGTGAGACACCGACGCCCCTGGTGTCACCCCCTCCGGAACTCGGCTGGTCGCCGAACATCGAGCAGGTGTTTCGCGAAGAACCGCTCGAACCGTCACTCGGCACCAACGAGCTTGGTACGGCAAGCCAGACGGTCGCGCTGCCGCCGCAGAACATGGATCCCAACTTCGCGCCCACACCACCGGGACCGCCGGTAACCCCCGAGCCCTCGGGCCCCAAGCCCAGCGCCGACGACGGTGTGCGCGCGTCGGACGAGGCTCCCGCTCCACGCAGCCCTTCCCCAGGTTTTGGTGACCCTGGGCCGGCGAACCCTGGGACGCCGACTGCACCAGACACTCCACCCGGTCCTCCGCCCGTCGCCCAGTGACGCGCGCACGACGAACGGTGAGACACACCTCACGATAGGTCGAGCGGATCCATCCAGAACTCCGGATGACCGAAGTTGGTGGCAGGCACGCCCATCGACTGCAAAATCGAAAGCAAGAGCGCGCCGTGGCTGACGCGATCGTACTCGAGGTAGCGCCCCATGCGGATCCCCGGAGCGCCGCCCGCGAGCAAGAACGGGATGTCTTCGTGCGTGTGCGTCGTGCCCCAGCCGAGTTCGTTGCCCCAAACGATCAGGGTGTGGTCGAGCACCGTTCCCTCGCCTTCGGGAATGGCCGCGAGTTCGCTCATCAGCGCTGCAATCTGGGCCGCCGCCCATTGCTCACGCAGCACGATCTCCGCTTGAGAACTATCGTCCGACGAGTGAGACAGCGTGTGGCCCGAGCCGTTGCTTCCTAGCCACGGGTAACGAATCGAGTTGACCGCGCTGGAGATCTGCAGGCTCGCAACACGCGTCAGATCGCAGGCGAAAGCCGTGGCCAACAGGCTCATCTGCGCCGGAGCGATGTCAGGCATCGTCGCTTCGTCGTCCTCGGCCCAGTCTGGGGGGGCCTCTGGCCGCGAACACGTCGCGTCCACCGCGATGCCCATGCGCCGCTCCAGGCCGCGCACGAGGTCCATGTGTTGTTCGAGTTTGACTTGGTCGCGTCGGGATAGCTGCGGACTGAGCACGTCGTACTGCCGCTTGACGGAGTCGAGCACACTCTGCCGGCGCGGGCGCGATTCGGCGTCGGTCGTGAGGAACTGCGAGAACAAGCGCTGGTAGGCCACGAGCGGCGAATTCACCGGCGGCATGGGCGCGCCGGGGGCTGCGTAGCTGATGCGTGCTCGCACTTCGTTTTCAATCACCCGCACGCCGAGCTCGAGGCTCTGCAGGTAGCTCTGCTGTCCGACATGGCGAGCCACCTCTTGATCGACGCTGGGACCGTTCGCCCACCCCGACTTGGAGCCGTCCCCATCGACGAAGTCGCCGTCTTGAAGGTCGGCATTCGTGAACAGGCCGCCCACCCCCTTCTGATGAGGGCCACCGGGGCCGACCTCGGCAACGGCCAACCGTAAACCTTTTGCAACCAGGAGCCGCTCTCGAAACGGCGCCAGCGGCTCCATGATGGTGTTCAAGACGAAGTCGCTGTCGGACGCCCCTGCTGCAGGCCAGTAGCTGTCCGGCACCGTACCGTTTGGAGTGAACACCAGCAGCAGCCTCTGGGGCACGTCCTGTGCAGCGTTCGAACGCTCGGGCGACAACAATGGCAACCCCAACACGCCAGCGGATCCGACACCCAGTTGCAGCAGCTGCCTTCGGGTGAGTCCCGCGTTGGCCGTGGTCGTCCGCAGTGGTCGCGTGAAGTACTCCTTGAACGGCTTCATGGCAGCGTCTCCTCCGAGGCCATCGCGTCGTCGGTCGGGGCGGGTAGCACGCTTCGGTACCGGAAGCCGTCGCTCAGGATCAAACCCAACAGCACCGACCTCAGCTCGCCCCCCGAGGCGGCGAACGCATCGTAAACCTGACGAATGGAGCACAGGTCGACGTCCTGCTCGACGCGACCCATTCCGTAGCGGTACCACTGCGTGACGAAACACGCTTGCGCCTGCGCGCTGCCGGCGAGCCGAGTCGCCAACTCCGCCGCACCGTTGAAGTCACCGTCGAGGCTGGGATCGCGGGCCCGGACGATTTCACCCGAGACGTCGAGCGGAAGCCCGTTCTCGTCTTGCCGAAACCGGCCGAGTTCATCGTAGTTCTCGAGACCGAGCCCAATCGGATCGATGAGCTTGTGACAGTTGGCGCACGAGGCGTCTTCGGTGTGCTGGGCGAAGCGCTCTCGGGTCGTCGCGTTGGGGTCCAGCGCTGGCGGCGTCGGGTTCACGCTCGGTGGCGGCGGCGGCGGCGGGTCGCACAGGAGCGTGTTCCGAACGAATACGCCGCGAAGAATCGGCGCCGATTGATCTGGGTGAGACAAGAGCGCCATCAGTGCCGGTTGAGTGAGCAAGCCCGCACGTTGCTCTTCTGGGTAGTCCAGCCCGACGAACGATGCCGCATCCCCCGAGAAGGGCGTGTCGGTAGGATACACTTCCCAAAGCTCGCGATTGACGAACACTCGCGGCGACGTCAACAGGTTCTCGAACGTGCCACCACCGAGGACCTGATCGGCGACGTAGTACTTGAGCGACTGTTGCCACGGTGCGGAATAACGTCCGTCCACGATCGGCACCTGCGACCCGTCGCTCTGCGTCTCGAACCCCACGCGCCGCACGGCAGATACCAACGCCGGCAGACCGAGCCACTGGTCGGTGAAGTCCGCTACCGTGATGCCGGCCCGTGGTGCATCCAACAGGCGTTCAGCTTGCGCCCGCAACTCGTTCGCGTCGGTCAACTTGCCAGCGGCCGCGCTCTGCCACAGCTCTTCGTCCGGCAGCGTGTTCCACACCAGATAACTCAACCTGGATGCCACTTCGTAGGCGTCGAGCGCGAACGCGTCAGCCGCGGCCAATGGGGCGGTTTGGTTCAATTCGACGCGATACAGGAACTGCGGGGACTGGAGCAGGGCTTGGATCAGGACCTCGATGCCGTTTGCGAAGCCCGCTTCCTCGTAGGCGTTGGCAAAGAGCTCGGCGAAGATCTCCCTCTCCGCAGCCTGGAGTGGACGGCGGAACGCCCGGTCGCCGTAGCGGTCGAGAAACTCTCCGGCGCACGCTGCAACCACCTCGTCGATGTCGCCGGAAGTGCCGTCCGTACCAGCAGACGGAACTCCGGCCGGGATGTTCACCGAACACGGCAAAGCTGCGGCCAACTGGGCCCGCACCACACCCGATACGACTTCGGCCGCCGCGACGTGGGCCTCGACGAGCCACGGCGTTGCACGATGGAACTCGGCGTTGGTACGGAACCCGAGCACCTCGTTCTCCGCGGGGAAATCCTTGGTCAGCACGGCAGACACCGCGGGCTCGAAGCTCACCGTGTCAAACAGGTCCAGTACGGTATTCTGGTACTGCAAGCGCGTCAGCAGGCGCCCTTCGGAAGGGACCGGTGCCTCGTCCGCGCACGCCAAGTTGTCGAGTTCCAGGGGCACCGGGGACGGTAGGTCGGGGGTGACCACCGGCTTGGCCGGCGGAGCCGCGGTCGGGACCGACGTCGTCATCGAAGGTTCCGTCGGGCGAGCATCGTCCGAACAGCTCGTGGCCAAGCCAATGACGGCAGCGGCGCAGAGGGCGCGTCGAGACGTACGGTTCGCGACGTGGAGCGCCGCCGCGCGCCGCTCTCCCGAGGCGGCCATTCCGACGACCGACCGCCGCGAAACGAGGGTGCCGAGATTGGGGCGATTGTGCCAGCGCATCAAAGCCCGGTCAGTCTAACAGAGGCGCCAGGCGGACGAACCAAGTTCGCTGTCGCGCGCCACCAATTCGGCGCCCCCGCGCGATCTCGAGACGCGCCGCCCCTTGGCAGCCTCGAAGTGACGAGTCACGCGCGGAAATTTCTGCCCCGATTCCAAACACCGGCGCGGGTCATGTGCCCAATGCGTCACGCAACCCGGACCGCCGACGCGACACGTTGCGCACGGGTCCGAACACACGCGACCAATTCGGGTTGTGGCGAAGCGCATAGACGCCCGCGGTCTGGATCTCGGCGACGCAGTCCATGAGCAAGGAGAAGACCTGGCCGCGCAAACAGCACTCGTGTGCCGACGCTGAAAGTTGCATCTCTCGCGAACGTAGTTTACACGCCAAATTAACAGCATCCTCGGTGCGCTCGAAGACGTCGAAGGATGCGTCCGAGCCGAACGCGCTCTCGTTGTCCGTGATGAGGTCTGCGAGCTCCGTCAGGTCGAGAGCAAGCTCCGGTGCCCGCACGCTGTCGCTGATGCGTGCCAGAGTTCCGGCGCCCCGGCGTCCACGAAGATTCCACGCGCACGCAGCCAAGAGCTCGCCGCGCAAGGCGCATGCTTGCTCGACGAGTGAAACACCGTCGGCGTCTTCCGACGCGCCGGGCGCCTCGAGCTGCACGAACGCGAGTAGTAGGACGTGCAGCTCATTGACGCGAGCGGGCGGCAGTCCGACCCGGGACAAGTGCTCGCGAATGGCTGGAATCTCGACTACGGCAAGCATCGGCGCGACCTCGGCAACCACGGTGCGAACGTCTCCCGTCCGCTCCCAGCGTCCGACGTTGGGCGACCCCTCCGTCAGTTGCGCCATCACCAACTCGAGCGCCTTGGACCCCGCACTACCGCAACCTTCCTGCAGCCACCAGTCGACGGCAACGCCCCCTGCGGCTTGCTCCCAGGTGTCACCGTCGACGAGAACCGATCCAGGTGTTGCACCGTCGCGCCCCACCAATGCCTCGGCACGCTCACCCAACGCGCGAGTCATCGACAGGCGAGGCGCGGGCTCGGACCCCGACGAAGTTGGCTTCGGGGGCGCGCTCGATCGCAACGACGGCGCAGCTTCCCGAGCCGTCATCGGCTCCGAGGATCCGTCCGACTCCGGTTTCTTCCCTCCCCAAAACAGCTCGGCAATACGTGTCTGTAGCGCCATTTCCACTCCCCCATTGCACGGCGACGCTCCGCGCCCGTTAAGTCACTATAGCAACTTCAGCGTTAACCATTCGCCTACCCCGGACACCTACGATCCCTGACCTCGCGTCGGTAAACCACCGACCTTCTCCCCCACTGCACGCCGGAGCGTCGAAACGCCGGGAAAGCTGCGCCCACTCGTTCGTGTAATGCCGTGTTAACGGAACCCGTGGGCGTACTCCTAAGCACTATTTCGGTACTCCGACTGGCCAACTGACCCCGCTCGCAGCTCGACCCAACTCCTCCCGACGCCCGCCCCTGCGCACTTCAAACCACAAAACCTACAGCGCTGTTGCGTTCGCGCGTAGAGCAGGGCAGATCTTTCGCTCATGAGCGCCTCGAAGCCCATCGAACGACTGACCGCTGGCACATCGATCCTGATCGGAGGCGATCGCTGCGTCACTGTGACGCCGGAATTGGCTGCAGCGTTCGAGCCGGGCGATGCGATTGCCGCGGTCGAACGGACGGGTGAAGTTCTGCACATCAAGAAGGCGGAGCGCGAAGTGGCAGCGGCTGCGGTGTCCCGTGCGCACGCCGCATTCGCGGCCATGTCTCGGGTGGGCGACGACCAAATCTCGGCCTTCTTCAACGGTTTTGCAGAACGGCTCGCCGACGAGGCCATCTGGGCAAAGATCGGCGCGGCCAATCGCGCGGACGTGCAGAGCGCGAAGGCACGCGGGCGCTCGACCACGCGACTCGAAGCGACGGAACAACTCCGAAAAAACATGATCGAGGGGCTCGTTGGATGGGCAAAAGCGCCCTCGCAACGAGGCAAGGTGTTGGAGACCGTGCATCACGAGCGGTGGTCGGCGGAACTCGTCGCCGCCGAGCTCGGGGTCGTGGCCTTCATCTTCGAGGGCCGGCCCAACGTGGTGGCCGACGCGACCGGTGTGTTGCGAGGCGGCAACACCGTGGTGTTTCGCATTGGTCGCGATGCCCTCGGCACGGCGCGCACCATGCTCGAGGTTGCTCTCGAGCCGGCGCTCGAAGCCGCGGGACTGCCCACCGGCGCCGTCAGCTTGGTCGACAGCGCGTCTCACGGAGCCGGCTGGGCGCTGTTTGGCGACCGACGTCTGTCCCTCGCCGTGGCGCGCGGGTCGGGACCGGCGGTCGACACGCTGGGAGGTTTGGCTCAATCCGCCGGCATTCCCGTCAGCTTGCACGGCACAGGTGGCGCGTGGATCGTCGCTGACACGAGCGCTACCGCGCGACAGGTGGAAGAGGTCGTGTACCGCTCACTCGATCGCAAAGTGTGCAACACCCTAAACACCTTTTGTATCACCGAGTCGGTCGCGACAGACCTCGTACCCGCTTTCGTACGGGGCCTCGAGCGCGCGGCCGAACGGCGCAAACACGCGTACAAACTCCACGTAGCTGCAGGTAGTGAACAATACGTCCCTGCCGCATTGTTCGAAAGGACGGTACAGATTGGTCGCGCCGAGGGCCTCGTCACCGAACCGCAGGCGGAACTCGTCGCGATGACGGATCTCGGACACGAGTGGGAGTGGGAAGACAGCCCCGAGGTGACCCTCGTGATCGTAACCGACGTGTCTCACGCGGTAGCGCTCTTCAACGATCAGAGTCCGCGGTTCGTCGCCAGCTTGCTCAGCTCGGACGACGCCGCTCACGACACGTTTTATCGCACCGTGAATGCGCCGTTCGTCGGTGATGACTTCACCCGTTGGGTCGACGGTCAGTTCGCCCTACGCAGGCCCGAGCTCGGGCTCTCCAATTGGGAGCGCGGGCGGCTTTTCGGACGTGGTGGCATCCTGAGCGGAGACAGCGTGTACACCGTGCGGACGCGTTACCGGACGACGTGCTAGAGCCATCTTCATCCGGCCGTCGGGAAGAGCTTTCGCGAATTTCGTTCGAGACCCTTGCTCGGGCCCAGCTCATACGGTACGAATCCCTCCCGTTTTTCGGGGAACGTCTGGGTAGCTCAGTTGGTAGAGCAGCGGATTGAAAATCCGCGTGTCGACAGTTCGATTCTGTCCCCGGACACCAAGACCACTGCCTCTTCGGGTCCCCCCGGCTCGAACGACCCTTCGAGGGTTCGCCGGGGTCGCGACCGAGACGGCACCGAGAGTGTGTTGTGGCCCGGCCTCATGCCGAGGGAACGACGTGGCGAGCGGGAGGACTGCCGCCCCGTCAGCGAACGTCAGCAGCGATTGCGGGGCCCGGCTTCGCCACCAGGGCGAAATTCACGTTGCCGTCCCCCGTCCCCAATCCGCCGGCGCCGGGCTCCTGGTTAGCGACGCCGAACCCCTTGGGCAGGTGCATGGGGCGCGCAGTCGATATCTTCACGCCGTTCAGTTGTCCGTCGGAGATGTCCGCCATTGCGACGAGGTCGAACTGCGCTGCCTGCGTCTCACCCTGGTAGGTGACGTCGCCGGTTACCGCCAACCTCACGCTGGAATTGGGGTGCGCCAAGTCAGCGAGCGTGGTCCGCTCCGTAGTGATCACCTTTCTCAACCTCAACGCCAACCCGTCCGCCCAAAACATCCCAGTAGTACGACTCAAATCTGCGGGGTCGATCACCACCTGCCCAGTGACGGCCGTGCGACGCCCGTCGGGTGACGCGACGCCGGGTGCCGCGAGCGTCGTGTTGTGCGCTTGTTCGACGACCAGCCTCGACTGCCCGGCATCGATGTTCAACACGAAAAACCGCTGCGGGTCCCCCGGATCGCTCGCGGTTGCTTGTCCGGTGAGCGGCGCGACGGCGAGCCACACGTGAAGTTGCTCTTCCATGCGCGAGCAAGCAAGACCGCCGAAGAGTGCGGCCCCTGCGAGTGACCGCCGGGTAAGCCGTGGCGGACGTCCCATTACTCGCTCAACAAGCCCGCCAAGCACCCACGAGCGACACCACTGCATGAGCGGCGAGTCTAGAGACTCGCCCGCTGTCTCGGGCGCCAACTTGCATCGGAAAGATCGCTACGCAGAGTTATAGCCACCTTGGCCATAATTTTCCGCATGAGAACGGTTTCCGCCGGTCGAAGTGGCACCGTTGCGCGAGGCGCCCTAGGGTGTGGGGTTGCGCGAGCGAGGGTGGACCTTTACCCGCTATGGGCCCCGAGTATACTCGGCTCACAGGTGTGGAGCTGTGCTCCTGTAAACCTCTCTCCGTCCGTAGGTCCTATGCGCATACTCATCAATCGTCCCATCGTTGCCCTCGCAGCCTTGACCGCTCTGAGCTCATCAGCCTGCGGAGACGCCGGCGGGGCCTCGAGCCGGCCAACCATCACCCTGTCTCCCGCGGTGCAGAACCCGGCCCCGACGACCCCCGCGCCTCTCCCGCCACCGGTGATTCAGCCGACCACTCCAGCCCCGTTCGTGCCGCCGGTCGTAACGCCGAGCACGGGGGTTCCGACGACTGTCGCCCCGGTCGTGCCCCCCACGACGACCACTCCAGTGGTCAATCCACCGGTCGGTGTTCCCACCACGGTCACGCCGCCTGTGACCCCAACGCCGGTTCCCCCTCCGGCGACGCCCGAGCCGGACGAACCGGCGGCAGAGTGTTCCGGGGAAGGTGAGCCAGGCATTCCTCAAACCGAGACCGGTTGGTTCCCGGCCACCTCCAACAAGAGCTGTTTCCAGGGCTCCTGGTACTGCTTCGACGACGGCGAGGTACCGACGAGTTGCGTCAAGGACACGCCGCCTTGGAACGCGACGGAGATGTCCATGTGCCTCGACGGTGCGACCATCGTCGACACGACGTACGCCGCCTGGGGCGCCGGCATCGGTGCCTCGCTCAACGATCAGGATGGCGACAAAGAGCTGTTCGACGCCGAAGCCGCCGGCATCAAAGGGTTCAAGTTCACGGTGTCCGGCGACTTGGGAGGCGCGGTGCTCAAGTTCAAGGTTCCCCGCTCGACCAAGGATCAAGACTCGCCGCCCGAATACGTGGTTGACGTGGGTGCCAACAGCGTCGAGTTCTCGGACCTCGCGCCGCCCGATTGGGACGAGGTGGGAGATGACCTCGACCCTGCCGAACTGACGGAGCTGAAGTGGCAAATCGCTGGCGGCGATGCGGAAGCCGAATACAGCTTCTGCATCTCGAACCTCGAACCCATTTACGAGTAATTCAGCTCAATAGGTCGCGCTCGTGCGACAGAAAGCCCAGGTTCACAGCCTGGGCTTTCTTGTTTTCGTGATCGCGTTGGATCGGCCAAGACGCACGAATGCGCGTATGTGTCACGAACCGGGTCTATTTTTAGTCCAAAATTACACCGGCCTCCCGAAAACACCCAGAGGGCCCGCGGAGCCCGTAAAATTGCCCTGCGCCGTTAGGCATAACGCAGCATCTTTTACTGCGTCGCCCGTCTCGGACGGGCCCAAGGAATACAAGATGAAGCGTTCCCTACACCTGGTGCAGCAACGAGACCCGGCCAATGATGCGGTGCAACAATCACAGTTTCGCCAGCGGTTGGTCACCGGTCTCGCCCATTCTGCCCTTGCCACGGTGATGGTTCTCGCCGCCGCATGCAGCGGCGAGGTCGAAGGCGGTGCGTGGGGTGAAAACCCCGACTCCACCGCCACTCCGAACAACCCCAACAACCCCAACAACCCGAATCTCCCGCCCGGTGTTGTGCCCACGGACGGCCCCAACCCACCCAGCCAAAACCCGCCTGTGGTGGATCCGAGCGGTAATCCCGTGACCCCTCCCGGAGTCACGCCGCCGGGAGTCACGCCGCCGACCGCCGTACCTCCCGCGATCCCGCCGCCCGGCGTGGAGCTGAGCAACTGTTCCACGCCCGGCCCACGCCAGATCCGTCGGCTCAGCCCCGTCCAATACGCGCGGACCGTGCAGGCGATGTTCAACGATCCGAACGTCCCGCACGAGGATGTGCTCAGCCTCCCGTCCGTGCTCGGGTTCCACGTCGACGCCGACGCCGCGGTGGTTCGAGACTTGGATGGCGAGCTGCTCATGAACTACGCCGAGTCCGTCGCCGACTGGGCGGTTCAGAACGGCAAGCTCAACCAGTTCACCTCTTGCACCCAGCAGCAAGCCAATTGTCAAAGCGAGTTCATCGGCAAGTTGGGTGAGAAGGCGCATCGAGAACCGCTCGCTCAAACGACCATCGACTCTTACATGACCCTCTTCACCGCCGAAACGACGTTCGAAGACGGCGCGCGAGCGGTCATCGCAGCCATGTTGCAGTCACCGTACACCTTGTATCGCCGCGAGCTCGGTGTGCAGCAAGGGTCGGAGTACGTCCTCACCCCGTACGAGGTCGCGAGCCAACTCAGCTACTTGCTCACGGACGCCCCACCTGACGCCCAGCTGTACGAGGCGGCCAAGAACAATCAACTCGCCACGCCCGAGCAGCTTCTGGCGCAGGCCGATCGGCTGCTCGCGACCGAGCAGGCCAGCGAAAGTCTGTCGCACTTCGTGGAGGGTTGGCTCGAGATCGACAAGCTGTCCAGCAAGGCCAAGAACGAGGCGATCGTGCCGCTACCCGACGAACTCCGTCAAAGCATGATCGAAGAGACCAATCAGCTGTTTTTGAACACCTTCAAAGAGGGTGGCACGCTGGCAGACCTGTACACGGCGAACTACACGTACGTCGACCAACGGCTGGCGTCTCACTACGGCATGAACGCGGCGGGCGGACAAACCTTCGCCAAGGCGGATCTCGCCGGTTCCAGCCGTGCGACGGGCATGCTCGGCCACGGCGCATTCCTCACCACTCACGCCCTCAGCGACAACTCGTCGCCGGTTCAACGCGCCAAGATCGTCATCGAACGTTTGGTGTGCGGAACGTTGCCGCCGGTTCCCCAAGGGTTGAACGTCTCGCTGGACACCACGACGCAGTACGCTACCAACCGGGAACGCTACGAGGCGCACCGCTCGGTCGAGCCATGCAAGAGCTGCCACCGGACGATTGATCCCATCGGCTACACCTTCGAGCACTACGACGGCTTTGGCCGTTATCGCGCGCAAGAAGGCGGAGTCGACGTCGACGCCTCCGGCTCGATCGAATACCTCGCCCCGGGTGAAATCCCGCTGGACGGTCTCGACAGTCTGTCAGCAGCGCTGTCCGAGAGCCCCGAAGCTCAGGCCTGTTTGGTGCGTTATTGGTCGTATTACACGTACGGCACGGACACTTGGGCCAACATCGAGTGCAACCGCGACAACGTCATCCGCTACGCGCAAGCTCAGAACTTCTCTCTCAAGAGCGTGCTGCAAGGCATCATCCAGGGCCCCAACTTCACGCGCCGGGTCGCAGACAACTGAGCCCTCCGACCCCCTCCTCTCGCTCATTCAAATGAAGCCATCGATGAAGCCTCACATGTCAAACATCGCCGCCAAACGTTGGAGCCGTCGCGACTTCGTTCGCCACGCCGGTCTCGCGAGCTTGTTCGCCCCCTTCGTCACGCTGTTCGACGGTCGTCCCGTTGCAGCCGCTGGAGAGGGCAAAGCCAAGTACTTCCTGCTCTTCCACACGAACGGCACGGACGTCGCCAGCTGGGCCCCTCAGGGCTCGGACGCGGGCATCACCGCGTTCAGTAAGATGACCGAACCGCTCGCCGCCGTAAAAGACAGCATCATCATGGTCGACGGCCTGAGCGGCGGCGGCCTGTGCTCGAGCCACGGCTCACCGGGCGGGCTGTGCGGCGCAGGCTGGGGCGCCAATGCGCTCATCTCCCTCGAGCAATACGTCAGTGATGGTCTGAAGGCCAACGGCATCAACACCCAGATCCCGCACTTGGTGTTGGGTGACGGAACGACGGAACAGAAGACGACCTTCTGGCGCGCCAACCAAGCGCTCACGCCGGTGTCGGCGCCGGCGACCGCATACAACGCGATCTTCAGCGGCAAAGCGCCGTCTGGGGATCCGCCTCCGAGTAACGGCGGCACCCCTGAGGCCGACCCGCGCCTGGCTCGACGCCAGAGCGTGCTCGACCTGATGAATGCGGAGCTGACTCAACTCAGCAACGCCCTCGGCGCCGAAGAACGTGCAAAACTCGAGGTCCACGCCGAGTCCTTGCGCCAGATTGAGCAACGCCTTGCGGCGCAGATGGGCGGCGGAGACGGAACCGTGGTGGAGGCAGCAGACTGCACCATTCCCTCCTCGCCCGCCAACACCAACAAGATCTTGATGGACAGCTCCCTGATGGTGCAGCTCTCGATCAACGCCTTCGCGTGTGACCTCACGCGGGTTGCGGCAGTGCAGTTCGGTCACCACCAGAAGGCCGCGGTCGAGGTGCCCGGCGTGACCGGCGAGTGGCACAACGAGTTCCTCCACGACCCCAACAAGCGTGCCCAGCTGGTGGCTCTCGAGCAGTGGCTGTGTCAGGAGTTCGCCAACGCAATCACGCAGCTGAAATCACTGCCTGCGCCGGATGGCGATGGGACCCTGTACGACCAATCGATCATTCTGTGGGCTCGTGACATGGGCGACGCCATCAATCACGGCGACTCCAACATGGTCTACGTGTTCTCCGGTGGTGCGGGCGGTTACCTCAAGCACAACGGCAATGGTCGCTACTTCCGCGCCAGCGGCGGGCACATCAAGGCTCTGGTAAGCGCCGCCACAGCCATGGGTGTAACGGACTTCTCCAAGTTCGGTACCGGCGACAAGACGCCGCTCACTCAATTGGGCGCCTGAAACGGCGACTTGCGGAAGCGGTGGGTCTCCTGGACTCACCGCTTCTGTTTCACCGACCTTCCGCGAAGCCGAAACGGCCCCCGATTAACGGCCAGGTGTGCTGCGGGAACGTTCGCAGGCGGTTTCGCGTTCGTACACGCCGTCTTCGCGCAAAACTTATTCGAGAGGCTTGCGCAAGGCTAGACTTGGCCGCACACTGAACAGTGATGCACCTCCTAGTGGAAAACACCTTGGATGGTCCGAGCCTCGCTGCCCGCAGATTGCATGCAAACTTGCATGTTGGAGCGGTGCAAGGGGAACGAGGGGCATCGCAGCGGCCCAAGTGCGTGACAGCCGCTCTCCGGCGGAGACGTCGGAACGGCGGAGTTCACGCCCCGCCCCAACAAGAACACCAACGCTCCCCCCGCTCGGCTCGGGGGCAGGTGGTGCCGGTGATCCGGAGGAGGTAGTGCGAATGAGAGAAACCCATGACGCCAACCTTTTTACAAGGAGCGGGAACGACTAGCGCGTTGACGCGGGTTGCCCCGACCGGGACTGTCTCTTCGAGGGACGTGTACCCGGTATAAAAGCCTTCCCGAAAGGACTGGCGCGGTGCGGCGGCGCGGTAACTACCCCCCCCGCGGGGTTTTTATGGTCCCCCCCCGCCCCCCCGTCACGGCGGGCCCACCGAGTGGCACCCATCCCGCCTA
>CBINDO010000127.1:0-20704 GCA_966249405.1 uncultured bacterium | reverse complement strand
AAGTCCGGGCTCGAGACCGAGCTCGGCCCCCAGAGCCAATGGGACCGGCCGCTCTTGCCGGGCCAGGTGTACACGGGCAAGGAGCGCCCGGTCGCCTACCGCGCGACGCCCAAGGACGCGTTCGCCTACGGCTGGCTCGACGGTGGGGCGTTATTTCGCCCCGACCAGAACATCTGTTACTTCGCCACCACCTTCGTCCGCACCAAAGCCAAGCAGCGCGTGAGCCTGTGGCTCGGCAACTCGGGAGCCGTGCAGCTGTTCGTCGACGGCACCGAGGTGGTCGAAGACGCGGCGGTGCGCGGCTTCGACACCGACCGTCATGGCGTGCTCGTGGAGTTGGCTGCAGGTGTACATAACGTGACCGCCAAGGTGTGCGGTCAAGAGGACGCTCCAGCCGTGTCGCTGCGCGTGGCGCGCCCGGACGGCGGATGGCCGCGCCCCGACGGCGTGACCGTGAGCGCGGAGTTCGAGAACAGTGCCGAGGCCGTGAAAAACGTGGGCGGCGCGCGGGTCGTGAAATCCGGCTTGGGGCCGCTTTCGCGACTGCAGGCGCGGTTGCAAGGGCGCAAGGCCAACACGCGCGCCGAGGACGCGCTGGCGAAGTACCTGGTGTTCACGATCAGCGACGACCCTGCCGTTCATCAGGCGCGCGATCTGGCCAAACAAGCTGCCGAACGAGACCCCACCGTGGAGCGCCTGTTGTTCGCGGGTGAACTCGCCGAGGACTACAACCAGGAGCGCGCCTGGCTGTCGCGGGCCGAACGCCTCCACGGGGACAAGCCGCCGACCTTGGACCTGCTGCTGGCGCGGGCTCGCGTCGAGCGCAGCGGCCTGAACTGGCGCGACGCCTTCCCGCATTTTCGCGACGCGGTAGCCCTCGACGTCCGCTCGTACCCTGCGCTGCGCGGGTTGGTCGAGCTGTACAACGAGGCTGGCCTCCGCCACACCGCGTTGGCGGCCCTCGAGAACGCGCTGCGTTACGAGCCCAACGCCGTAAACGTCCTCAACATGTACGCCTCGCAGCTCACCGCCCTCGAGATGCACGCCGAGGCCGACCTGGTGGAAGCGCGTTATGCGCACCTCCGCTTCGACGACACGGCGTACCTCGCGGCTCGCGTCGAGCTGGGCCTGGCGCAGCGCGACCGCGGCGCCGTCGAACATTGGGTAGCGCGGCTGCTGGCGTTGTCGCCCGACAACCAGTGGGCGCACGGGGTCGCGGCCAACGCCTATCGGCAGCTCGGTCAGCCGCAGCGCGCCCTGGCGACCTATCAGCAGGCGTTGCAGCTCGCGCCCGAGGACGTGAGCACGTTGCGCGCCTTGTCGGATCTGTATGGTGAACTGGGTGAACGCGACGAGCAGCTCCGCACGCTGCGCAGCATCCTGGAGCTGAGACCTCAAGCCAAAGAGATCCGCGAATACGTCGAACACATCCAGCCCGAAGAGCCGAAAGCCGACGAGGCGTACGCGTGGACGCCGGATCAGTTCTTGAAGAAGCGTCACCTCGACGCCAACGGCGAGGTGCGCCGCACGTTGCTCGACTTGAAGGTCAGCACGGTGTTCGACAACGGGCTGGGTAGCGAGTTTCATCAGGTCGTCTTCCAACCGCTCACCGACTCGGCGGCGGCCCTCAGCCGTCGTTACGTGTTCGGCTACCAGGCAGACTCGCAGCGTGTGGAGCTGCGCGGGGCGCGCGTGTTCCGCGCCGACGGGCGCGTCGACGAAGCGATCGAAACCGGCACCGACAGCGCGGACGACCCTTCGATCGCGATGTATACGTCGACTCGCGCCTATTACGTGCAATTCAGTCGGCTCGATCCGGGCGACGTAGTGGAGCTGCAGTACCGCATCGACGACGTCGCCGTGCGCAACGACTACGACACCTATTTCGGCGCGGTCGAGACGCTGCAGGGCAACGAAGCGGTGGGACACGCCGAATACGTCTTGATCACGCCGAAGGCGCGCAAGCTGTACATCGAGGCCAAGGGCATCCCCGGCCTCAAGCGCAACGACAGCGTGAAGGGCAACCAAGCCATCTACCGCTTCTGGGCGGACGACGTCCCGGCGATCGTGCCCGAGCCTTCCATGCCGCAGTGGAGCGAGGTGATCGGGCACATCCACGTGTCCACGTACAAGGACTACAAGGAGCTTGGTCGGTGGTACTGGGGACTCGTCAAAGACCAGTTCAACCTCGACAGTGAGACGCGTCAGCTGGCGCAGAAGATCGCCAAAGGGCTCACCACGGAACGCGACAAGGTGGCCGCGGTCTACAACTGGGTGATCGAGAACACGCGTTACGTCGCGCTCGAGTTCGGGATCTACGGACACAAGCCGCGGCGCTGCGTGCAAACCGTGGCGCGCGGCTGGGGTGACTGCAAGGACAAGGCGACGGTAATCGTCTCACTGCTGCAGGAGCTGGGCATCGACGCCACCATCGTGATCCTGCGCACTCAGATGCGAGGGCGATTCGACTCGAAGGTGGCGAGCCTCGCGCCGTTCGACCACGCCATCGCTTACGTGCCGAGCCTCAACCTGTTCTTGGATGGGACGTCCGAATATACCGGAATCTCCGAGCTGCCGGCGATGGACCAGGAGTCGCTCGGGATCCTGGTGAACAAGGGCGACTCCGAGGTCGTCACGTTGCCGTTGCTGGCCGCGGACACGCGCCGTGAGACGACGACGCGTGCCAAGCTCAAACCCGACGGCAGCGGCGAGGTCGAGCTCGAGGCGATCGCGCGCGGCGCGACCGCACCCGAGTGGCGTCGTCGGTACGCCGCCGTCGACCGTCAACGTGAACGCGTCTCTCAAGACGTCTCGAACATCATCATCGGCTTTCAGCTCAACGCCGGCCCCGGCGCGTTGCAGGCCGAGGTGGAGGACTTCGAGAAGCCGGTGCGCGTCTTGGCGAAGGGCACGACGGACACGCTGGCGCGTGTCGACGGTGAACGTCTGTCCGTGCACGCGACGGTGCGGCGTCGCTTGACCGACCAATACGCGTCCTTGGCCGAACGCAGCCTGCCGGTGCGATTGCCGGTGTTCGGCACCGAACATTCGGACTACGAGGTCGAGATCCCGCAGGGCATGACCGTGATCTCGGGTCCGGAAGACGTCGAGGTCGAGTCGCGGTTCGGACGATACTCGATCAAACGGACGCAAAATGGGCGAAAGGTCCGAGTCGTGAGCTCGCTCGGCCTAACCACGACGCGCATCCCTCCGGAACAATACAAAGCGTGGCGCAGTTTCTGCGAGGCAGCGGACGCCGCCATGGGCACTCGATTGGTGTTGGGACGACAATGAGCATGAAACACGAGAGAAAGTCGACGTTGCGCAAGGTAACGCTCGTTGGCGTCGCTGGGATCAGCCTATGGCTGGGCGGTTGCGGAGCGGGTCAACGGGTCGAGGCGCGCAGCTCGACTTTGGCAGAGACGCGCAGGCAGGGTGAGACATCGACCGACGCCGACACGGTCGCGGCGTGGATGCTGGACGAGCTGCTGGCTCCCGATGGCGACGTGGAGCGCGCACGCAAAGCGCGTTCGCGTTTGGACGAGCTGAAGGCCCAGGGTATGTGGGCGAGCCTGGCGCGCGGGATCGACGACACCGCACACGGGCGCCTGAAGACAGCTTCGGATCACTTCTTGGAGTCGGCGAAAGCGGCGCGGGAGAGCGACGACGCGTTCGCCCCGATCGTGGCATGGTACGCGGCCGAACAAGCGATCGCGCTCAAGTCCAACACCGACAAACTGTACGACCGCTGGAAAGAGTGGATCAACGTGGCCACGGCAGAGCCGAAAAGCATCGGCTTTCGAGCGCGCACCTCGCTCGTGGAGTGGAAGTTGCGCGAGAGCTACGCGGCTGGGTCCGAGAGCGTGGAGGAGCTGGCCGTTCGTGAGATGGGGTGTGTCACCGGTTTGCGCAGGGCTGGACCTTTCGGCAACGGCGCGGCCGCGGATGCGGCGCTGCCGTTCGCGCCGGACACGCAGCGCGATTGGCCGATCGTGTGGCCGCCGGACGTGAACGCCGGTCATCGTCCGAAGCAGATCGAGGTCGAGCAAGAGGGCTGCCTCGCGTCGCCCAAAGAGGGGCAAGGCCGTGGCGTCTTTTATGCCCGCGCCGACATCGAGCTGACCGAGCCGACCGACCTCTTGCTGACGATGAACAACGC
The DNA here is from genome assembly GCA_966249405.1 of uncultured bacterium. Lineage (GTDB taxonomy): Bacteria > Myxococcota_A > Polyangia > Polyangiales > Polyangiaceae > SZUA-265. Next base: position 16,545 of record CBINDO010000127.1, on the reverse strand, counting down.
GGTCGAAGTGCGCGTGAACGGCAAGCCGGTGCTCACCAAGAGTACGAGTGAATGGGGGTCGTGGACGAAGGCTGGCGTCCGCTTCCAGTTGCCCAAGGGGGTGCACCGCATCCAGGGGAAGCTCATCAACTCCGCCACCTCGCTCAGCCTGCTGCGCCCCGACGGTACTCCCGCCAAGGTAAGGTCGCTGGCCGAACCGGCTGTCGCACCGTCGGTGGTGGTGCCCACCCAGGTGACGGAAAAGGTGAACGTGCTGCGGGACTACGTGGGCCCTTCCGGTGTGACGATCCCGGAATCGGCCGTGCGTCAATATCTGACCGCGTCGCTCGCGTTGTGGGAGAACGAACCGGAGGCCGCGGCGTTGTTGATCGAGCCACTCGTGAAGGAGCCGAATCGCGCGTCGGGCATCGCGCTGACGTTGGCTGCGGACGTGAGCTCTCGCGACCCGATCTTCAGTCAAGACCAAGCTCGCGACCTGGTGCGTGAGCTGCACGTCGCGGCCGCCAAACGCGACCCACGGCTGTGGGAGTCGGAGCTCAACCGCGTGAGCTCGCTCGCCAAGAGCAAGGGCCTGCAGAACTCCGTGGAAGAGCTGCGCAAGTTGACGGAGCGTTATCCCGAGGTACCGGGCTTCTTGGAGGCACTGGCGCGTGCCTACGGCGAGCTCGGTTGGAAGGCTGAGCATCGTCAGGCGGTGTTGGCGCGCGCGGCGCGTTTCCCCGACGATTTGGACGGCCTGTTTGCTGCAGCGCAGGCTTACGAAGAGTCGGGTGAGACGCAACGCGCCGACGCACTTTACGAACGTGTCCGTGAGTTGGATCCGGACACCGAGGTGTTCGTGGGGCGGGCGATCGAGCGCCGTGACTACGCGACGGCGATCGCGGAGCTGAAGAAGCTGCAAGCGCGTCGTCCTCATCGCAAGGAGCTCGCTCTACGCCTCGAGGAGTTGCTGCAGCGTGGAGGCGGCAAACACGACGTCATCGGGCTGCTGGAACAAGCGGTCGCGAAGGAGCCAACATCGGGCGCGGCGCGTCTCGAGCTCGCCGACTACCGTTACGCGCGGGGCGACGAGAAGAGCCTCGAGTCGATGTTGGTGGAAGCGGTTCGCGATGGTGCCAACACCGGGGCGCTCAAGGGCGCGCTGGATTTGGTCGAAGGCATGACCGAACTCGAGCGCTTCCGGCTCGACTCACAGTCGGTGATCCGCGAATACGAGGCCAGCGGCAAGCGCCTCGAAGGAACGGCGGCGCGCGTCCTCGACTACATGACCGTGTGGGTGCGCTCGGACGGGTCGAGTCGTCTGCTCGAGCACGAGATCCTCAAGATCCAGAGCTCCGAAGCGATCACCGAGTTCTCGGAGCAAAACGTCGGTGAAGGCGTGATCCTCAAGGCGCGCGTCATCAAGCAAGATGGCAGCATCCTCGAGCCGGAGCTCGTCCCGGGTAAACCGACGATCACGTTCCCGCACGTCGAGATCGGAGACTACATCGAGACCGAGCGTTTGTTCGGGACGTTCGTTCACGCCGAGGGCGAAGCCTACGAAGGGCCAAATTGGTTCTTCCGCGAGCAAAACGTCGCCTACGCGCGCAGCGAGTTCACCTTCATCGCACCCAAAGACCGCAAGGTCGACTTTGCCTATCACGGCGGCGCGCCCGAGCCCAAGGTACACGACGAAGGTTACTTCCGCGTCTACCACTTCCGCGTCGACGAGAGCCCCGCAGCGCCGAACGAGCCGTACAGCGTCCCGATCAGCGAGTACCTGCCGAACGTTCACGTCAGTTGGGGCCTGAACCTCGAGCGGCGCTTGAACTTGCTCAGCAAACTCGCGGTCGACACCACGCCGGTCGATCCGCGCCTGGTTCGAATCGCCAAACGTATCGTCGAAGCCTCCCGCGCCAAGACGGAGCTGGGACGTGCCAAGGCGCTCTACCATTGGGTGATGGACAACGTGCGCCCGGCGGAGGAAGAGGACGACGGGCGCCGCTCCGTGGTTGGCAAGAAGGGCAACCGTTGGAGCGCCTTCAGTGAGTTGTGTCGCGCGCTCGGCATCGAGGTGCATCGGGTCGTGGCGCGCAACGCGCTGTTCCCCGAGCCGCAAGGCGACGCGGAACACGCCGCGCAGTTCTCGGAGCGCCTGCTCCGAGTCGGCAGCGGCCCGTACGCTTGGGTGCAGCTGAACGAGCAATACGCGCCGTTCGGCTACGTTCCCTCCTACGTGCGCGGAGCTCAGGGGCATCTCGTCACGGCCACCGGATCACAACCCGTTACCATCCCCACCGAGGGCGTCGAAGATCGGATCAGCTTCAACGGACAGTTCAAACTCGCCGTCAACGGCGCGGCCGACGGCGGCTACGATCAGGTGTTTGCAGGTCGCTACGGGGCGGCCTTGCGTCAGGGGTTGGCTCAGGTCGGTGAGGGGCGTACCAAAGACGTCATCCAGACCCAAATCTTGGCTAAGAACCTGCAAGGCGCGTTGCTGCGCGACCACGCGGTGCAACACTTGGACGACGTGGACGTCCCGATGGTGATCCACATGGACGCCGAGGTGGCGCGGTTTGCCATCAGAACTGGCGCCAAGTTACTATCGTTCGAGCCGCCGTTTGCTCCGAGGTTGAGCCAATTCGCGACCTTGGCGACCCGTCAGACGCCGTTCTTGATGCGCTCGGACCAGGACTGGCACGTCAACCTCGTCGTCGAGTTGCCGCCGGGCGCGCGAGCGTCGGGGGTGAACAGCGCCGAATTGGCGTTCGGCGCGATGCACGTGAGCGTCAAAGATCGCGTCGAGGGCAACCGACTGATCCTCGAACGTCACGTGCGCGTGCCCGCGGGGCGCGTCAGCCCCGCCGACTACGCGCAGTTCGTCCGGTTTACGCGCGACGCCGACGCGGCCCTGGGCCGCGAGATCTCCGTCGAGTTACCGTGAGTGGCAGCAGGCAGGCTCAGAGGCACAAGCCAACTGGGTCTGCCGTGCCTGCGGCGCGTAGCGGCGATAGCGTCAGATCGCACGTTTTGCCCGCGGCGCACTCGGCGGAATCGCGGCACCAGCGCTGACACGTCTTGCTGCCTGCGTCGCAACCAAAGCCGTTGGCGCAATCGAAGTCGTAGTTGCAGGCGGCGCCCTCTTTGGCGGTGATGTCGTTCTGACGGGTGCAGTAACTCTGACCCAGCACGTCGTCGCCCGAGATCCCTGGCGAGCAGTAGCCACCCACGCCACACGGCGTCACTTCTTCATCGTTCAAATCGGGGCGGACCGGGTCGCAGTGTCCGAGACACGCCGACGGAGAGTTGGCCGCCGATGTGGCTTTCACGCAGCTGCTGCCGTCGGCGCAGGGCATGAGCTCTGGATCACACACGGGCCGGCACAGCCCACTGATACACGAGGTGCCTGCCTCGCAATCGGCGTTCTTGTTGCACCACTCCATGGCGGAGTGGTCTCCCGGTGGAGCGCACTGGGTCTTTCCTTGCAGGTCCACTTGGCACGTCTCACCGTCGGAGCAGCCGCAGGCGCTCGGGATCAAGGCGCATTCACTGCCTTCGACCTCCGGCACCGGGCACTCGGCGCCGCACAAGCCGAGCCCGTTTTTGACGTCGAATCCCAAACACTCACTGTACGCGGGGCAACCGCCGCCGAGCACTTCACCCGCGAGCCGCACCGCGTCCACGCCGGCGTCGCCGACCTCGATGCTCACCGTCTCCAGAGTACACCATTGGCGGCACACGCCGTCGAGCGCGCAGCCCAGGCCCGGACCACAGTCACTGGATCCCTGACACGGGTCGTTCACGGCGCCCAAGGCGCCTTGGCGCAGGCACGTAAACGCCGCCGTGCCGGGCAGGTTCGCGCACTTGGCACCAGCGCCGCAGCTCGCAGCGTCCAACGGATCGCAGCCGACCGCGCAGACGCGCAGGTTCTCGACTGTCCCCTCTGCGGTCTCCACCGCGACGCACGAGCCCTCACCACAATCCGAATCGAACCGGCAGGTTGCGGTGCACAGGCCGTTGGCGCAGACGCTACCCGCCTGGCAAGTATCGTCGTAGTCACAGCGATCGCCGTCGGGAGTCGAACCTGGCTTTACGCAGGTGAACAGTCGGATGCGGTCCGGTGTAAACGCGCACGTCTGATCGGAATCACACCCGCACTTGGCGACCGGATCGCACAACGGCGGCCCGTTGTCGATGACGAGGCCGCAGGTGTCGGCGTCCTCTCGGGGTGACAACTCGGGCAGGTGCCCGTCGACCACGTTGACGCTTGTCTGGGCCCCGGCGTCCTGCTCGATCTCGGATGAGGATGGGTTCTGCGGGCCCTCGATCTCGGAGGAGACTTCATCGACGGAGGTCCCCTCCAACCCGGTGACGGTGGCGCTCGGCTCGGCTTCGGGCTCGGTGCTCGTCCCCGAGCCGCCCGCGTCCAACGAGGACGTTTGTGCCGATGTCGGTTGCTCCGATGTAGGTTGTTCGGTGAGGAGGGGGTTTGCTGTGGTAACAGCGTCCACCTCGCCGGAACATCCTGCGGCCACACTCGCCATCAACAGCCACCGCAGGCCTAGCGTTCCCCCCGTCTTCCTCATCTGGTTACCCCTCCTCGACATGCGTCCATCCATAACATTGCGGGTGTGTCCCTCAATAGAACATCTAGTCGAGTATCATGGGTGTTTCCGATCTATCCGAATAATCGCGGTGAGGGGGCAACGTTTGGGTGACAATTGCATACACCTGTCTGGTGTACGGTGCCTCACCTGGGGCATGAGAAGCGCGCTCATGAGCCAATGCCAGCGATTCGGAAGTGAAGCAGCGCATGCGGATTAACGAAGTATCGCCTGGGGAGGCGTTGCGCTGCGCGATGCAGCTCATCGTCGACTGCTGGTGGAGAGATGTAGGACAGGGTGCGGCCTGGCGCTTGAACTCGGGCGACAGTAATTTGCAGCCGCTAGTGGTGCGGGCGCTGGCGGTGGCCAGTCGCTGGACTTGCGTGCAGTGGGGATGTGCCACGGGTTGGTGGTCGGAGCAGGGTGATGAACCCGAAGCGCTGCTCCGGGAGCGTGGTCTGGCTCGGATCCCGGACTGGGTCGCGGCGCTGGATTCGTGGGATGGGCCGCCTTGCGAAGGCTGCGTCGAAGCGGCCTTCGACGCGCAGGAGCGCGAGCAGTTGTGGGGCTGGGTTTCCGTGGTTCGTGAACGCGTGAGACAAGAGCCGGCGGCGGGCGTGGACGGCTTGATCTCGGTGTTCGAGAACGCGCTTCAAGTCATTCCGGAGCCCATCGACGGGCGCGTCGTATTGCGGTTCGGCAAAGCCAACACCGCGCACGCGCGGCGCAAGAGCGGCAGTTATTACACGCCGCAACGCATCGTCGACGTCGTGCTGCAACAGACCTTGGAGCGCGCGCTCGACGAACACTTCGAGGAGCGCACGCCCACGGACCGCGCGCTGCACGTGGTCGATCCGGCGTGTGGCGCGGGTTTGTTCTTGGTCGCCGCCGCCCGACGCATCACGGCGCGCAAGCTCGCGAGCCTCGACGAGTCAACGCGGGCAGCCGAGTGGCCTGCAGCGTTCGCGGCGACGGTGCGCGACAACATCTTCGGCGTCGACTCGAACCCGCTCGCCATCGAGTGGTGTCGCCTGTGCTTGTGGAGTGCGGCGGGTGACCGGAGCCTCGACCTCGCTAGCTTCGCGCCCGGACTGCGCGTCGGCAACGCGCTCGTCGGAGCCCCGCGAGACTACTGGCGAGGTGCCCCCAAAAACGCGTGGGACCCGACGTCGGGGGACGACAAGGCCGAGGCGCGGCGTTTGCGCGCCCAACACGCAGCCGAGCTAGCGGTGAATTGTCTCATCGACGCGCCGCCTAGCGAGCGTCAGCGCCGCTGGTTGGCCGACGCCTGGTGCGCCGCGTTCTTTTGGCCCAAGGTCGCCTATGCCGGCGTGAACGGTGACGAGGAGGCCGCGCCGACTCAGCAGGCGGTGTTGCGTTGCGTCGCGACGCTCGAAGACGCGTTGCCCCGCGGCGACAGCCCAGCCACGACGCGTGACACGGCGCCTTCGCACCCGCTGTTGCAAGCGGTCACCGAGCTCGGCCATAGGCACCGCTTTTTGCACTGGCCGCTCGAGTTTGCGTCCGTGTTCGAGGCGGGCGGCTTCGACGTCGTGATCGGCAACCCGCCGTGGATCGCGCACGCGGGGCGCGCGGCTCAAGCGCTCGAGCCGCACCTCAAACACTACTTCGTGTCCAACTACCCGTCCTTCACCGGTTACCCCTCGACCCACGGCTTGTTCGTCGAGCGGGCGGTGAGCTTGCTGAAGATCGGGGGGCGTTTGGGGTTCGTGTTGCCCGCGTCCGTATCCGAGCTCGGCGGTTACGAAGCGACGCGTATCGCTCACGACCGCGCGTGTGACTTCGACGCCGACCTGACCGACTTTGGCGAAGGTTGTTTTCCCGGGGTAACACAGCCGTGTATGGGGCTCGTGTCGCGGCGGTGTGAAGGCGGGCGCACGCACGGGGCAAAAGGCGCTGCGTGGCCGATGTCTCGCGACGATCTCGGGGACGTCGGCGCGGCGTTGCTGGCGCGACTGGCCGCGTTGCCGGTGTTGCCGGCGACTCTGTTCGGCGAACGCGGCATCCAGTCCGACCAGCGCATGAAGGCGCACCTCTCGCCGGGCAAGACCGCCCACGACCGTTTCACGACGCCGCTCCGGGAGGGGGGCGACATTCGTGAGTTCTTCTTGGGCGAGCCGCGGCTGTGGGCCGATTGGGCGGCTCTCGGCAGGCAGGCACGAGCCGTCGAGGAGTACGCGGCGGTCCGGTTCGTGGTGAGACAAACCGCCAGTTTTCCGATCGCGACGACGTACGACGGTTTGCCGTTCCGGAACTCGCTGTTGGCAGGCTTTGGCTCGGAGCAGTGGCAGCCCGCGGTGCTCGTGGCGCTGCTGAACTCCAGCGTCGTGCGATGGCACCACTACATGCGTCACCGCGACGCGCGGCAACCGGTGTTACCTCAAGTCAAGGTCGGCCACCTGCGCTCGATCCCCGAACCCGTGCGCGTCACGCCGTCTCACCTGGCCACCTTGGCAGCACTGACGAAGCGCTTCGAGGCGGGTGAAACAGTGGGTGCCGAACGCGCGGAGCTCGACCGATTGGTGGCCACCATGTACGACCTCAGCGACGCCGAATTCGAAGTCGTGTCGGCCTGGGCGGAGGTGCGGCTCGGCAAGGCACGCCGGCGCAGCGCCCCCGGTTTGCCGGCAGGAAGCTAACAAGGGGTCCAAGCCACTGGACAGAAGCCCAGTGGGGAGCGGCGCTGGCCTTCGATGTCGACAGATTATTCCGTGACTGGAGCGCGGGTGGCCAAGGGTGCGCGGCTCCAGAATGGGCATTTTCTCGAAGGGATCGCGCCGATCTGTCCCGGATCTTGGGGGCGGACTCGCGATCACGCAGGGAAATGGCTAGCTAGCGAGTTGCGAGCGGTGTACTGTACGCGAACCGCCAGGCGTCCGACCGCAAACCACGTTCGGAAGAAGCAAGCAGAACACAGAAAGAAAAGACAGAAAAGGGGCGGGCTCGGGAGCAACAGTGCTCTTTGCGCTCACCCAGAAATGAAAGAAAGAATGGGTAATCGACTCTTTGTAGGCAGCCTCAGCTGGGACACCGACGACACTGGTCTCCGCGCGGCTTTTGAGCGTTTTGGACAGGTTGATGACGCCAAGGTGATGACCGATCGCGACACCGGCCGCTCTCGCGGTTTCGGCTTCGTGACGTTTGCGGACGAAGCAGCTGCTCAGCAGGCCATGCGCGCCATGGACGGCTCCGTCCTCGACGGCCGCACCCTGGCAGTGAATGAGGCTCAAGAGCGCGCTCCCCGCGGCCCAGGTGGCGGCGGCGGCGGCTTTGGTGGTCCCCGTGGCGGTGGCGGCGGTGGCCCCCGTGGCGGTGGCGGCGGTGGTGGCGGCGGTGCACGTCGTCCCGCACGTGGCGGTGGCGGCGGCGGTGGTGGCGGCGGCGGCCGTCGTGACCGTGGCGAGCGTGGTGACCGCGGCGGCGATCGCTGGTAAGCCCAAAGGCCCTGGTTTGACGTCCACTCACGGGCGTTAACCCAAGAGCTTACATCTGAAACCCTCTCGGCAGCAGCCGAGGGGGTTTCGTGATTTCGGGGTGTGGAGCGCACCGCTAATACGGTCGGGGTGCGCCCGTGGCACCTACTTCGCCGCGTTGGCTTCCAGGAGCAGCATCTTGTCGATGAACAGGGGCCCAAATGGGATCAGCGAAGCGATGAACACCATCGCCGAACGCTTGAGCGACCAATGCCGACTCTGTGCCGCGCGCAGTAAGGCGTAGACGAACAAGATGAAGAGCAGGCCGTGGACCATGCCCGTGACGCGAACGGCCATTGGCAGGCCAAAGACGTATTTGAGCGGCATCGCCACGAACAGCAGCAGGATGTAAGAGGCGCCTTCGATCAAGCCGACGGCGCGCAAAAAGCGGACAGGGTTCATGGCGCTGCTCATAGCGACTCGTCCGCGTGCCTTCCAGTGTCAGAACAGAATTTGTTGCGGGTTGGTCTCCACGCGCCGCGTGCGTCGGAAAGTCCACGTGCAGTGCGTCACGAGCTTCCTCGGGTTGGCTTCGGCGAATAAACGGAAAACTGTATGGCACCGCGACGACATGCTCAGGCCTGGTTTGGGTGGCTGGTGACTGCCGCGCTGCTCGTGATCGGTTGCGGCGCCCGAACAGCGGGGCAAGAGTGTCGTCATCGCGCGTGTAAGGGCGTGCAACTCGAAGGTTCGACGCCCGAGGAGATCACGGGCGCTAACCCGCTGCAACCAGCGGACGAGAGCGAAGGCGCGCCCACCGTGGGGACCGGGACGATCACGCCGAGCCAAACGCCGCCAGCGCCAGTTCCGCCGCAACCTGCACCACCTCCACCACCCAGCAATCCCTTTCCGGATCCCTTGCCGCCCAGCGTCGACAACGCGTTGTGTACGGAGTGTGGGGGGCCCGCGTGTGCGGACTTGCGAACCGATCCCAGCAACTGCGGGGCGTGTGGTGAGGAGTGTAAACCTGGTACCGTATGTGGCGGCGGCCGTTGCCGCTGCGAGGGCGCTTCGGCGTTGTGCGCCGGCGAGTGCGTCGATGTAACGAGTGACGCCCAACACTGCGGCGGCTGCGGGCAACCTTGCCCCGACGGCTCTGCGTGCCGCGGCGGACGTTGCGAGTGTGGTAGCGGCGAAGCCTTGTGCGGCGCGGCCTGCATCAACGTGACGAGCGACGCAAACAACTGCGGTGGTTGTGGCGTTGCGTGTGGCGACGGCCAAGAGTGCGTCTCGGGCACGTGCCGTTGTCCGGCGCGTGCAAGTTTGTGTGGCGGCGTCTGCGTCGACCTACGCTCCGATCACGACAACTGCGGCGCGTGTGGCAACGACTGCGGCGACCAGTATTGCATGATCAACGAGTGTGTCGGGTATTGCCCAGACAACGCCACGGTCTGCGACGACGGCGATTGTGTGAGCCTGAACTTCAACCCGGCTCATTGCGGCGCGTGCGGCAACGTGTGCGGCGCCACCCAACGTTGCAGTGACGGCAAGTGTGTCTGCGGCGCCGGTTTCGCCGAGTGTGGTGACGGTTGCGTAGACGTGCTCAACGATCGCAACAACTGCGGGACGTGCGGCGGCAGCTGCGCTCCGGGCGAACGTTGCGCGGGCGGGCAATGCGTGTGCCCGGGCGGCGGCGTCAGCTGCGACGGCGCGTGCGTCGACACCGCGAACGACGACAACAACTGCGGCGATTGCGGCAACCGCTGCGCGGCAGGTGAGACGTGTATCGGCGGCAGCTGCGGCTGCCCCGCGACGTCCACCACCTGCGACGGTGCGTGCACGGACCTCACCCGCGACTCACGCCATTGCGGCGCCTGCGGCAACGCCTGTGGCGTCGGTGCCGAGTGCCTGGGCGGCACGTGTTTGTGTCCGCCCGAGAGCAATCTGTGTAACGGCGGCTGCGTCAACCTGCTCAAGGATGAACGCCACTGCGGCGGCTGCGGCAGAACATGTCAACCCACGGCCGTGTGCGTCAACGGCGCGTGTGGCCCCGGCGAAGCCCGCTGACCCGCGTCGCGCCCACTCGAACGACCACCCACGGGGTGAAGGCGCAGCACGGGCGTGCCGCGCGCGTGCCGGCGTGCGACGTGGCGCACGGCGAAGCGCCGGCAGCCGACGCCTCCCTGGAACAGCCCAACGGCAGCTGGGAGACGACAGACGGCCATACTTCGTGCTGAGTAGCGTAAACCACAAGATCATCGGCGCGAGCAGATGTCTTCGACCAACGCCAACCGCGACGAAGGGATTGTCGCGTGTCAACGCGCCGCGAAGGTGGCAGTTGCAGTGGGTAAGCGATGAGGGGAGAGAGGTTGTCCTGCGAGAGGGTGAACGGTTGGGAGTCGTCGGTTCCACTCATACGCCTCGGTGTGTTCTGCCCGCGCTCCGCGACCTCCATCCCGTTCGGAGCCCCTCTCCTTCAACAGAGGAATCGACGATTCCGTGAACGGGCGGGGATCGGTGGCCGCTCCAGCGGCTGTCGGAACTAGAGCGCCGCTCGAACGTACTCGCCGGGGGTAACCCCGGCGATGCGCTTGAAGTGCCGGTGAAGCTGGCTCTGGTCGTAGAGGCCGACGCGTGCGGCGACCTCCGCCTGCGGAACACCACGGACGAGGAGCGCCCCCGCGAGGGTGATGCGTCGATGGGTCACGTAGGCGTGCGGCGGCAGACCGACCTCATCGCGGAAGGCACGACAGAGACGAAACTTGTCGAGTCGCGCGTGCTCGGCCAGCTCGTCGAGTGCGATCGTCTCGGTGAAGCGAGCGTCGAGGAGCGCACGCGCACGCTTCACCGCGATCGACCACCCGCTGCGCGGGCGCGAGGGCTCTCGATGCTCGGTCGTGAGTTCGCACAGGGCGCGTAGGGCCTCGCAGGACGCTTCCTCAAGCTCCTCAGTAGATGAGTTGCCCCGAAGCAGCACACGGTGAAACGCCGCCAGCGGCGCGACGCGAGGGTCATGCGAACGGAGCGCGTTGTCCGTTGGTGGCGAGGCCATGCAGTTCAGCGCGGCGCGCGCCTCGTCGACTATGCGCGTGTCGAAAAGCACGACCTGAAACCTACGCACGCCGTCGCGCGCGTGCTCTGTGAAGACCTCGCCGGGGACCTTCACGTCGATAGTGCCCGGACCGCTCGACCAGCGCCTGCCGCGAAGCGACCATTCGGACTTCCCGCTTACATGCAGCGCGCTGGCGTAACGATCCGTCACGCACGTGAACAGATGCCCGTCGCTCCGGAACTCGCCGACGCTGACGCCAGGGAGCGAAGCAGGGCGAGAGAACGCAACGCGGTACCTCCCGCGCTGTGCGGCGGACAAATCCATTGCGCTACGATATCGCGCGGTTGCAGCGTGCGCTAGGGCGTTCTTGGCGGCGCTTGTTTGTGCCAAGATCGCCCAATCGTCGTCGGATCGCGCGGCCGTATACGTACGGGCATGAACGGCAAGCGAACCGCGCTCATCACCGGAGCGAACAAGGGGATCGGATTCGAGACCGCGCGCCAGCTCGGTCAATGCGGAATGACCGTGCTCGTGGGAGCGCGCGATCACGAGCGTGGGACACGCGCTGTTGAGACGCTGCGAAGTGAAGGCCTTGACGCGCGCCTGATCGATCTCGATGTGACCGACGCAGCGAGCATCAAGCAATGCATGACGTGCATCGAGCGCGACGTGGGACGCTTGGACGTGCTCGTGAACAACGCGGGCATCATCCTCGGTCGCCCCAAGCCGAGCGAGACACAGCTCGACGAGGTGCGCCGCGTGTTCGAGGTCAACGTCTTCGCCGCCGTGGCGGTGACCAACGCGATGCTCCCGCTTCTAAGGCGGGCGTCGCCCGCGGCGCGCATCGTGATGGTGTCGAGCGAGATCGGAGGGCTCTCGAACCATAGCGATCCAACGTGGCAGTACGCCTGGTTCAATGCCATCGCATACCCAGCGTCCAAAGCCGCGCTCAACATGGTGACCGTGCAGTACGCGAAGGAACTCGCGGACACCGGCATCAAGGTCAACGCCGCCGATCCCGGATACACGGCGACCGACTTCAACGGCAACAGCGGCACACGGACCGTCTACGAGGGCGCGCGCGCATCCGTGAAGCTGGCGCTCCTCGATGACGACGGCCCGACAGGCGGGTTCTTCGACGCGCGTGGCCGGTTGCCGTGGTGACCAAGCGATCACACATGGGAGAAAGAGGCGCATGACAAGAGCTGAAGTTACCACAAGCACGGGCGGACACATTGACGGTGTGCTGTGCGAGCCGCCTGGTTTGGACAAGATGGGCGCGCTCGTGGTGATCCATGAGGCGCATGGGTTGAACGAGGTCATGAAGCTGCACTGCGAACGCTTCGCGCAGGCGGGCTTCCTCGTGCTCGCTCCTGATCTCTTTCACGGCAAGACGGCCAAGAACGACGATGAGATCGCGATGCTCATGGCCACGTTCGACTTCCAGAATGCTGTCGGCGAGATCGGTCAGACCGTTGCGTACCTGCGCGCGCACCCGCGCTGCAACGGACGTGTCGCGGTGGTGGGCTTCTGTCTGGGCGGGGCGCTCACGCTCGCCGCGGCACGCTATCTACCCGCGCTGGCTGCGGCGGTGCCGTTCTACGGTCTCCCACGATTTCCAACCGACGAGTTCGCCAACGTCAAGACGCCAATCTGCGGGCACTACGCAAAGGTCGATGACTGGGCGAACCCAAAGATGGCCGAGGAGATTCAAGGCAAGGTGCGCGAAGGGGGCGGACAGATGGATCTCTACGTCTACGACGCCAAGCACGCCTTCATGCGCGCGACCGACCCCGCCGTCTACGAGCCGAAGAGCGCCGAACTGGCGTGGCAACGTACTGTCGATTTCCTTCGCCAACACCTCGGCTAGTCGCATCACCCGCAAACGCACGACCAGCAGATCTTTTACCTGTGGGGACCTTGCCTGACCGATCAGTGACAACATGGTCCTCGAGCTAGCTGTTGCTCGCAGATTGTGGGTCACCACTCTTGCCGAACCGCTCCAAGCATCACCACGCGGCCTTCCTTGACCAGCTCCACAACTCTCTCGTTGCACTATCGGCAACCCGTTTGGCCCGCCTCAGAGCCAGCGACCACACCAACGTATCAACGAGCACCTTTTGGCCGCGTAGGAGTCGTCCTGCAACTGCCGCCCGTTCCGAAGATTCGTTGCTCGAGGCGCTGGAGCCTCGCAAACGGTGTTGAGGGGCCTCACGACGTGACTGAGTAGCCGTCGCCCGCGCGCCTCGCGCGTGAGCCGGCTGACGCAGCGCGGCAGTCGTCCGGTGCTCGCCAGCGCTCGGGAACGAAAAGTTGCCGGCAACTTATCGGCCTTAACTAAGGTCGACAAAAGTTGGCTGCCAACTTCCTCCACCTTAGCCAAGTCGACGAGAGTTCCCGGCAGCTTTTTCCGCCTCAGCTAAGGACGGCGACGTTCCTGACAACTTCTCCGGCCTTAACCAAGGACGACGGAGTTTCCAGCAACTTTCATAGCCTCAGCTAAGGTCAGCGACCGTCGCTGCGCTAACCAGCGCGCGGTCGCGTCGCGGCCGCAACTGGAGCAAGCTCGATTGCGGCACGAGTGATAACGCAGGTGCTTGTGCCCACAGCTGGTGCACTCGGCGAGATGACCACCGAGCTCACCCGTGCGGCACCGCAACACGTCGCGTACGGCGCGCGCGTGACTGGGCAACACCGCATCGCCGTAGCGCTGCAGATATGCTTCACCGTGCCGACGAAACACGTCGGCCAAAGCTAGCATGAGCTAGATTGGCCATCAACCGATCGAGCACGTCTTGCAGGCGCTCGGTGCCGGGACGTGTGACGTGCAGGTACACTTCCGTCGTCTTCATCGACTCGTGCCCCCTCAGCTGCTGGATGGTGCGCACCGAGATGCCGCTTTCCACGAGGTGTGTCGCGTAGCTGTGCCGCAGCGAACAAGAACGAGCCGGGCACCTTGGGGCGCTCCTCCTTCCAATGTCGACGGAGCCTGGCGAGTAAAGGCCGCGGCAGGGGAACACTGCGGTCTTTGGCTCCCTTGCCGTTACGCACCGCCACGAACAACCGGTCGCAGTCGATGTGGCTCGTCTCGAGCCGCAAGCCCTCGCCGAGGCGAAGCCCCAGGGCGTAGATGGTCGTCAGCGCCATGCGTCGCACCGGGTGACGGATTGAGGCGAGCAGCGTACGCACCTCGCCGGTGCTGAGCACGATGGGTAGCTTGCTCGGGTGCTTGACCCGCAGCAGCTCGAACACGCCCAAGTCGCGCGGCAGGGTATACGTGAAAAAGAACCGCATCCCGCACACCGCGATGTTGATACTCGACGGCGACCGCCCCTTCTCGCGCAAGCGGAGTACATACGTCTTGACCTGCACCTCCTCGATCGCCTCGGGCTCGCACGCGGCCCACCGCAGAAACAGCTTCATCGCAAGCTCGTAGGCCTCTCGCGTCCGCTCACTGAAGTCGCGCAGTTGCATGTCTTCGCGCATCTGCGCTTGCCAATTGTCCAACGTGACCATCTCGACCTCCTGGTGCGGAGCCCGCGAAACTGCGAACGCCGTACCAGGAGCGTCTACCCTCTGGCGTAACGGCCAGGAGTCGGGTAGTCTTCCGGGACAACCCTTCAATCACGGGACAGGTCGATGGCAACCTCGTTGGCACAATCAAGGTCATCGAAGCGTACGCAGGTCCCGAGTTTACGGGATCCATCGATCCGCACACTCACCTACCGCATGGGTTCGCGGCGTCGCTGCAGCCGTAAATTGGCCACGCGCCACGCCAGCATTGGACCCAGTCCGAATTCACGATGTCCACGAAACTGCCCTTTCGATTTGACGACCAACCACTGCTGTGGACCGTTCCGGACGTTTATTCCCCCTCGGAGTGCTCCGGGTTTATCGACATGATCGAACGGGCCGCTCCACGACTCGCCACGAACAACCCCATCTACCGCGACCAAGACAGGGTTATCGTCGACGACTCAGACACCTCATCGGTGCTTTTTCAGCGCCTCGAATCGCACTTGCCTCAACGCCTCGGAGCGTTCCGTCTTGTTGGCCTCAACGAACGACTCCGCTTCTACAGGTACGCCGCGGGCCAACGCTTTCTCGCTCACATGGACCACTGGTATCGACCATCCTCGCGCAGAATCACGCTCCACACGGTACTCGTCTACTTCAACGACAACTTCTCAGGGGGTGAGACCCGGTTTTCCGAGCAGCTCGAACGCACGGTCGTTCCCGCTCCCGGCCTTGTCGCGGTCTTCCAACACAAAGTCCGTCACGAAGGTTGCGAAGTTCTCTCAGGAGTCAAGTATGCGATGCGAACAGACGTCATCTACGAAGCGCCAGACGACATAGTCATGCCGGAGCTCAACGAGGTAGGCTAACAATGGTTCGCACTGGACGTGGCCCAGATTAACCTCTTCCTTGCTTCCGAACCCTGGCAGAGCCAGCCTTCGGCTGGCGCTTCTTGGTCTTGCCGGGAATGTCTTGGCGGGGGCCACGCCAGTGAAACCCAGGTCGTTGGCCTGGCTGAAAACGACATGTAGCTGGTACGTCAACAACGACTGAACGAGCGGGCTTTGGTGTTCGGCGAGAGTCATCGGCACGCTTATTGCGCAATGTTGAAGCATGACTCAGGTGTTAGAGACAGAAACGCATGTAATTCCAACGCCGCTCGGGTCAGCGTGCACGCAGCGCCTAACAATAGGCGTGAAGCGGCGGCACAGTGTGCTCGCAGGGTGTCTAGCGACGGCAACACACTTTGCATTCACCATAGACGCCGCCAACGCTCAACAGTGTCCCCTCCAGCCGCAAGTTTCTGAGGATAAGGCTGGTAAGATTGTTCAACCGGCGACGCCAGCACGCAAGTGGTACGGCTATCAAGTATTGGCGGCTGACGCGGTCTGGATCACAGCTGTTGCCGTGAGCGAGGAACCCTTGGTGTTGTTAGCTTACCCATTCACTGGGGTTGTCGCTCATGCGTTAAACGGGCGCGCTGAAGCCGCTGTGGGTAGCTTGGCGCTTCGGCTCTTCTTGCCCCTGACATTGGGCGCCATGGGAGCTACGGGAGGCGATGGTTGGGCTGGCGCGGGGCTAGCGATCGTTGGGGCAGGATCTGCCATACTGGTAGACGGTCTCGCGTTGTCCTGGGGCACCGCTGCCGAATCCGCGGGAGCCGGAACAGCGATCGCACCCGTAGTCGTTCTCAATCGAGGCTTTCACAGCGTCGGGATTCGAGGCGTGTTCTAGGCTGTTGGGTATTGGCCTAGCTAACTATCGTGAATCGGAACCGAGTTCACCGGACGCGCACCATACCCCACTCAAATCCGTCCTGCTGGTGTCTGAACACAGAAGTTCTCCCACAACGCTGGCTGGCTCTTCGGAACAACCATGACCTCGTCCTCCCAAAGGCCCATACAGAGCTCGGTTCCGAGCTTGGTTTGATTGGCAAAGAGGACTTCGCCGTTGATGGTTG
>CBINDO010000126.1:0-20771 GCA_966249405.1 uncultured bacterium | reverse complement strand
GCAGTGTCCCGTCGCCGATGCCTTCGGACGTCGTCCCCATGAGTGGGTAGGGGATAGGTAGTGGGCTGGGCGCTGCGGGTGTCAGACACACGCTGACTGCCATACCGGTGACTTGATGACCCGACTTCTTGGTCACCACGTCCATCTTGTTCGCGGTTACTTTCCCAGCCATGCGGTTTAGGTCCTAGCACGCGGCCTGACCTTGGCTTTTGGCTTTGTGTAAGCCTACGTTTTCTCACCGCGCCCGAGTGGTGAAACGTGGACGAAGTTGCGTGGTCGGGCTGGCGGACGACCGGCGCCCGGAAGCTGCCGATCGTGGGAGGCAATGCGACTCGCGGGGCCGCCGCGACTCCCGACTGGCGGCGAGGTGGCCGACGCCTTCACGCGTCGCGCCGCCTGAGCGCCAGGGGTGCGCGGGGCGAGCGACCCTCGCGGCGTGATTGTACGGGGGGGTCGGACCGGCTCCCGCATCGATTGTCCGATTGTACGGGGAGGTCGGATCCCCTACGTACCGCCATCCGAAGTGTGTACGGTGGCAGCTGTGAGCCCCGTACAACCTGGTAACGCGTGTACGTAGGGCAGCTGTGAGCCCCGTACAACCTGGTAACGCGTGTACGTAGGGCAGCCGTGAGCCCCGTACAACCTGGTAGCGCGTGTACGCGGGCAGCCGGGAGCCACCGTGCACACAAGCCATGTGTGTACGGGGCCAGACACGGGGCAGATTCTGGGGTACGAAGGGGTAATCAGATGGTCAGAAAACATTCGGGCTGGGCGCGGTCGCGCATGACTCGGTCCCGGCCCAAGACGCCGGCGCCGAAACACGGATTATTGATGTCGGAGCTGTCTCAGATCAGTGGCGTGCCGGTGCGGCGGCTGCGCGATTACGTGTTTCGAGACTTGATTCAACCGATCGAACGGCGGGGAACGGCCACTCGTTATGCGCGCAGTCAGTTGGTGCGTGTCTTGGCGATCAAACGCATGCGAGGAGAGCTTGGGCTCGAACTCGCCGAGATACGGCGCCGCATGGATGCGATGGGTGAACGTGAGCTGGAGGTCTGGATCACCTCTGCGCCTTTGCCCGATGAGGCTATGGTGGCGTTGGGTCGCAAGGGACCCGACGTCGCAGGCGCGCAAGCGCCGTCGCACAAACATCCGTGGCCGGCAGATGTCGCACCGCCGCGTGCTTTTGACGGCTCGCCCGACGCTATCGCGGACCAATCTCCTGGCGGGGCCAAAGATGCGGTCGCCACCTGGTATCACGTGCAGCTGTTGCCTGGTTTGGTCCTGCAGCTCAGCGCTAACGCGAGCCCTGCGGTGAAGAACGCGGCCAAACGAATCGTCGACGAATACGTGGGGCCTTGAGCGTGCCTATTTGTTGGTCGATCAGTCGTGGCAGTCGGAAGACGTGCCACATCGAGGCCAGGCCACGGGCCGTACTAGGCTGCCGAGCGCGGTTTCAGTAGGGATAACCAGCCACCGGCATCTCGGCTTGCCACAGCGAGTAGCTGGCTGTAATGAACAACGTTTTCCCGTCGGCGCCTCCGAACGCTGCGTTGGTTGGGTTCGCGTTCTGGTTGTTGGCCGTGCCCGTCTTGATCGTGGCGATCTTGGTTCCGTCGGGTGTGAACACGGTAACCTGTTGGGCGTTGTGCTCTGCGACGTAGATGTTGCCGAGGCAATCCTTCGTCATTCCATCTGGCGTTTGCAAGCCGGTTGCGAAGTCCGTGACCGTCTCCGCCTTGCCATCGGCGCCGATGGTGGCCTTCTTGATGACGCCGTTGCCGGTTACCGTAACATACAAGATGTCTTCCTCGGGCGAGAGCAGCACGCCGTTCGGCGGCTGGATATCCTCCGAAAAGATGTCATCTTGCCCGCCCTTGACGAAGTGCACGACCTGGGGTTTGCCTCCCGCCGGCAACTCACCTTGCTGTTGGTCCGAGAAGTAAATGGTGCCGTCGCTCGCGATCGCGATGTCGTTCGGCGAGTTGAAGGGGCCAGGAACGGCGGTGGTCTGCTCCTTGGTGGCGAGGTCGTACTTCGAGATCTCCTTCTTGCGTGCGGTGGCCGAATGCAAAACCCCGTTGGCATCGACCGCAAGACCATTCGAGCCCGCTGCCACCAAGAAGTCGGTCGTCCCGTCTACACCGGGGACGTACTTGCGAATGTTCGAGTCCCACGGGCTGGGCTTGACGTCGGAGAAGTACAGCGCCCCGTCGAGCCACACCGGGCCCTCGTACAGATGGAAGTCGTAATCGTTCTCGGCTTGCGTGACGCTCGCGACGTGTGTGGCGGTGGAGTTGCCGCTTGGCGCGGTTCCGGGATTCGCAGGGCAGGGGCCAACCGGCGTGGGCGGCTCACCGGTATCCGAGGTTGGCTGCTCTGAGCTGTCGCCTCCCGTGTCAGTGGTGACGGGCGGAGTGCTCGTCGTGTCTGGAGGCGTCGTGGGATTGACGGGGGGAGGTGTTGTTGGGTTAACAGGAGGATTCTGGGGCGGCGTGACTGGAGGGGTGACCGGCGGCGTACCAGTCGTTGGGGGCGCGACCGGCGGAGTGACCGGTGGCGTGGTCGGATTGCCACTGGGCGGCGTCACCGGCGGGTTGCCAGGGACTGGCGTAGGCGTCACGCTCGGCGTCGTCGAGGTCGTGGGGTTGACGGGCGTCCCGCCAGAATCCGTCTCACCGCAACCGACGACGAGCATCAGTGCAACACACGACGCGACGCGGGTGCGGCGCGGCGCGCGCGATGAAGACGACGGGGCGGACGAGACGACGGACGACAAACGCATGAGAGCGGTTCTAGCTCAGCGGTCGGGCGACTGAAAGCGCGCGTCGTATGGTTGTGCCGGAAAGGCCCAGACGCTGGCCAGAGGCGCGCCGCTCCGAGCGCGCCACGACGATCGCGCGGTTCCCACACCCTCCCGCAGCGTGCACGCCGTTGCCGTCAGGCGCCTAGGCCCTGCGCATTTTTCCGTCGGCTCGGGAAATCGCCTTCGGCGGTGCCCACACCCAACCGGTCTCTCGGCGGTCCTCGATGGTTTCGCCGTTTCGCGATTCTCACAACGAAGCGGCCAGGCGCTTCAGTACTTCGGCGGGCTCGTCCGCGATGACTTCGTGGTGAGACACGATGATGCGACTCAGCCCCGGGATCTCGGCGAGGCCCTCCAGCTCGCGCACGACGGCCGCCTTGTCCTTGACCACGAGCAGTCGTGCGACCCGTGAAATGATCGGACCGCCCGTGGACTTGGTGACGTAGCGCATCGCCCATCCGATCGCTCCCGGGACGTGCGGCATGTTGAAGACGAGGTCGTTGAACACGACGCTGCTGGTAGCGCCGTGTTTGACCACCAGCACTCCTTCGCCCTCCTTGGTCCCGTCGAGATGTCTCAGTGTAACGACCTCGTCGCTGGGAAACGCGTCGAACGTCAGATCCACGGGCACCATCTCGCTCACGCGCTTTACTGCGCTCTTGGGGCAGACCAGCTTGGCGTCAGGGTAACGGCGCTTGAAGCGCGCGCAGTCCAAGCGATGATAGGCGTTAGGTACGACGATGTAGCGCACCTCTCCGAACGCGTCGATCTCGTGCATCAAGTACTCGGCCAGGGCGATCGCGTTGTGAATCACGAGGCCACCGTCCGCCATTTGGGCGACCACCATCACGCGGCGCAACGCCATGCCCGCGACCTCCCCCTCGACGCGCCACAAGTTCGATTCCAACTTCTGAATCGGGCCGTGTTCGCCGACTTTCCACTCGCTGAACTTGTCCATGCGGCGAGGTTGGCACGACCGGCTGGTGGAGGAAAGGTTTTGGTAGTGGGACGAGGCTGGGCTCTGCGTCCACGAGCTGTTCAGAACTCCAGTTCGATGGCGAGCGTTCGACGCGCTTTCTCGAGCGCCGCCACCACCTCACGACGGCTTTCGCCGCGTGCCAAAAAGTAGGCGGCACTTTCACCGGACCCCTCGCGCTGTCGCAGGGTGTCGCCGGGGGCCACGCGGCAGCTGACTTCGGTGATGCCCGGTAGGCTTTGACAAGAGCGTAAACCCGAAACCCGGCGGACGATGCCTGGACCCGGATGCAACAGCCACATTCCAGAATAGGCCCGCGCCCGTTGGGGAAGTCGCACCGGCCTACCCAGCTCGATGTCGATCACCGTCTGCCAGGGATCGAAACCGTACGCCATCTGCAGCAGTTCCATGACGTACCCTCCGGGTGGACGCGCTGCAATCTCGCTGAACACTGGCCCTTCGGCGGTGAGGAACAACTCCAGATGCGTCATGCCCCGACGGATCCCCAAGGTGGCGATCACGGCCTTGTTCAAGTCGCCAATCGCCGACAACGTCGCGGCAGGCAAGTTTGCAGGCACGACGTTGGCCCAGAGCGGCAAGAGGTACTCGGTGACGTTCGTAAAGATGACCTCGCCCTCGCTGACGAACGACTCGACGCTCATCTCCAAGCCGTGCACGAACGATTCGGCGATCATGCCCGGCGTCAAGTGCCGCTCCACGTCGCGTTGCCGCTTGGCGAGGGTCGCGCCGCGCGAACCCGAGGAGTCTGCGGGTT
Organism: uncultured bacterium; assembly: GCA_966249405.1. Lineage (GTDB taxonomy): Bacteria > Myxococcota_A > Polyangia > Polyangiales > Polyangiaceae > SZUA-265. Next base: position 16,214 of record CBINDO010000126.1, on the reverse strand, counting down.
TGATGACGAGTGGTAACCCTAGCCGCGTAACCAGCGAGATCGAGGTCGTGCGCTTCGTGATGCCCGCGAAGTCTGCGCATGGCAGCCCCGCCGAACGGATGCTCTCCTTCATGGCGAGCTTGTTGCGGCAAAGGTACGCACACTCGGAGCTGTTTCCAGGAACGTCGAGGGCGGCTCGCAAGTGAGCAGCAGGGAGCACCGCGCGTTCGGTCGCGGCAAGCACGCCGATGACGTCGCTCTCGGCCTTGCTCGCAAGCCGCTCGACGTCGCGCACGAACGAGTTGAGGGGGCGTTCTTCCGCTGCCGCCAGGTCCACCTCGACGAAGCCGAGGAGCTGCTCGCGTCGGCGCCGTAGCGGCTTGCGATCGCTCACTAGAATGACCTGATGTCCGGCCTCTTGTGCCGCTCGCAATGCTGCGTCTCGCCCACCGACCAGGATTAACGTCGCCATGACTTGCCGTGTTGGTTGGGCGTGTAGTCAACAGAGCAACGTTTCGAACGTCAAGTGGTCAGTTCATCCGTTCTCCACACGGCGGAAGGTGACGGACAGGCGGGCGCCTACCGGCCTTTGGGTCTTGGGGATGCCGTGGACGTATTCGGCTTGGCAGCGGCCTCCCATGATCAGCAGCGAACCGTCTCCCAGCGCGTATTCGACGCGGTGAGAGCCTTGCCGGGCCCGCAACAAGAATTTGCGAGTTGCGCCCAGGGTTAATGTCGCCACGACCGGATCGCGGCCCAACTCGGCCTCGTCGTCGGCGTGCATTCCCATGCTGTCCCGGCCGTCGCGGTAGAGGTTGAGGAGCAGGTGGTTGAAGCTCGTCCCGGAGTGTTCGGAGACGCGCGCCAAAATCGGTGTGAGACATGGGGGAACTGGGCGCGGCGACAGGGTGAGTCCGCTGTAGCGATACGACGTTGTCCCACACCAACCTATCAACCGCGGCTGCGGCACGCTCCGGCCGAAGATCGTCACTGAGCGCTGCTCGAACGGCACAGCCGCCAAGACCTCGGCGTAGAGTGCAACGGACTCGTCAGTGGTCAACCAGTGCTCGGTGAAGTCGAGCCAACTGTTGGGTGTGAGCGCCGTTCGCATGAGTGCGGGCATGCTTTTATCCCCAGAGTCCGGTTCAGTCGAAGCGAACTCTGCAAGTGTAAAGAGTCCCCACGGGCTGGTAGTGACCGAGTGACCCACCGAAGCGGGACCGCGCGGGGTTCCGCCTTGGGGCAGGCGCGGAGAAACGTCTCCCGCGGCGCTCATCGATGTGCCAAGCTGCTAGGATTGCGGCAGTGAATTTGCGGCTTACCCACTCATCCGTTGGAGCCCGGCGCGAGCGTCCTCTTGGCAACGTTTCCCCCGAGGACGCGTCGGCTCGACGGCATCGCCCGGCCCCTTTCCCCAATGCTACTCGGCGGTTTTTGCACCCGAGTAAGCTCGCGTGTCTGATCGCGCCGTTCGTGTTCGCGTGCGGCTCCGGCCACCCAGCGTCGGTCGAGGCCGTGCCGAGCGAGGACGGGGGAACTAGGGCGGAGGCGGGCGTTTCCAGTGGGGGCGGAGACTCCACCGCCTGTACGCCGTGCGCGCCATCCGAGAGCCCGGCGCTCGATGCTGGGACGGAATCAACCAGTGAGACGGGCGAGCCCGCCGACGCGGGTCCGGACGCAGGAGCCGAGGTCTCGTCAAGCGAAGTGATCTGGCGGCAAGCCGAGCCGCTGTTTTCGGACTCTTCAATCAGCCAAGTAGCGCTGACGTTGGACTACGAACAAGAGTCTGCGCTGCGAAACGACCCCCGAGCATACGTCCATGGCGACATCGAGGTGCGGCTATCCGATGCGACCGTGTTCACGTTGGCCGACGTGGGCGTGCGCCTCAAAGGCATGTGGGGCTCGGCGCGCAACCTCGACCAGAAGGCGGGGTTCTTGATCAAGACGAACGAGTTCGTTCCCGGTCAGAAGCTCTTGGGTTTGAGCAAGTTCGCGCTCAACAACATGGTGCAAGATCCGAGCATGATCCACGAGCAGCTCGCGTACCTCGTGTTTCGTGAGATGGGTATTGCCGCACCTCGGACGGGTTACGCTACGGTCTCGCTGAACGAGCAACCCTATGGCTTGTACGCGACGATAGAGGTCGTCGACAACGAGAGTTTCCTCGACCATTGGTATGGGGGAGACGCAGGTAACCTCTACGAGGGCGCATACGGGAGTGACCTCGAGAGCGGGAGACTCGACAGCTTCGATCAAGATCGTGGCCAGGATGTTGCCTTCGCGGACTTGTACGCCTTGGCGGCGGCGCTCGATGCGGTGGCCGAACCAAGTTCGTTCATGACGGCCCTAGGGCCCCACGTCGACACCGATTGGTTTGCTCGCTTTACGGCGACCGAGCTGATGCTGGCCCACTGGGACGGCTACGCGGTAACCCGTAACAACTATTTCTTGTACCCCAACCAAGCCGCCGCTTGGACGTTCATCCCCTGGGGGCTCGATCAAACGTTCGGCGACGCGAGCTACTCCGTGTGGCTCGGGGACGCGCGAGTGCATCGCATGTGCACCCGCTCGCAGGATTGCCGGAACGCGATGGCGGCGGCATACAATCGTCTGATGGGACTGTTCACCGAGCTCGACTTGCTGGGCCGTGTCGATGCGTTGGAGGCGCTGATTCATGACGCCGCAGACGCCGATCCGCGCAAGGAGTATGGGTCCGATTCGATCTGGGAGGCGATTGAAGCCACTCGTCAGTTCCTGCGCGACCGCCCCGCAAACGTCGCGGAACAGCTCGTGTGTGCAGACCCGGCGACGGTCGATCTCGACGGTGACGGCGCGTCTGGTTGCGGCGAAGACTGCGACGATGGCAATGCCGACGTATACCCAGCCGCCGCAGAGGCTTGCAACATGCTGGACGACAACTGCAACGGTGAGGTCGATGAAAGCGACGAATGCCCAAGCTGTTACGAAGCCGAGTCGAACGGCCGTCGGTATGCGTTCTGCTTTCACCGCCAGTCCTTCTCGTATGCCGAAGCCGACTGTGTTGCTCAGGGTGGCGCGCTGGTCGCGATTCACAGCGAAGGAGACCAGGACGAGATCGTCGCATTGGCGGCCGAGCGCGGCTTCGCCGGGGACTTTTGGCTTGGGTTCACCGATGACGGCTACGAGGGGCAATTCGCGTGGGTGGACGGCAGCGACGTCGATTACTCCAACTGGGGTGGGGGTGAGCCGAACGACGCCGGTGGAAACGAGGATTGCACTCAGATCACGGGCTCTGGAGCCTGGAACGACCTCGATTGCGACGCGCAGCTTCCCTATGTCTGTGCGCTTCCGTGAACATCGCTAGGTCGGCGGCGTACGTCCAGGCTGTAAGCCCAGATCACGGGCGACGACGAAAGGGCGTCCTTTTGCTGCGATAAGTGACACAGTTGCACGGGTGTTTTACGTCCCGGGTGGCCCAACTTGGTGAGGAACGGATAACTTGGCTTATCGATTGAGTGGATTGATTCTGGTTGGCGTCGGCGTCGTCAGTGCTTGTGGGGACGACGGCGAGCGCAACTTCGGTGTGCCTTCGGACGCGGGTGCGTCTAGCGAACGGGTGGCGTTCGACGCGGGCGGTGAGTACGACGCTTCGTCCACAACGTCGAGTGGCCGTCCCCCACCGATCGAGGCCGGAACGTCTGTTGCGCCAGCGCCCACGAACGGAGGCGATTACACCGAGTCGACGGAAGTCCTCGACTCGAGCGGCGCATCGACGGCGAGCGGCCAGTCGCCTGCGAGCAACTCCACGACAGGGACGGGCGCGGCCACCTCCGACGGTGAAGGGCAGAGTGCGCCCACGGCCTCAGAATCACTCGCTTCGACGCTCGGAGCCACGTCGACTGACCCCGAGACGACGGCACCTCTCGACCCTTGGACTCGAGCCGGGGAGCTTCTGAACAACCAAAACATCGTCCAAATCGCGATCACCTTGCCCGACGAGTCCGTCACTGGGTTGCACAACGACGCGTCGACCTACGTGCACGGCGCGCTCGAGGTGACGTTGGCCGATGGAGAGACGCTGGCCTTGTCGGACATCGGGGTCCGTCTCAAGGGACGACTGGGGTCGGCTCGCACCCTCGACGAGAAGTGCTCCTTCTTGCTCAAAGCGAACGAGTTCGTAAAGGGTCAACGCTTGTTCGGGTTGAACAAACTCGCCGTCAACAACCTGGTTCAAGACGCGAGCATGCTCCACGAGCAGCTGGCCTACGAGTTGTTTCGCGCCATGGGCGTACCAGCACCGCGCACCGGCTACGCCCGCGTGACCGTCAATGGCCAACTCAAGGGACTGTACGCGACGATCGAAGTGGTCGACAACGCCGAGTTCCTCGACCACTGGTTCCCGAACTCCGACGGCAACCTCTACGAAGGGTCGTACGGTTCGGATTTCTTCACGGACGCCATACCTACGTTCGATCAAGACCGCGGTACCGACGTCGCGTTCGGTGACCTGTACGAACTGACAGATGCCCTGGATTCGATGACGAATCCAGAAACCTTCGAGACCGATGTCGCGCCGTGGGTGGACCTCGACGCCTACGTCGCGTTTGCCGCGACCGAGCTGTATTTGTCTCACTGGGACGGTTACGCAGCGACGCGTAACAACTACTTCGTGTATCGACCGGTCGGGGCGCAGTGGCAGTGGATCCCGTGGGGCACGGATCAGACGTTCGGGGACGCCTGGGCCTCGGTGTGGAACGGCTATGGGCGACTGCAGCAAATGTGTGAAGCTTCGCTCGCTTGCCGTCAGAAGTTGGCCGCGGCTTACTCACGGCTGAGCGCGTTGGTTGCGGAGCTGGACTTGTTGGGAGAGGTAGATACTCTCGAGACCCTCATCTCGGAGGCTGCCGCCGAAGATCCCGGCAAAGAATACGACACCGAGACCGTCCACTACGCGATTGGGCAACTGAGAGACTACTTGCAGAATCGCCCTCCGGCGGTAGCGAGTGACATGCGCTGCATAGATCCGAGCACCGTTGACGAAGACGGCGACGGCGTGTCGGGATGTGACCACGACTGCAACGACGCGAACGCCGCGGTCTACCCAGGCGCCTACGAAGCCTGTAACCTGGTGGATGACGACTGCAACGACCTCGTCGACGAGGCGAACGGGTGCCCTCAGTGTGTGACGATCGCTGACGAAAGCGGCGACGAGTACGCTTTCTGCTTCCAACGGATCACGTATTGGGCAGCTCAGGCCGAGTGCGAGAACCTCGGTGGGACGTTGGCAGCCATCCACACCCAGGACGAAAACGATTGGCTGACGGAGACTTCGAGCTCGCTCAACGTTGGTACCTCGTGGTGGATCGGGCTCGACGATTCCTACGAGGAAGGGGTGTTTCGTTGGGGCGACGGGAGTGATCTCGACTTCGCGTATTGGCACTACGGCGAACCCAACGACTGGGGTGGCTACGAAGACTGCGCGGAGTTGACTTCGGGCGCTTGGAACGACCTTCCCTGCGGCTACGAGCTTGGCTACATCTGCAAGTTGTAACATCCCGCGATGCACGCTCTTCGCCTGCTCAGCGGGCGCGCTGAGGTCAGACCAAGAGGTCACGGGGCCGTGGCCCCGAGCCAAGTAGCCACGCGTAGATCCGCGCCGTGTCCCGCGCAATGCTGGGCCACGAGAACACGGTCTCCGCGAGCGCTCTTGCTTTGGCAGACATCTCCGAGTGTTGCTCGCGGGTGAGCGCCGCGAGCCGCACCATGCCGTCGCTGATGTCTTCCACCGTGGCGCCAATGCGCAAACCTGCGCCCTCGGCCGTGACTTGCGGCAAATTGCAAGCGTCGGTGAGGAGCGTCGGTACGCCTGCTGCTAGCGCTTCCAACGCGGCCAGCGGCATGCCTTCACTATGAGACGGTAACACGAAACCGCTCGCGTGAGACAAGGCTACGTCGCGGTCGGCACCGAACAACGGCCCCGTCATGTGAAAGAACGGCAGCCGCAGGTCGAGTTCGGTAGCCAACGCCCGCAGCTTTGCTTCGTGTCCACCGTCGTCCCAACCCGTAACCACCAGCGTCCAATTGCGAGCGCGGTCGGGATAACTCGCCACGAAGCGAGCCCACGCACGCACGAGCTCGAAGACGCCCTTCTTGGGGTGAATGCGCCCGAGGAACAACAAGACCCGGCGTTCGCTGCCCAAAACACCTTGCCACGCGGGAGACGAGGTTACGCTTGGCGCGCGATCCACACCGTTGGGGAGCACCGCGATGGGGGTCGTGATCTTGCAGTCCCTGACGTAGCCAGCTTCGTTCTTGGAGGTGACCAGGATGCAGCCAGCTTTCTGCAAGTTGGCATTCTGGTAGCCAAGCCAGGCGGCACGTTTCTTCCACTTGGAGTGCTGGAGCCCCCAGGGGTCGATCATGCCGTGCATGGAAATCACCAGCGGCACGTGAGCGCTTTGGCAGAACCGGGTGGTTTCGAAGGAGCCCAGGGTCCAAATCCCATGTTGGTGCACGAGGTCTGGATGCTGACGGCGGAGGGCCTTGCCGTAGTCCGGCGCCCAACCGAGGAGCTTGGGGCCCAAAGGTTCGCACGCTGTCGTGGCAAGTGGCGCCCACAACCTCGCATCAGCGTCGGTGTGCTCGTCGCGTAAGCCCACGACGCTCACCTGTGTCTCGGGTAGGCGATGAACCTCTTGCGCGAGGCGTCGGCCGGAGTCGAACAGCCCGCCCGCATTGCGCGACAGCGACGCCAGCACGAAACTTACGTTCATCCCGCGCGACGCTAAGGGCGGCCTCGCGGCGCGTCAATCGAGAACTGGCTCACGGCGGAGCCGCCGTGAGCCATCCGCACCGCTTCCGCGGCCCCCCGCCGTTACTGGGCCGAACGGCTCGTGAAGTGCGGTTCGGCGGCGAGTGACGCAAACGCATCGACGACGCTCATTGCACCCTGCTGCATCGCGGGCACCGACGCGGTAGCGAGGCAAGCCTTCGTGGTGCCGAACGCGTAGGTTGCCAGATAACTTGCGAAACACGCCTGAACCTCGGGCAGCACGGCCAGTTTGGCTGCCAGATCTTCCTGGCTCGCGAACTCGATTGTCTCACCCTGAGCCGACACCAGCGAACCGGTGGGGTCAATCGGCAGGTTGTCTTCCTGGTCTCGATACCGGCCGGCCTCGTCGAAGTGCTCGAACGCAAAACCGATCGGGTCGAACAACACATGGCAGCTGGCGCAGCCACCAGAGGCGTGTTGCTCCTCGTAGCGCTGACGCGTGGTCTGCGGACCCGTGGCTGCGGTTGGCAACGGTGGGACATCATCGGGGAGGGGCGGCTTGGCGCGACACAACAAGTTGGTATAGGCGAACAAGCCACGTTGGGTGGGCGAGGAGGCGTCCGCGTTGGCGTGGGCCGCCAAAAACGCGCCCTGTGCCATGATACCGATGCCTTCGGGCCGCTCGACGGCTGCATAGTCGGAGCTGGGCTTCGTTGTCATGCGGTAGAAGTCGGCGAGCTTCTGCGAGGGGAATGTGGTGGTGCTGGTCAACACCTCCTGCCAAGTTGCGTCCTGATCGAACAGTAAGTGCTCAAGGAACGCCCGCATCTCCATCACCATGTCTGGGCTGATTTGGTTGTAGGTGAGGTCGCCCGTCTGTGCCGCGGGCTTCGACTTCGAGGCAGCCCGCACGTAACCCGTGTATGCTTCGAAGAACCGGTGAAGCGTTTCTTTGCCGCGCTCGGTCCGAAGGAGTGATTTGGCGACCTCGGCCGGGTTCGTCAGTTGACCCTGATCCGCCATTGCCAGTAGGTCCGCACTAGGCGTGGTTCCGGTGAACGCATAGGCGAGCAGAGTTGCCACCTCGTGTTGCGACAGGCTACGTGTGGTCCCGTTGACGGAGCCGATTTCGCTGCGGTACACGGACTTCGGAGACTGAATGAGCGCCGCCGTGAGCCACTTCATCGCTTTGCTGAAGTCGGTGTCTGCGAGCGCCGTGTCGAAGAAAGCCAGATACTGGGTCTTCTCCGCCTCGGTGACTGGCCGACGGAAGAGGCGTTCGCCGTAGGTGTCGATGAACTCACCCGCGCACGCCGCGTCCGCCGAGCTGGCGCACGGTAACAGCGACGTCAACGACGCCGACACCGCGTTACCGATCGACTCAGCGGTGTTCAACAGCTGCTCGGCGGTTTGTTCGCCGATTGCGGCAGTGGCATCGTTGTCGAAACCAGCGCCGGAGACGAGGTTGGAGGGCAGGGAGTTGCTCCACTTGCCGGCGATGCCGGGGAAGATGTCGTTGACCGAGTTCTCGAACTCCGTACGCGTGAGCGCACGCAGCACCGGTGCACCAACGGCTGAGCCCGAACAATTCTCGATCTTGGGCGTATCCTTCGGCGGGTGCGGCGCCGCTGGCTCGCCCGGCGTCACGGGCGGAACGTCCGTGTTACCCGTGGTTGGGGTCGTGCCAGGCGTCCCGGTCTCGGTCGGTTGGGGCGTCGGGGTGACGGTTGGGCTCGAGTTGGTTTCGGCCGTGTTCGGGGCCTCTGAGCCGCACGCGACCGCGGCCAGCAGCGCCCAAGCACCAGCAAGTCCACCAGTGAAGGAGCGTTTCATCGTGATCCTCGACGCGGAAGAAGAAGAGGTATTCATGCCAACACCTCGCTGACCACGCCCGAGGTATCCGGGAAGGTGGCGTTGGTTGCCCCCATGGCCTTGGCCAAAGTGAGGTAAAGATCGGTAGCGGAACGCGCGGTGTAGGGCTTCGTGTCCACGCTGTTGATGTCGAAGGAGACCACCCGTCCCGTCTTTAGAGCGCCAGCTGCGCCGCCGATGGTGACGAGCGGCAAGTGCACCGGCGTGCCCGGGTATTCGACGACACTGGCGCGCAGGTGGTTGGCGCCGTCGGAGATCTCGCTCGCCCAGTAGATGAGCGTGTTGTCCAGCACCTTGGTGCCCGGTGCCGTCGGATCGTCGGTCTCCGCGAGCAGGCTGACCACGTGGTCGACGAGCTGTTGAGTGAACCAGCGCTGAGCCTTGGCGAAAGACGCGCGCGCCTCGACGGCGGCGTTGTTGATCGACACCGGTGAGTCCCACATGTACGTGGGCGCGGGCTGGATTCCGATGTGAGACAAGGCGCTGTGATGCGACCCCGGAGCGCCCGCGAAGGTGAAGTCGATCTCACTCGTCGTGTACAGTGGCTGCACCCCGATGATCGGAGCTGCGTTGCAGATCAACGCCTGCGCGGCTAGCTGTAGCTGCGCTTGGAAGATGAGCGGGAAGTTCGCTTCCTGGAAGAAGTAATCGTTGTTGCTGCCTTGGGTGACCACTTGTCCCGCGCTCGCGGCGCGGACCTGCTCGACCAGCGGCATGTTCGGCATTGCGCCGCACGTGTTGACCGCCGAGGGTCCACCGCCGCCGCTGACCGCCTCGTCGGCGTGGGCTTTGAGGTTCTGCAGGGACGTGAGGTGCGTCTGCAGTTTGGTCTTCTCGGAGGTGAGATCGTTCACCGAAGCCTGCAACTCGCTCAGTTCGCTCGCGCTGAGCTGGAGCAACGCGGCGCGTAGCTTGAGGTCCGGGTTGGGTTGACCGTCGGGGGCGGTGGGCGCGGCGCTGCCAGAGAACAACCGATCCGCCACTGCAGAGGGGTCCTTCTCGGGATCGACGGGCGTGCCGTTCCAAAAAACCTTCGAGTTCAAGTCCAGCCCAAAGCCGCGGTTGGCGCACGCGCCGAGGATCAACGGTTTGACGCCCAACTCCTTGCCGATCACGTGTTCGAGCGACGTGCGCGGCGTCGTGTCGTCTGGCCCTTGGTAACCTGACAGGAAGTTGACGACGCCATCGTGAGCAGCCGCTTCGCCGTAGTATTGGAAGCCCTGATACACGTTGACGTACTTCTTGAAAGGCTCGAGCGGAGCCAGCGTGCTGGCGTTGGTTTGATCGAGCGCGAACTCCGTCGGGTTGCTCGCGTTGACTTGGGGGTTGTAGTGCTCGGGTGCGATGCCGTGCGGAAGGAACAACACCATCATGCGCTTCTGAGCGCCCGTGGCTTGCGCGGTCGCAAGTTGACTCAGGCGTGCAGCAGCGGGCAGTGAAACGCCCAGAGCAAGGGCCTTCAAGAAGACGCGGCGTTCAACTCGTTGAGCTGCGCGTGCCAGTCGAGTGTGTGCGGGCATGGGATCCGATAACTTTACGTGCAGAGCCGGAGTGGCTCGAAGCAGGCGGTTGCGCTCACATTGACGTCCGGCAGACGCTTCGTCGAGACCCCAGTTCGAGTGGTTTTTGCGCGCGATTTCGAGGGTCACGCGCTGGTACAACCCCAGCGGATCTTTACACGACGGCTCGCTGGTGTGTCATCGCGCCGTCCCAGCGATCTGCGCGTGCCCGTATCGCTCGCGCACGAAGTAAAAAGAAGCAAATACGGCTCGTGTATTGGCCCGAAACGCCCTAGCGCAAGGCTGTTGCACGTTGCCCCGGCGTCGCTCCGTCGAACCACCGACGCGAGCGCACTCGCGCCGCTTGCCGCTGCGTTTCACGGCCGAGGCTCAGGGACGTTCGAGCGCTACCAGCAGCCGCCACGCCTCGGGGCTCGTCAAGGCGACGTGCGTGTTCCAGTCGCCCCACACGCCTGCCACCCGAAACTGCGCTTGCTCTGCGAGGTGAACGACTTCGCGAGCGCGGTATTCGCGCTGCACGGCTCGCTCTTCCAGTTCGATGACTGGCCCAGACACTGGACGATACACCAACTTCGCCGTCGCGGTATGTGTCAGAGAACCGGGGGGGCGCGGCTCTTCGCGCCAGGTCACCGACAGGCTGCCGTTGGCGTCCTGCATCTCCCACTCGCGGTGAGGCTGGTGTTGCGTCTCCGGGCGTACCATGTCGGCTTCGTGTAGCGGCAGCTCGAGCACGTATAGGCCACCCGGTGTCAGCGCTTGGTGAACACAGCGTAGGTTCGCCAGGAAAGCTTCATCGGTGGTGAGGTACGTCGCGGATATCAGCAGACACGCAGCCACGTCCACGGGCTTGGGGAGCGTGAAGTTGGCCATGTCGGCGACGACGTAGTCGAGCGCCAAGCCGCGCTCTTTGGCGAGCGCGAAGCCGCGCGCCGCCATTTCCGGCACGAGATCCAAACCGACGGCGGCGAGCCCCTGTTTGCTCATCTCCAGCGCATGTCGCGCTGGCCCGGCGGCGAGTTCGAGGAACGAGCCCGGCGCGTTACCTCGCCGCGACGTGTAGAGGTCGCGGAGGAACCGGGCTTCAGCGTCGAAATCTCGGTAGCTGAAGGCTAGGTCGTAAAGGTCGGCAGATTGATAGATCTTCTGATGGATCGTCATGGTCCGAACACCCGCGCAAACGGTGACACCAGCCATGACGCCGCGTCAAGTTCACGGGCAACTTTGGAAGCTTCGCTTGGCGGAACCGCCGATACCCCCCGTGGCGGTTCTTCATCGACCGGTGAGCCCGGGTTCCTGTCGTATCGGAAACGGAGCGCCGCCGGTGCCGTGCGGCCGGTACCGAACCCGGCACGTTGCTTGGAGTCCGTATTGCCATTGCACGGCCATGTCGCTGGCCTCATGGACGTGGGGAGCGTTTCCCAAACGCTGCGCCCGCGCGGAGGCAACCGTGCCGCTCGTACGGCGGTTCGAAAGCCAACGAATACGCTGGTGAATTTCCACTACATCGTCGAGGATTTGAACATGCGGGTCATTGCGGATATTTCGGTCGTGCCGCTCGGTGTCGGAGTGAGCCTAAGCCAATACATCGCCGAGTGCGAGCGCGTGCTGCTCGCGGCGGGATTGAACCCCAAACTGCACGCTTACGGCACCAACGTCGAAGGCGAGTGGGACGCGGTTTTCGCTGCGCTACGAGCCTGTCACGAGGCCGTTCACTCGATGGGAGCCCCGCGAGTGAATACCAGCGTCAGGTTGGGCACGCGCACAGACCAGGTCGAGACGATCGAGTCACGGTTGAGTAGTGTGCTCGAGTTGGTGGGCGATGCCGTGTCGCCCAAGGAGTAACGTCGAGAAGTCATGACGAAGCAGCAAAAGCGGGTAGTAGTAGTCGGTGGAGGATTTGCGGGCATCAACTGCGCCAAGCGGCTCGGCAACCACGACGAAGTCGAGGTCCTGCTCGTGGACCGACGCAACCACCACCTGTTCCAGCCGCTGCTGTATCAAGTAGCGATGGCAGGGCTCAGCCCCGCCGAGATCGCCGCACCCATCCGCGGCATGTTGGCGCGTTATCGCAACGTCAAGGTGCTTCAAGCCGACGTCAGCAACGTAAACCTGACGGAGCGGAAGGTGACCACGACGCGCGGCGATTTCAGCTACGATTATTTGGTGTTGGCGGCCGGGGCGCAGCACTCGTATTTTGGTCATGACGAGTGGGAGGTGAACGCGCCCGGTCTCAAGACCTTGGAGCAAGCCACCGAGATTCGGCGCCGCGTGCTCAGCGCGTTCGAGCGTGCCGAGAGCGAGAAGGACCCCGTCGAGCAAAAAGCTCTGCTCACGTTCGTCGTCGTGGGAGGTGGACCCACCGGCGTGGAGCTGGCCGGTGCGATTGGAGAGATGAGTCGTTACACGTTGGCGCGTGACTACCGCAACATCGACCCCACCCATACCCGCATCATCCTGGTCGAAGCGGGTGAACGGATCTTGCCGTCCTTTTCACCGGACCTCACCGCCCACGCGACCAAAGACCTGGAAAAGCTCGGAGTCGAGGTCTGGACCAAGCGCCGCGTGATGGAGATCACCGCGGCCGGCGTCACCGTCGACGCCGAGTTCATTCCCACGCGCACCGCGTTGTGGGCGGCGGGCGTGCAGGCCGCCAAGCTCGGCAAAGAGCTAGGCACCGAGCTCGACCGGCAAGGGCGGGTCATGGTGCGCCCCGACTTGACCGTCGAGGGACACGATGAGGTGTTTGTTGCGGGCGATCAGGCGCACACCAAAGGCCCCAACGGACAACCCCTTCCCGGCGTGGCCACGGTCGCGATCCAACAAGGGGGCTACATCGGCAAAGCGATCCTGGCGCGGGTCAACGGCCGCGCCGTCGAGCCGTTCGAATATTGGGACAAGGGTCAGATGGCGACGATTGGCCGGAGCAGAGCAATCCTGCAATCGGGCGCTTTCAAGATGACCGGCTTCATGGCGTGGATGGCCTGGTTGCTCGTTCACATCTACTACCTGAGCAGCTTTCGCAACCGCATCATCGTGCTGTTCCAGTGGGCGTGGTCCTACGTGACGTTTGCGCGTGGGGCGCGCTTGGTTCTCGAGAAGAACTGGCGCTCCTACGGCGCCGATCCGCGCTGAGCGATCGCCTTTAGGAACACCTCTGCATAACGCCGGCCGAGCTCCCTTTGACCCGCGAGGTCGAAGTGGTAACGATCAATCGCCGAGAGGCCCGCTGCCGACACGACGTGGGCGTTCGGGACGTAGCTCGGCAGCTCGGCGATGACGGCGTTGTGGCCAGAACAACATCCACCGTACACGAGCTCTCCCGCGATGAACGGCACGTCCTCGCCGAGTCCGAGGTCGCGGCGAAGGTCGGCCACGACCTCGGCAACTTGCTCGAGCCAATGCCGATTGCCGACGTCGGCTTCACCTTGGTGAAACAAGATCCCGCGGATCGTGCCGCTACCTTGGGCGACGCGTGCGCGCGCCAACAACATGTCGTAGCCGCCGCTCCACGCGTTGCTAGGCGGGAGTTCGAACTGGTCTCGAAGCTCCGACACGACTTCCTTGCGGTACAGGGAGATCGGCGCGCCCGAGATCGCTGCCGGGACCAAGCCGATCGTTTCCGTGGGCCACTGCTCGGCCAACGCCTTGGCGAAACCATCACCCGGCCCAACCCCGGCCCAACACCGGTGCAACGGAGGGGCGGCGAAGGCCCAGCGATTCCACTCGCGTTCGAGGCAGCCGGATTGGTAGCCGAGGACTTGTATTCGTGGGTTTACGGCAAGGTCGTCGGCTTCGGGGAGCGGAATTCCCTCCATGTTGGACTGACCAAAAAGCAAGAAAAGCTGAAGGTTATCGGCTGAACCGAGCGCTTGGGCACTGAGCCTCGAGACATCGTCGTCGACGTGTGGTGAGCCGGTGTTGCCGGTCGGTTCGGGTCCGTGTGGCGCGCACGCAGCGCACGGACCCGAACCCACGGCGAGTACGAACACCAACCGGCACGTGGCTGCGAAACTCATCGGAGGTCGGGGGCTCGGGCAACGTTCGGGCACGGACCCAGGGTACGGCGTCTGTGCCGGGTTGTTAATCGGCGTTCGCGCTCGCCAACAGGGGCTCCGCCCGCGTAGACCAGCTTCCTAGGCCGCCGCACCGACGCTGCACACCTCGGCCAAGATCTCGAGCGAGCGCAGCCGCGCAGCCAACGTCGGCGAGGGGTGAACCGTGATCAACTCGTCGGCTTGCGCGAGTTCGGCGAACTCGTCGATGTATTGCCGCACCTCTGCGCCCGTGCCGACGGCCGAATAACGCGCCATGGCGGTGATCGACTGTCCGGCTGGAGATTCGAGGACTTCGTCGGCCTCCACGTCGGTCCAGTTTCGCCCGCGCCCGAGCAGCGCCTTGACGCGCGCCCGTTGCACGTATTGGCGCTGGAACTCCGCGTCCGCTTTCGAATCCGCGGCGATGACGTTCAGTCCGGCAATCACGTACGGCGCCTGCAGTTGTGCCGACGGTTGGAAGTCGCGGCGGTAAATCCGAACCGCGTCGCGCAGGGCCGCCGGTGCAAAGTGGGACGCGAAGCCGAACGGTAAGCCCAAACGTGCCGCCAGGGTCGCGCCAAACAAGGAGGAACCGAGGATGTACAAGGGCACCCGGGTGCCTTTGCCCGGGGTCGCTTCGACCTGCGGCACCCGGCTCCGATCGCCGAGGAACGCCTGGAGCTCGAGTACGTCGTTGGGGAACGCTTCCGCCGCCATCGGCTCGACTCGCAGCGCGCGGGTCGTGACCGGGTCCGTTCCTGGCGCGCGCCCCAAGCCCAGGTCGATGCGGCCGGGGTGCAGGCTCTCCAGGGTTCCGAACTGTTCGGCGATCACGAGCGGTGAGTGGTTCGGCAACATGATACCGCCAGCGCCCAAGCGGATCTTCTTGGTGTGGGCCGCCACGTGAGCGATCACGACGCTCGTCGCCGAGGAAGCGATCGCCGCCATGTTGTGGTGCTCGGCGTACCAAATCCGTTGGTAACCCAGAGCCTCTGCCTTCTGTGCGGCGACGACGCTGTCGGCGAGCGCTTGGCCTGGGGTGGCGCCTTCCGGCACGAAGGCGAGATCGAGGATCGAGAGTGTTGCGGACACGCTTAGCGATTTACGGCAAAGTTTCACCGTGGCAAGCCCCGAACGTCACTCGAGCTGCGGTGAGGTTGCGCAGCGAACGCGGGGCAGGCACCTCTAAACGCAGGCCCCGCTAGTTTTTTCGAGCTCGTTCAGGAGGCGCGCAGGTCGCCGATAACCCGGCGCGTTTGCGCGTAATCTGGAAGTGGTTCGAAGGGCGGTCGCACGATGCGATACGGTTCATGAATCTGTCACAATGAGCTGGAATTTCCGGGTGGGAAACGTTCTCACTGCGACATTCGATTGGCAGCAGAGAGCTGTTCCCGACCGCTCCTGAGTTTTGAACGCTCGCTTGCGAAAGCGTGTTTTTTCGCGAAGGGTTGCCAACTGGAATGCGATTCACTCACTGCATGCACACGTTTTTGAACTACCCGAATGGCAGAACGATGGGATTGCTCGGGCTGGGCACGTCGTTGCTGGCCGCGCTTGCCGGTTGCTCGACTGCCAAACCCGATCAAGCGCCCGTGATCGAACGTCCTCAGCCGACGGCGGAGCCAACGACCACGGCGTCGTCGGGCCCCGACGACAGCGGCAATCCCGCGCCGCCGCCCGTCACGCCGCCTGCGGATACCGACATCATCGACGTGCCGACGGGTGGTAACCCCGAGTGTGGGACCCTAAAGTGCGCGGACATCGGCTGGAAGTGCGGCTACACGACGGACGAGTGCGGTGACATCGTCAACTGTGCCGACGAAGGACTGAGTTGCGCCAGCGGCGAAGTTTGCGTCGGTGGTATCGACACGCCCACGGAATGTGTCGCGGGTGGTGGCGGCTCGTGTGAGTTGTGTTCGTTTTTGCCGAAGTGTGAAGAGGCAACGCCAACCCGTTTGTCCGGTCGTGTGATCACGCCGGGCCGCGCCGACGACGATACCGGCAATCAGGTCGGTGTGCCCAACGCTTTGGTGTACATCCTGCAGAACAACGTGGATA
>CBINDO010000125.1:0-20905 GCA_966249405.1 uncultured bacterium | reverse complement strand
CGTCACTCAAAGGGAATTCGCCAGACGACGGCCGTCGCCGCGTTTGGAACCGCATCCAGCCCAGGGCGGCTACGAGCCGCGCGTTTCAACGACCGCTAGATCCGAGGCAATGCAGCTTCGGCTTCTTGATGCCGCGTTCGTCGATCGTGTACGGCGGATTACAGTTCTTCTCGGGCTGACGCGACGCCGGCTTGGCGACGAACGGCCGTGTCGTACTTGGCTGAGAAGGCACCGACGAAGGCGCCGGCGAAGGCGGCGGAGTCAACGAGCTCTCGGGATTGGGAAGCGGCTTTGGCTGTGGTGGAGCCGGAGTCTTCGCGGCCGGCAGCGGCTCTTCGACAGGCGGCTTGGGTGCCTGCTGGGATTTCAAAACCCCGTAGAAGCCACCAATCGCGAGCGCGATCAGCGCTACTGCGATGACGCGTCGCCGTACCCAGCCTTCGTCTCGCTGGAGCAGGCCAGCCCCGAAGGCCTTTTCTTCGGGAGCAGGGACGGCCGGGTCCAAGAACGGAAACGAGGGCCGGCCACGCACGGCTTCGATGCGAGAGCTGATCTCGTCGAGGCCATCCATGGGATGACTTTCGACCATCGCGACCAGGTTGGCGCGCTCCGCGAGTTCCTCTCCGCCGTTGTCACGCACCCATTCGCCGATCGTATGCGCGGTCGCGCCTGGCGCTGCGTGCTCCAGGGCAACGGCGAAATCCTTGGCAGTCTGAAAGCGCTGGGCGGCATCGCGCTCCAAGGCTTTCATCACGACGTCGCTCACTTGTTGAGGGAGGTCGGGCAACAACGACTTCGGAGTCGGGATCTCCGACCGCAACACCTTGGCCAGGATTTCACCGGTGTCGGCTCCCGCAAACAGGCGCTTCCCAGCGAGGGCCTCCCACAACACGATGCCCGCCGAGAACACGTCTGAGCGACGGTCGACCTCTTGACCGTTCAGCTGCTCCGGTGACATGTAGGACAATTTGCCCTTCATCTGGCCGTCTTTGGTGGCCCCAGACCGCACTTGGGCCTTGGCAACCCCAAAATCGAGGACGCGCGCGACGCCATCCACTCCGACGAGTACATTCTGAGGGGAGATGTCCCGGTGAACGAGGTTCAAGGGCTCCCGGTTTTCGCTCTTGGCTTCGTGCGCCGCATGCAGACCGTGAAGCATGCCGCTCATGACGCTGAGCACGATGTTGACGGGGATGCGTTCGCCGGCCCGCGCGGCTTGACGCACGAGCTTGCTCAGCGACTCGCCCTGAACGTACTCCATCACCAGAAACAGCTCATCGTCCGTCTTGACGACGTCCAACGTCGAGACGACGTTCGGATGCTGGATGCGTGACGCCAACTTGGCTTCGTCCACGAACATGGAAACGAAGTCGTGATCCTTGGCGTATTGGGGATGCAGACGTTTGACGGCGACCGTTCGACTGAAACCCACCTGACCGACGAGACGTCCCAGGTGCACGGTTGCCATGCCGCCCGCAGCAATTTCGTCAAACAACGCGTAACGCCCGACGATGCGTGGGGGCGCAACGGCATCGAGGTCAAGGTCGGTCATTGGAGCGGAGGTCAACAAACGGTCAGTCCCAGGGCTGGCGTACTCGAAGCAGCGCCCTTAGCGTAATTGTTTTTTGTAGCCGAAGAAGGGCCAAAAAACCTAAAAGATGAGCACACTCTCCAAAAGAGTCGCACCTTGTACCCACACCCAGATACACCCCCCCACCCGACTCCCGAGCTCCCCCGCAGTCCCGAAACGGAAAGCGCTCCTGCCCTTGAACTGCGAAACGCCTGCATCGACCACCGAGACTTCCTCTAGCGGGCTCCCCCGCTCGTTCTTCAGCGGCGACGTGGTGGACGTGGCGAGAGCGTGCCTGGGGCTGGAACTCGAATCGCACACCCGCAGCGGGAGTGCGAGCGGTCGTATCGTAGAGGTGGAAGCGTACCGCGGGCCGGACGATCGTGCTGCCCATTCTCACGGTGGCCGCCGCACCGCTCGCACCGAGGCGATGTTCGGCCCCCCCGGCCATGCCTATGTGTTCCTCATCTACGGCATACACACGCACCTGAACGTGGTCGCCGGAGACGTCGGTCAGCCGCAAGCGGTGTTGATTCGCGCGCTCGAGCCGTTGACCGGGTTGGCGGTGATGGAGCAGAGGCGCGCGCGATCCGGCGGCGCGCGGCTCGACCCGAGGGCCCTATGCAACGGTCCCGGCAAGCTCTGCCAAGCACTCGACGTCACGCGGCGGTTCAACGCTTGCGACCTGCTCGCGCGCCCCTCTGACCCCGAAGCGGAGTACGTGCTCCTGAAACCGGGGACGAGTCCCCAGCGGATTGGTGTCTCACCACGAATCGGCATCGACTATGCCGGCGAGTGGGCCGCCAAACCCTGGCGGTTTTTCGACCAGGACAGCCCGTGTGTTTCTCGGGCACCCCAGAGAAAGCGCGACCCGAATGTCTGACGAGTCACTAGTGTTGGTCGGTGTCTGCGGAAGCATCGCCGCCTACAAGTCCGTAGCCGTCGTCCGTGAACTCCAACGGCTCGGTCACGAAGTTCAGGTGATCCTGACTCCGCCAGCGCTCGAGTTCGTGGGCAGAGCCACGTTCGAAGGGCTGACGCGGCGCCCGGCGTACGTCCGGATGGCGGAGGCGCCCGACGAACTGCACGTGACACTCGCCAAAGCGGCAAGTCGGTTCGTCGTCGTTGCGGCCACCGCGGACTTCTTGGCGCGCCTGGCGACGGGCCGCGCGTCGGACCTCTTGACGGCGACCGCTCTGTGTTACCGGGGCCCGTTGTTCGTCGCGCCCGCGATGCATCCGAACATGTGGGCGCACCCCGCCGTTGCTCGCAACGTCGAGCGCCTTCGGGCCGACGGCGTGCGGTTTCTGGGTCCGGTTTCGGGCGCGGTCGCCTCCGGCGATATCGGCATGGGGCGCTTGATGGAGCCGGCTGACATCGCGGGCGCGCTCGAACTGCGCGGCGATCTCACGGGCAAGCGCCTGATTGTCACGGCGGGCCCGACGGTGGAAGATCTCGACCCCGTGCGCTTCATCAGCAATCGTTCCACGGGTCGAATGGGGTACGCGATCGCCGAACGCGCGTTGGCTCGCGGCGCGCTGGTCGAGCTCGTGACGGGCCCCGTTCATCTGCAGCCACCACCGGGCGCACGCGTCACACCGGTCCGGAGCGCCTTGGACCTGCTGGAGGCGCTGCGAACACTCAACCAAACGCCAGCCGATGCGGTCGTCATGACGGCGGCCGTTGGCGACTATCGGGCGCGAGCGAAGAGCCCTGTGAAGCTCAAGCGTGCCGAAGGGTTGTCGCTGGACCTCGTCGAGAACCCCGACGTGATCGCGACGTTGTCCGCCGAACGCCACGGAACCCGCCCTGCACTCGTCGCTTTCGCGCTGGAAACCGGCGACGACGCTTCGGTCGTCCAATACGCGGCGAAGAAGTTGGCACAGAAAGGCGTGGACCTGGTCGTTGCCAATCGCGCCGACGAGGCTCTGGGCACCACCACCAACCGTGTTCACTTCGTACACCACGGCGGCCACACGTCACACCCGAGCGAAGACAAGCTCACCGTCGCAGACCGGATTTTGGACTTCCTGGTAACCCGTTGGGACACCGAATGATCACTGGCTATCGAAACCTCACTGCCTGCTTGGCCGCGGTCGCGGCGCTCGTCGCGGTTGCAACCCTCCCCAATCTCGCTGGAACGCCCACCCCCTGGTATGTGCTGCTCGGCGGCTACGGCGCGCTCGGCGTTTGGGCTCTCGTTTGGCTGCGACGCGAGGAGCTACTGCCACAGCTGGCGAAGCCCAAGAGCGGCGACGTGACGCTCGGGATCGTCAGCGGGTTGGTGCTGACGGGAAGTGCGTTTTTCGTTCTGAGAACTCTCGCGCCGCCCACGAGCCCACGCAGCGCTTGGCTTTTCGGCCTCTACTCACAGTTCGGAGACGTGCAGGGCGAGATCCTGCTGACCGCGGGATTGCTCGCGGTAGTGATCTTGGAGGAGCTAGTCTGGCGCGGGGTGGTGCAAACGCACTGCGTAGAGATGTGGGGACCTCGCAGGGGTCTCGTGGTGGGCGTCGCGCTCTACGGCCTCGCTCACCTGCCGGCGCTCTTCACGATGCAAGCGCCGGGAGCCGGCCTGAACCCGCTCCTGCCCGTGGGTGCCATGGCCTGCGGCTTGGTGTGGGGCGTGTTGGTTCTGCTCACGGGGCGCCTCGCGCCCGCCGTCGTCTGTCATGCCGTGGCCAGTTACTTCTTGGCAGCCCCGGCCCCGACGTGGCTGTGGTGATCAGCTGCCGGCTTCGATCCGCGACATCTCGGCGTCGGAGATGTCGAAGTCTGCATACACGTTGGCCACGTCGTCATGTTCATCTAACGCGTCTACCAACGCCAAGCACGACTCCGCATCTTCGCCGCTCACGTCCTTCTTGTTCTTCGGCAAGTAAGTGAGCTTGCTGGACTTGACCTCTATGCCGGCGGCTTCGAGGCGACCAACGATGTTCATGAACGTGTCGACCGTCGTTTGCACCGACCAGGATTCGCCCACGTCCGTGTAATCGAGAGCCCCCGCCTCTACCGCAGTCTCCATGATCTGTTCTTCGGTGACGGACTTCGCCAGTTCGATGACGCCGAGACGCTCGAACGCCCACGCGGCCGAGCCTCCACCTGCCAGCACGCCGTTGTTCTTCTCGAAGATGCGTCGCAGCTCGGCGGCGGAGCGGTTGCGGTTGTCGGTCGTGCCCTCGACGAGAAAGAGTGTCCCACTGGGCCCGGTGCCCTCGTAAAGCACCTCTTCGTAGGCGACGCCTTCGAGCTCCCCCGTGCCGCGCTTGATGGCGCGTTGAATGGTGTCGGCTGGCATCTGGTTGCCTTTGGCGTCGTTGACCGCCTTGCGTAACCGCGCGTTGCCGTTGATGTCGCCCCCACCCATCCGCGCGGCAATGGTCACCTCGCGGATCAGTTTCGTAAACAACTTGCCACGCGCCGCGTCCACCGCGCCCTTCTTGCGCTTGATGGTGGCCCACTTGGAATGCCCACTCATGCCTCACACCTGTTGTCAGAAGATTGGTGTGGGCGTCCTAACAGCACCGGGGTTTGTGTTTCAACCGCGGACAAAGGGCGTAGGCCACCGGGCCAAGGCGCCTGGCTAGGCGGCGAGGATGGCGTCGATTTCCTCGCACAAGGCATCTCCCTGGACCGGCTTGGCCAGGAACCGAGAAGCGCCCAGTTCGAGCAAACGCGTGATCTCGCTGACCGTCACCGTCGCGCTCATCACGATGATAGCGAGGTCCTTGAACCGACTGTCTCGACGCAAGCTCGCGACGAGCTCACGGCCGTCCAGCACGGGCATCAGCACGTCGGTCACCAGCAAGTCGATATCGGGGTTGTCCTCGAGGACCATGCGCGCGCGCATGCCGTCCGAGGCCATCACCACCTGTAGACCTCGCGCCCGCAAGATCTTGCTGAGTACCAGACGCGTTCCCTTGTCGTCGTCTGCAACGAGTACCGTGGTCATCGTGATTATGCTCCAGTTCAGCGCGATGCAAACACCGCCTGCTGTCGAACGGCAATCGGAACCGAAACGTTAGCCGTGATGAGCCACCTCCGTTCGGTTTGGCTCGTTTCGGGATGGCGGTATCCGTAAGCAACCGGGCGTGTCTGAATTCGCCGGCGCTGCTTAAACCGTCCCGCGAGACAGCCGTTAGATGAACAGAGTCTTCCTTTGGAGACCAAGCGCACAAATGGCAACTCACATCGTAGGGGTTGGAGACCTCGCCGTAAGCAAAACGCCTGGGGACGTGCTCCGAACCTTCGCACTGGGTTCGTGCGTGGGCGTCGTCGTCGTCGACCCGGTATCCCAAGCGACGGGTATGTTACACCTGGTGCTGCCGGACTCCGGCCAGTACGCGGAGCGAGCAAACAAGAACCCCGCCTACTTCGCCGACACGGGCATCGCGGCGCTCATCGAGGCGATGGAGAAGGTCGCTGGCAAACGTTCCCGCCGCTGGGTGTGCAAGATTACCGGCGGTGCCAAGGTCTTGAACCAAGCCGGTTCGGACACCATGGACATCGGCAAACGCAACGTTTTGGCTACCAAGAAGAACCTTTGGAAATTCGGGTTGGGACCAGTCGCTGAGGACGTCGGGCTCACTCACAGTCGCACTCTTTCCGTGAACGTGGGCGACACCACGCTCCTGATCCAAAACCGTCAGGTAGGCGACATCAAGATTTGAACAGGAGACCCTGGGAATGAATCACGTCATCATCGCTGAAGACTCCGATACCGCGCGCATGTTCGTGCGGCGTTGCTTCGAAATTGCGGGATTGGCCGAGTCGACCATCTACGAAGCCCGCGACGGTCGCCACGCAGTCGAACTGCTCGAACAGAACCCGGTCGAGCTCGTCATCACCGACCTGAACATGCCGGGCCTCGACGGTCGTCAGTTGGTGACAGCGATGCGCAAAGATCCCCGCTGGGCGCACATCCCGGTGATCGTCGTGTCCAGCGCCGCCAATAGTGAACTGCAGCGCGAGCTCAAAGCACTGGGCGCGCAAGCGGTCTTGAAGAAGCCACCAAACCCCGAGCACGCCGCCAAGTGCCTCGAGGTGCTCTCACGTCGCAAGGGGGGAACATGACCGAAGCAACCGGAACCAGCCTGCCGCCCACGTCCAGCGTCGGCCTGGAGGAAGCAGTCGATCGAGCGCTGTCGACTACGTTCGAGGACATGGCGTTCATGGAAGTCTCGACGCTGGCCGATGCAGCCCCGGCGGCCGCAGCCCCGGTTTGGAGTCGCCTCGAAACTCGCGCTCCGTTGCGCGCCGATTTGCTGCTCCAGATGAACAGCGACCTCGTAGACAACTGCATTGACGCGCTCTACGCCGGTATCGATGCGAACGACGCGGTACGTCAGGACGTCGTCCGGGAGTTCCTCAACACCATCGCCGGCCTGGTCATGTCGAACATGACCGAGACGCAGTCCATCGACCTCGGGTTACCCCAAAGCGGGATTGGCGGCACGGCCTCCCTGCCGGTTGACGGAGAGCTCGAGCAATGTCACGTCGCGGATCGGGGCGGGCTCGTGCTCACGGTGCGCTGGACGTAGCGCGGGGTCAGGTCGGCAGCAGTGCTGGCGTGGCGGATTGAGCTCCGCACCTCGAACGAAAACGGCGACCCTCGATTGAGGGTCGCCGTTTTTCGTGCAAAGGGTCACTGAACCGTGCAGATCCCGGTCGCGGGCGCTGGCGGAGATGAATAGCAGAAGCCGGCAGCTGCGGCGCAGGTAGCTTCGTTCTCGAGCCCCGCCGCGCAGTTCGCCACCGTGCAGTAACCCAGCGACTGCGCTTCGCAGAACGCGCCACCGACGCAGACTGGGTCGTCCGCGGCTGAACACGCCGTGCCGATGTTGGGCTCGACCTCGACTGCCTCCGTCGTGAGTCCGGCCTCGGCTTCGGGCGCTGGTGCGGCGTCGCTAGCCCCACCGTCCACAACCTCCTGCCCCGGTCCGGAGGACTCATCACCGTCGGGAGCGGGCGCGGGCGGCGGAGCCGGCGGCAGCGGTATGCAGATGGTGGGCGCGTCGGCCTCCCCCGTCTCGATACATGTAAACCCTCTACCGCAAACTTTGTCCTTTTCCGGATCCGGGTTGCAGCCCATGGCCGTGCAGATCGGCAACTGTTCACCTGGACAAATGAGCCCTCCGCCGCACAACTCGAGCGAATCGCAGGGCGCCCCCCAGTTCTTCACGGCTGGATCGACCGTGTAACACAATCCGTCACTCCCCAACGTTTGGTGTTCGGGAACGCCGAACTTCTCGACGAGCTCCGGGTCGTTGTCCATACACGGTTCGTCGACTTCGCAACCCAAAGTCGACCACCCCAGCAAGACCAACCCCAATCGAACCAAGCGCCGCTTCGGCTTCACGGTATTCCTCATGGCTTCACCACCTGTCCATCTCGAATGCGAGCGACGATCTTGACGCTCTTGTCGACGTCACCTGCGTTTGCGTACCCCACGGCTTCCGCCTTGGCCGCTACCAACTTCACCACCATTGTCCCACTCGGGATCTTCTTCGGCGGGGGATTGCCGCCGCGAATCTTCCGATCCACCCAGTATCGCGCCACACGGTCGGCGTCCAAGCCCAGCACTGCTGCATCGAACCCCAGACGAGAAGCGTCCGCTTCGGGGAGGTTCAGCGGTAGGATCTTAGAACCGTTGGGCCACTCGGTTTTGGTCGTTTGGAAGATGGGCCGGAGGTCAGACTGCCCGAGCGCGGTCGCCGGGTTGTCCTTGTGAACGATCACCAGGATCTCGTCGCCGCCAGCAGAGGCGCCGCGGACGCCGAGGAGCGCAAATACGAGCGTCCATTGCATCAATCGCTTCAGCATGTGCTTCTCCTTAGAAGGCGACGACCAGGCGTCCCATGTACGTAGTCATGTCGTTGATGGAGGCGTCACCGGGCGCCTCGTACTTCCAGTTGAAGAAGTAGCTTGGCGCGTACTGCAGCTTCAGCAGCGTGCCCGGGTTGAAATGCACGTTCAGACCTGCCGATGGCATGAACAGCCCATCGGCGACTAGCCATGGTTGCTGGATTAGCTCTGCGTAAAGGTACGGTTCGAGCCCCCACCACGGCAGCTGGTGGGCCACGAGCAGATAACCTCCAACACGGAACCGGTTGGGTAGCATGGCGCCAGGCACCATCGACCCCGCGGCTTCTTGCTTACCAGGTTCGTACGCTATGTGGGAGAGGATACCCTCGGTTCGGATCCGCGTGTCGCCGATGTCTACCGACACGTCGACGCCACCAATGTTCTCGGTGTACTCCCACGTGGAGTCCGTCACGAACCGCACCGGGCTAAAGCCCACTATGTTGACCTGCTTGTCCCGTACCACCCCGTGGTGATACGTGGCGCCGACCTGAAAGTTCGTCTCACCTGTGTCTCGCCTGACGAACAGCCGCGCACCAAATGACTTCTCGTTGTCGTAGTCGAATGGATTCTGCTCGGTGCGCCCGTTGGATACCCACGCGCGGTACGCAATCTCCGTTTCACCGGAGAAGAACGACCCCAGCGCCTGTACGCCCGTTTGGCGTAAGGGCATCCACTTCTGCTGGATGAACTGCGGCATGGCCATGCTCAGCAAGGTCGGCGAGCCGTGATCGACGTTCCAGATTCCGAAAGGCGTAAACCAATTACCAACACGCAGCCGCAAGGCCTGATGTCGCCCCCACTCAATCCACGCCTGCTCGATCACCGTATAGCCACCCCACATCGGTGCGTTTGGGGCAGTGCCATGAGGGTCGAACTGTTCGGTGTTCGTGCGCTGAAAGGTGCCTGCTAGCCCACCATAAGACGTCACGTCGCCTTGCGGAGCGTTGGTGAAGCGCACCTCTGCTAAAGCGCGCCAGTCCTCAATCGGGTTGAAATCGAAGTACAAGTCGATGTTACCCGTGACGAACGTCAAGGCGTTGGTGTCGAATACCGCTCCGACCAGCGACGTCTTATCGACCGCGTAGTATTGGGCCCCCATGTCCATGAAGCCGTAGATGCGGTACTTCTCGTCCTCCACCGCGGGCGGTTCCTCGGCCAGCAGCGCAGCCATTTCGGCTTCCGCTTGCTTGCTCTTGAGTTCTTCGATCTGGGCACGGAGCTCGGCTAGTTCCGACGCTGTCACACCTTCGGGTTCCGCAACCGGCGCGCTCGGAACGGGCGGCTCCGCGGGCGGAGCCACCACCGCTGTAGTAGCAGTCTCGGTCGGTGGGGCGACCGCCGCGGACGGCGCTGACACTTCGCTGACCGCCGACGGGACACCGTTCGTCTGCGGCGTTGACGCCGGCGGCGCTGGTTGCTGTGCCGAAGCTGTGCTCGGATGCAACTGAGCTGCACTAGTCAAGGGCACCCAAGCCAACCCGAGCCAATGTGGCATCTTCCTCATGTCGTTAACTCCTAGTCAATCCCGTTTGGGTGGGGACGGCAGCATCCAGTGTCCGAGGTGATCGCTTGCCTTTGCCGGTGCACACCGGCCCCTCCCGCGGCTTCGTTTGGGCGACCTCGAAAAGCCCGCTGGTCCATGTTAACGACTGTCGTGCCGAAACGATTAGGTGCACCAGTCCAATTGGCCACACTTCATGACCGGCCTGAACATCACGCTCCGGCCGACCACGTCAGCTGACGTGGGGAGTGCTGCATCTTCTCCCCGAGCTCAACGCGACACTGCGCTCAACGCGACACTGCGCTCAAGATCGCGTCGGCCATTTCGTCCAGCGGCAGCTGGGTCTCGACGGCGCCGCGCTCGAACGCCACGCGGGGCATGCCGTAGACTACCGATGTAGCTTCGTCCTGGCCGAGCGTACTTGCGCCGGCTTGACGCATCTTCAACAAACCTGCCGCACCGTCCGAGCCCATGCCTGTAAATATGGCGCCGACTGCATTGCGCCCGACGTCCTCCGCGACTGAATGGAACAAGACGTCGACGGAGGGCGCGTGGCCCGAGACGCGCTCTTCGGCTTTACACCGGACACGGTATTGCCCGCCCTGACGAACGACGCGCATTTGAAGGCCACCGGGCGCGATGAGGATACGGCCGGGAATGACGCGGTCGTTGTCGGCGGCTTCCTTGACCTCCATCGCGCACAGCCGGTTCAGGCGCTCTGCGTACATGTCCGTGAACTTCTCCGGCATGTGCTGCACGACGACGACACCCGGCGTGTTCGCCGGAAAACGCTGCAACACATGGCGCAGGGCTTCGGTTCCGCCGGTCGAGGCGCCAAGCGCGATGACCTTGTCGGTCGTGTTCGCCATCGCGCGCGTGATGACCGCGCCAGGAGTCGCCGTCTTGGTCTTGAGCCGGTTGACTCGAACCCGCGCCGCGGCCTTCACCTTGGCGCGCAGCTCGCCCATCATCGACTCGAGGTCCTTGCCGCCAAATTGGCTGCCGGGTTTGGTTACGAAATCCACCGCGCCAGCATCGAGAGCGTCCAACGTCGTTTGCGCGCCTTTGGCAGTGAGTGAACTCACCATGATCACGGGAATCGGCATCTGCGCCATCAAGCGACGAAGAAACTCGACGCCGTCCATCTTCGGCATCTCGACGTCCAGCGTCAACACGTCTGGTTTGCTCTGAACGATCATGTCGCGCGCGATATACGGGTCGGGAGCCGTTCCGATGACCGCGATGCCCGGGTCGGCGGAGAGGCCCGTCTCGAGAATCTTGCGCACCAACGCCGAATCGTCGACGACGAGAACCTTGATCTTTTCAGCCACGCGCTCACCCCTCCTTACGATAAATCCCCGGCTCGACCAGGCGCAACCGGCCGGCGTTGGACCCCAAACTCTCTGCCAACCCGACGTAGAGATACCCGCCTGGATAGAGTGCCTCGGCTAACCGTGCGACCAAACTTCGTCGCGTTTCGTTGTCGAAGTAGATCATCACGTTGCGACAGAAAATCACGTCGAAAGGCCGCTTGAACGGCAAGCTCTTGTTCATCAGGTTGAAGCGTCGGTACAAGACGTCATCGCGCAATTCTCGTGTTACCTCCCATCCCTCATGGGTCTTTCGGAAGTAACGCTTCCGCACTTCCGCGGGAATGGGTTCGACATCCTCGTCTTCGTAGACGCCGCGGACCGCGGCGGCCAGTGCCCGCTCCGAGATGTCTGTCGCGAGCAAGCCCGCGTTCCACTTGCCGTAGTCTTTGCCGAAGAACTCTCGCAGTTGGATGGCGAGCCCGTACGGTTCTTGGCCCGTGGACGCGGCAGCGCACCACATCCTGAACTCGGAGCGCGCGCCACCGCGTGTCTTGGCTTTGGCCGTCAGAGCCGGGAGTCCTTCACGCTGCAAGTGTTCGAAGTGCCGCGCTTCGCGATAGAAGTACGTATGATTCGTAGAGACGCGGTTGATGAGCTCGTCCAACGTCTTGGCCGTTGGCTGCCGCAACTTGGACTCGTAGTACGCATCGAACGAACCAAACCCTTGTTCCACCAGCATCTGCCGGAGGCGGTTGGCGAGCATGTCTCGCTTGGCCTCCGGCAGCACGATCCCAAAAGTATCGTAGATGAAACGCTGAAACTTCGAAAACTCGCTATCGGTCAGTTGAAGTGACATGGTGACAGCCCACTCAGGGTCTCAGCGCCAGCGCGCCGTCAGTATTTGCCGTACTCGGGCGAGTCCAGCGCGATGACGCTTTCGGCGTCCAGACGGCTCGAGGTGGACGCCGCCTTACGGCCCCCATTGCTCGCCTGCGGGGCACCCTTCTTGGCGACCACTGGCGGCTTCTGGCCCAACAACTGCGCGATGTACTTCTGAACGGCGTCTGCCATGTCCGGCGGCAGATCCGGCGGAGCGAGCAACCCTTCGGCCTCAGCCAGCTTGAAGCGCTCGACCATGCCGCGCATCTCCGAAGTTTGACCGCTCATTTCCTCGGCCGAGGCGGCGCTCTGCTCAGCTGTGGCGGTGTTACGCTGGGTTACCTCGTTCACCTGTTCGAGTCCCTGATTGATCTGAGCGATGCCTTCGGCCTGTTCGTTGCTCGCAGCTGCGATCTCGGCTACCAGGTCCGTCACCTTGCCGACGTCTTGAACGATGCGATTGAGGGCCGACGCGGTTTCTTTTGCGATGTTGGTGCCCTGAGCGACCTTCTTGATCGACCCTTCGATCATCTCGGTCGTCTCCTTGGCTGCACGCGCGCTGCGTGCTGCTAGGTTCCGCACCTCCTCGGCCACCACGGCGAAGCCCTTTCCGTGCACACCCGCACGAGCCGCTTCGACGGCCGCGTTCAAAGCCAAGAGATTGGTCTGGAACGCGATCTCGTCGATGACCTTGATGATCTTGCTGATGCTCGTGCTCGCGTCTTCAATCTCGCGCATCGCGCCGACCATCTCGGTCATACGCTTGTCCCCCGCCTCGGCGCCGTCCCGAGCGGCGACGGCGAGCTGATTGGCCTGAGAAGCATTCTCGGCGTTCTGGTGGGTTTGGTTGGTCATCTGGACCATTTGGGCGCTGATCTCTTCAATCGTAGCGGCCTGCTCACTTGCGCCCTGCGACAGATCCTGCGCTGCGTCCGACACCTGTCCGGCCGAGGTCGCGATTTGGTTGGCAGCATTGCGGACCTGGCCGAGCAAGCGATTCAAACCGTCCAAGGACGCATTCAGAGCGTCGCGCAGCGCGGCGTGGTCGCCTTCGTATTCCTCGCGGACGTAGGCGGTGAGATCGCCCTCGGACACCCGAGCCAGCTTCTCACGAATGTTGACGACGGGTCCCAAGATCGCGTCCAGGATCGAATTGATGCCGCCGATGATCTCTCGATAAGCGCCCTGGAAGCGCTGAGCCTCGGCGCGCTCGCTCAAGCGCCCTTGTTGCGCGGCGGCGATGAGATTGCGCGCCTCCTGACGGAACGATTGCAGCACGCTGGCGATCTTGTTGACGTTGTTCTTCATGGCCTCGAGATCGCCGTCGAACGTCTCTTCGATGAGTGCGTCGACGTTACCATGTGCGAGCTCCTCCAAGGCCCGCTGCACGCGCTTGACGACCTCCTTGGCGCGCGCGTCGGCTTCCTCGAGCCGTGCCCGATCGCTGATCACCTCCCAAGCCAGCGCTGGGCCGACATACTTGCCGTGCTCGTCGCGCAGCGCGTAGACCTGGAGTTCGAGTGTCTCCGGGCCAACTTTGATGCGCGCGTTGTGAGGCAGGTTCCGTTCATCTGCGAGCATGCGACGCTGATGACTCGGGTTCTTGTGGAAGATGTCCACGCATTGTCCCACGAGCTCACTGGCGCGGCACGGCAAGTATTGCTCGAGCGGCGTCAGCGTCGCGATCGCGGCGGGGTTGGCGTAGGTGATGCGCATGTCTGCCAGGTCCAGCAACATCACCGGCTTGGGTGAGTACTCGACGATACCCTGAACGCGAGCCATCTCCGCTTTTTGGGCTTTCTCGCGCTGCTCAGCGCGGACTTGTTCAGTGATGACCTCCCAACTCAAGGCGGGTCCAGTGTACTTACCGTGCTCGTCGCGCAACGCGTAGACTTGCAGCTTGAGCCACTCGTCACCGAGTGGAATGCGCGCCTCGTGGGGCAGGTTCTTCTCGTCGGCGAGCAGCCTGCGTTGATGGCTCGGGTTCTTGTGGAAGATGTCGATGCACTGCCCGACCAGCTCCGACGCTCTGCACGGCAGGTACTTCTCGAGTGTTGCCAAGGTGGTGATGGACGCAGGGTTGGCGTAGGTGATGGTGAAGGTCTTGGGGTCGAGCAGCATCACTGGTTTGGGTGAATTCTCGACGACGCTCTGCACGCGCTGTGCGTTTTGCCTCACCCTGACCTGCTCGGTCACGTCCGTAGCGAACTTGACCACGCGGAACGGCCGCCCCTGATCATCGAGGATCGGGTTGTACGAAGCTTGGATCCAAACCTCCTTGCCTCCCTTTCCGATGCGCTTGAACTCACCGAGTTCTGCCTTCCCGGCGTTGAGCCGCCGCCAAAAGTCAGCGTACTCGCCGGTCTTGGCGTAACCCGGCTCAGCGAACATGCTGTGGTGCCGTCCGCGGACCTCTTCGAGTTCGTAACCCATGACGCAGAGAAAGTTGTCGTTGGCGGTGATGATCGTGCCGTCCAACTCGAACTCGATGACCGCCTGCACGCGGTCCAATGCGGCGACCTTACCGTTGGTCAGCCGAGCGTCGGCGCCACCGCCCGCGTGGGGTACCAATACGACGGTCGCGCCGATGACCTCACTCGCGTCGTCGAGTTCGGGCCGAGCAATGGCCGTCCACGTCGCGCCTCCCAACTCGACCGTCGTGGACTCGGTCTTTGCAGTCTCGAATGCGTCATCCACGACTGTTTGACAGCGCTTGGCAGAGAAGACATTCCACGACTTCTTCCCCAACATGTCGGCTTCACTTTTGCCGGTGAGCTCTTCGGCGGCCGCGTTAAACGCACAAATCTTTCCCTGCTTGTCCACCGCGAAGGTGGCCACGGGCAACTGGTTGAATGCATTCATTGATCTTCTCTCCTGTGCCATTGCTAATCCTCGCTTACCCTCACGACTAAGAAGCCTCTGCCACCGTCTCGTTGGCTGCCCCCTGGCGGTCGACGTCGATCAAGACACCAGCGTCCAATATCAACTTGACGTCGTCCCCGACCTTCCCCAGGCCTGAAATGAACCGATTGTCCGGGCCGAAACCCACCTTGGGCGGCGGCTCGATGTCCTCGTCGGGAATACTCAGAACTTCGGACACGGCGTCGACGACGAGCCCAACGCTTGCGCCTCTCACTTCGATGACGATGATGCAAGTGCGGTCGTGATACGCTTGAATCTCGAGCCTGAACCGCGCGCGCACGTCCATGACCGGGATTACCTTGCCGCGCAGGTTGATTACCCCGCGCACGTAGTCCGGCACATCCGGGATTGGGGTAATCCCCTGCAACCCGATGATTTCCGTGACCGTGCGAATGTCCAGGCCATAGCAGACCTTGCCAATCGTAAAGGTCAGATACTTCGATCCGTCTTCATCCAGTCCATCTTCAGTCAATACTTGAGACATTTCTTCCTCCGTCACGCCGCCCGACTACTCGCCGTTCCGACCACACTTTCGACGTCCAATATTAAGCTGATCTCGCCGTTGTGCAGGATCGAGCATCCCGCTAAGCCGCGCACCCGCTTGACGTACTCCGGTAGAGGCTTGATGACCGTCTGCCGTTGCCCCACGACCTCGTCGACGAGCAAGCAGGCTGGTCTGTTGCCAGACTCGACGATCACCAGAATGCCGTCGAGCGCAGAAGATACTGCACCCGGAACACCGTGCAGCTCACTCAGCTTGATGATGGGGTAATGTTGCCGGCGCAGCTTCAACAACTCGCTGCCGTCCGACAGCAGCGTGATGTCTCGCTGCTGCGCCTTGACCGACTCACGAATCGCGAGCAACGGAATCGTATAATACGACCGTCCCACCCGCACGAGCATGCCCTCGATGATGGCAAGGGTCAGCGGAATCCTCAAAGTGAACAGCGCTCCCTTGCCGAGCTCACTGGTCACCTCGACCCGGCCATTGACGCCTTCGATGTTGCGACGCACGACGTCCATGCCAACGCCGCGACCCGAAATCTCGGTGATTTGCGCTGCTGTGGAGAAGCCGGGAGCGAAGATGAACTCGAACACCTCCGCTTCGCTGTACTTGCGTGATGGCTCCGCGATTCCGCGGTCGATGGCCTTCTTCAGGATCCGTTCGGGGTCGAGCCCCCGTCCATCGTCGCGCACCGTGATCCACACCTCGCCGCCTTGATGCTTGGCGTCGAGCCAAATGCGGCCGGTAGCGTCCTTCGAGTTGTGCACCCGCTCGTCCGGGGACTCGAGTCCATGGTCGATCGAGTTGCGGACCAAGTGCAGCAGCGGATCTGCGATCGTCTCGACGACGGTCTTGTCGACCTCCGTGTCCTCGCCGGCGAGCACCAACTCTACTCGCTTCTTCTGCTTGTTCGAAAGGTCGCGGACCAGCCTGACCATCTTGCGGAAGGTGGTGGCGATGGGGACCATTCGGACCGCCATGGTGATGTCTTGAAGTGCTCGCGTTAGCCTGTTCAGGTTAATGGCAGCCTTCTGGAAATTCTCGAAGTCGTGGCCCTCGAGGTCCGGATTCTTGGTAACGGTCGTCTCCGCAATGATGAGCTCGCCGACCAGGTTCATGAGCTCGTCGAGTTTCTCGGTGTCGACGCGGATGCTGCCGCCACCCTTTGGCGTCGCGCCACCTTCCTTCGGCTCACCTTTGCCCTCGGCTCGTTCCTTCGGTGCCTGCGCTGCGGTCACATCCGGCTCGGCAGGGACGCGGTCTAAGTGGTCCAAACGGTCGAGGAGGACTGGGAGGGCGCGAATCTTCCCGTCGCCGCCGGGGATCGTCGCCAACGCCGAACGCAAAACGTCGAGCACTTCGAGCAGCAGGCTAATGCTGCGCTCGTCTGGCTTGCGCGACGCGTCTCGGAACTCACCCATCAGCGTCTCGGCTCGATGTGTCAGTTGCTCCATGTCGGGGTAGCCACAGATCCCGCAATTGCCCTTGAAGCTGTGCATGGCGCGGAAGGCGACGTCGATCTGCTCACCCGAGGCGTTCCCGTTCTCGAGCGCAACCACGAACTCTTCGACCTTGGCCAGGTGCTCTTCCCCCTCGGCGACGAACCGGACCAACAAGTCGTCAGGGAGCGCGGGTGCCCCTTGGAGAGGTTGTGCAGCGGGTTTGGCCGAGAAGAAGTTCAGCTCATCGTCTTCGTCGAAGGCGTCGTTGCGCTCGGCCGTCGGGGTCGAAACGACGGTCGCGCGGTCGGCCTTGTCTTTGGCGGAGCCTGCCCCCTTGCGTCGCGACGAGTACGAGCCTGGTGCGGACGTCGTTTCGATCTCGGCTACGAGTCGGTCCAACGCGGTCGCCAGCTCCGCGCACTCACCCGCTTTGGCCTTGTCGGTGTGTTCCTGCTCGATACTGTCGAGCACGGCTCGGAACATGTCGAGGGTGCGACATACAGCGTCCACGTGACTGGTTTGGATCGGCGCACCGCGGCGAAACAAGTCGAGGAGAGACTCCGCGGAGTGCGCCAAGCCCGCCGTGTGGGAAAGGTCCAAAAAAGAAGCGGTCCCTTTGAACGAGTGGAAACACCGAAAGATCACCGCGAGTGTCTCACTTTGCGGGGTACAACCCTGCTCCAGCTCGATGACGAGTGGCTCGACCCGCTCCAGTGTCTCACGAGACTCTGCCACGAATTCGGCCAGGATTTCGGCGTTGGGGTTTTCTTCGTTGTTCGCCATGGGGTCTGGAAGGGCTTGCGTGCCCGTTCAGACTGAAACAAACGGACGAAACCGGTGTGGCTTTACTCCCCGCACGCAAATCAGAGTAACCTCGAACAACTACGGCGAAGTCGCCTCGGGCGCCGCCAAGCCGCCGACGCTGGGGGTGTGGCGGTCAAGGTCCTGGTGCGGAACCATGGTGAACACAGAACACACACCGGGTGGCGTGTAGCCCGCCACCTCGGAGCAAGGCCGTCTACGCCCTATCGCACGACACCGGCAGCGACGCCAACGCCACGAGTGGCGTCGAGACGGCCCGCGGCGGTCTGTGTACGCGCCAAGTGCAGCAGTCGCATGCGCATCTGCCAAGGGTTACCGACGAAGCTCGCGCCGCCGAGTTCGATGGCACGTTTGGGCATGCCGAAAACCACGGAAGAGCCGGCGTCCTGCGCGAGTGTGTATGCACCTTCAGCGCGCAGTCGGGCGAGCGCTTCCGCACCATCGGTGCCCATACCCGTCAACAAACACGCCACGACGCGTCCCGCGATTGGTCGCGCGGAGTCGAATAGCGCGGTGGCGCTGGGGCGGTGTCCATCAATCGGAGGCCGGTCCGAGAGGTGCACGGTGATCTTGCTGCCGTGCTCTCGGAGCTCCATGTGTCGGTGTGCAGGAGCCACGTAGATGTTTCCGCGCTCGAGCTCGGCGCCGGTAGTGACGCGCGCCGCGGTCGAACCCGACGCTTTGACCAACAGGTTGGCCAGTTCCCCCACGTAGTTGGCGTCGATGTGCTGCACGACCAGTATCGGCGGAAACCCAGCGGGAAGGTCGACCAAGAGCCGCTGCAGCGCCTCGATCCCGCCCGTGCTAGCGCCGACCAGCAGCGCATCGAACCGGTGTGTTGGCACGTCGGACTCGGCGTGGGCCTGCGGTGGCACACTCATCAGGCGCTCCTGCTCCTGCAGTGCGGAACTTCGCAGCTCGCCGCTGAACATCACGCGTGACTTGATGTACGACGTTGTCCCAAGTGAACGCAGGCCACGCACACCGTGCGGTAGCGCGTCACTCATCCCGAGGGTCAGCAGACCGCCGCTCTTGAGCGTCCGAACGAGTTCGCTCACGGCAACCGTGCGCTTGCGCTCGTCGAGGTAGATGAGCACGTTGCGGCACACTATCGCGTCGAAGGTCCCATCCGCGAACGGCAGCGGCTCGACGAGGGACGAAACCAAGAAGTCCGAGGCGTGGCGAACGGCGCGGTTCGGCTGGAAGTGGGACGCAGTCACACTGGGCTCCAAAAACCGGTGGTACGCGGGCTCGATTTCGTTCAGGCCACGCCCGTGGTAAGCGGCTTGGCGGGCCGTGGCGACGGAGACCGGGTCGACGTCGAAGCCCGAGACGCGGTAGTCGAAGTCGAGCCCCGCGTGCTTGAGAGCCTCCAGCGCCAGAGCAAAAGAATACGGCTCCTCGCCCGTGGAGCACCCGGCGCTGAGCAGGCGGAAGGGTTCACGCTTCGCGTTCGCCTCGTTCCATTCCTTGACGTATCGGGTGAACAAGGCAAAATGGGGTCGCTCGCGAAACCACGCCGTCGTGTGGATCGTGAGCAACGACACGAGCACGTCTAGCTCGGCCCGACTTTGCTGCACTATCAGCAAATATTCGGCGAGCGAGTTCTTCCCGAGCGAGCGTAAGCGAGCCGACACGTTCGCGGCCATCGCCCGCTGGGCGGCTTCGGACTTGTGTTCGAAGCCGTTCAGCTCCAGGCACAGTTGGTTGAGCAGGCTCAAGTCTTTGCGACGTACGCCAGGGGCGAGCCATTCGGCGTCGGTGCTCATGTGGACGTCATACTGCCGCGCGGTTGCGAGCCGTGTTGTCGTTGGCGGCGGCCGGAGCGCCGGGGTAGTTACGCCCCTGGCGCGCCGCCTCACCCAGACGTCTCACCAACGCTGCCGCCTCGACGTCGTCGATGCCGCCAGCGGTACCCGGGTTGTCCGTCGGGTCGTTCCCACCGATGCTGCGAGACGCCGCTTCGCCGACGGCGACCTCACCGGAACCGTACAAGACGCGGCGTAGCTGGAGCCCGAGGGCCACGAGCCGCGATGACTGTTCATTGATGACGCTGAGCTCGGTACGCGTCTCCTCTGCGACGCCGCGCGTTTCGAGCATCTTGGAGTGGATCTGCTCGATGCCCGAAGCCGTTTGCTTGACGCCGAGCTCTTGCTCGTTGGCGGCCTGGCTGATGGCAACCGCCTGCTCGGCCACCTGCTGCACGGCCTTGGCGATCTCGGAGAACACGAGGTCGACCGCGCTCGTGACCCGCGACCCGGCGCGCACTTGGGCGGACGTGGTCTCGATGATGTCCGAAACTTCCTGCTGGCTGTTGGCGAGAAGCGCGCGCACGGCGTTGGCGGCTTCTGCGCTGAGCTTCGACAGGTTGCCCACCTCACTCGCCACCACCGAAAATCCGCGACCGTGTTGGCCGGCGCGAGCGGCCTCGACCGCCGCGTTGATGGATAGCATCTTGGTCTTGAAGGCGATGTCGTTGATGACCGTCGTCTTGTGCGAGATCTGCTTGAAGATGTTGGAGATCCGTTCGAGCTTCTCGTTGGCCTGCGTCAAGCTCTGCATCGCTTCGTTCATCTCGGCCACGACGGCTTTTCCGGCGCGCGTCTTTTCGAGCACGGCGCGGGCCTCGGACGCGGACGTACCCGCGCGATTCGTCGTCTGAGCCACCATGGCAGTGATCTCGTTCATTGCCGCGACTGTCTCTTGTATGGCTTCGGCCTGAATCGTCGATGCCGCCAGGACGCGGTTTGCCGACGCGTCGAGCTGGGTCGCCGAGTTCTCCGTCTCCTTCGAGGTCCGCTCTAGTTCGCCGCACAACGCGGTCAGCGGAACGGCGATCTCACGACGCGCCCACGCACGGGCACCGACAACGACACCGGCCAACAACAACGATAGCAGACCCAACCCCGCCCAACTCGCGTTGCGCACGAAAGCATCGGCGCCACGCTGATGGTCCATGGCGAGCGCGGTCGCGTGATCACATACGACGTCGAGTTCCGTCTCGACCCCGTTGTATTCGACCGGACCGTTGTTGATGGCGTACGCGTGAAGCGCGCGCTCGATTGAACCTCCATCGCCCAACGCGCC
>CBINDO010000124.1:0-20958 GCA_966249405.1 uncultured bacterium | reverse complement strand
CGAGTGAACGTGGTCCCCTGCCGGCCCCGTCCTTCGTGTTGAAGACGTCCGTTGGCACGAACTCGGGGGGCGGCTCGTGTGGCCCTTCCAGGATCGCCTTCGCCTCGGCAGCCGCTTCCCGCTCTGCGTCCGTTGCCGCCGCAGCGCCCGCCGACGGATCTTCCTTACTGTCGTCGTCCATCTTGCGCAGCATGCGCGCGTTAGCTTGCTCCAAGTGAACGGTGCGCTGATCCAAGTCGAACACGAGGCGCGTCGGGTAGCCGGTAGTATTGGCGTGGGTCATCGCGACGCGCACACCGCTCAAAATCATGGTGGCCGAGGTGCGCAAACGCGTCGACCCGAAGGCGCCCATCCCACTGGCGACGCCGCCCGTCAGCAAGGCGATCAAGGCCACGGCGATGAGTAGCTCGATGAGGGTAATGCCCGCTCGCCGGCGGCGCGCCCTCCAAGCGCGCACCTTTCCAGCTCCCGTCACCGAACGTGAAAGAAGCAAACCCGGTGCGGCGCTCGGCGAGCCAATCACTGATTACGGTTCCTCTTCGTCCTTGCTCGGACCGGGGATCTCGATGTCGTCCTCGGTCCCCTTCTTGGTGTCGGGGCCGCTCGAGCCCACGTAAACCTCGCCGTCCGTGCACTTGACCATGAAGGGCTTGCCCCACGGATCATCGGACGTGCCCGCCTTGTCGAGAACGCCGTCTTTCTTCAGCTGCGAAACGGAGGGGCATTCGCCGCCGTTCTCGACCTGCCACAGCTGAACTGCCTTGCGGATCTCGGTCGCGCCTTGCTTGGCGGTCTTTACTCGCGCTTCGGCCATGCGCGGCAGGATTGCAAACGAGACGCCGCCGGCGATCATGGCCATGATCGCAACCACGATGAGCACCTCGACGAGGCTCACGCCTGCCTGCTGCTGACGGCGCAAAAGAGTTTTATGGGTGTTGATGCGGTTCATTCTAGAGACTCCAAAACGGTTAACGTCTAACAGATAGCTTCTATTCTATTCGATCCAGCCCCCCGGGTAAGCCATCCGGGCCGTCACTGGACAACAGAAACGGTAAATCTCCGCGCGGTGCGGGGCAAACGAGGCGCAATGGCTGCCCCCAAGCGTCCACGGGCACCTCCGGACCAGAGCTGTAACGGCGCAGATCGGCGAACCGCTGCGGGCAGCGCTGGTGATTGTCTGCGAGGTAGTGGTTCAACGCGACGGTGACGGCGGCCAGCGTAGCGCGAGTCTTGCGCACCCCGGAATCGCGTCGCTCGCTGATGCCGATCAAGACCACGACCGTCAACAGCATCCCGACTGCGACGACCGGGCGCGCACGCCGAAGGCCGAGGCGGCGGACGAGGCTGCCCCGTTGTTCCCAAGGGAAGAAGATGCGCGATTCAGCGGAACGACGTCGGGCCATGTCACTCCACCATGTTGTTCATCTGAACGAGCGGCATCAGAATCGCCATCGCGATGAAACCCACCATGCCGCCCATGACCACGATGACCAGCGGCTCGAGCAAGCCCGTGAGCGTCGTCACCTTCGTTTCCACGTCGGCCTCGTAGGCCTTGCTCACGTTCTCCAGCATCTGCTCGAGCTGACCCGTCTTCTCCCCGACGGCAATCATGTGCGTCACCATGGGTGGGAACTGACCACTGCGCTTGAGCGGTTCTGCGATGCTCTCGCCTTCTCGAATCGAGCTGGTGGCGGTCTTGACGACACTTTCGAGCAACCGATTCTCGAGCACGTTCTTGACGATTTCCATCGCCGTGAGCAGCGGCACACCGCTAGCGAGCAGCGTCGAGAGCGTGCGGGCGAATCGCGCCACCGCGACGAGCAGGTTCAGGCGCCCGAACAAGGGTAGCTTGAGCAGCAGGGTGTCCCACTTGAGCCTCCCCTCCTCGCTTTTTACCCAGCGTCGGAATGCGTAAACACTGCCGCCGATCACACTGAAAAGAAGCCACCAATAACTCGCGAGGGACGTCGAGACGAAGATCAGCAGCTGCGTGTACCAAGGCAGCTCCTGACCGAGGTTGGCGTAGATGCTCGTCACCTTTGGCACCACCGCGACCATCAAGACGCCGACCAAAGTTCCGGCCACGAGCGTCATCAAGATCGGGTACGCGAGCGCCGAACTGACCTTGCCGCGCAGTTTGGCTTGGTCCTCCATGAAGTCCGCCAAGCGTTCGAGCACCGCCTCCAACGTGCCGGAGGCTTCCCCCGCGGCCACCATGTTGACGTATAGGCTCTGAAACACCTTGGGGTGTTGACTGAGCGCTTTGTTGAAGGCGGTACCTTCCCGGAGATCTTCGCGCAACGCGGACAGGACCTTCACCAAAGACTCTTTCTCGGTCTGGTCCACCAACGCCGAGATCGACTCCACCAACGGGATGCCCGCGCGCACTAGGGTCGCCAGCTGCCGGGTCATGACCGCGACGTCGGAGGTCGTCGGTCTGCGCATGAACGCGAACAGATCGATCTCGCGCTTCGCTTTGGCAGCTTGCTCGGCCTCCTCGGTCGCGCTGGTGAGCAAGATCCCGTCGCGCCGCAGCAGGCCACGCAGCACCTTCTGGTTATCGGCATCTCGATAACCCTTGACGGCCTTACCCGTGGCCGCCTCGATCCCGCGGAAGGCAAAAACACCCACGCGTTAAGCCTCCACCATGACGTC
Organism: uncultured bacterium; assembly: GCA_966249405.1. Classification (GTDB taxonomy): domain Bacteria; phylum Myxococcota_A; class Polyangia; order Polyangiales; family Polyangiaceae; genus SZUA-265. The sequence continues at coordinate 18,303 of CBINDO010000124.1, read as the reverse complement.
TTCTTGCGTCGCCGCAACGACCTCTTCTACCGTGGTCAAGCCGAGCAGGGCCTTGCGCGCGCCGTCATCGCGCAACGTGTTCATGCCACGCTGCAGCGCTGCCCGCTTGATGCTCTGGGCGTCGGCGCTCTGGAGCACGAGTTCACCCACGGCTTCATCGGCCATGAGCAGTTCGTAGATGCCGAGACGACCCGTGAAGCCCTTGTGCTCACAGTGGTCACACCCCTGCGCCTTGTACAGCGTTGGCATGTAATCTTCGAACCAGCCGAGCGGTGGATGCTCTTGTCCAGGCACCTTGTAAGCGGCGCCGAGCTTGAGTTGGGCGCGCATGCGCGACCGCTCGGGGTCCAGCCCGAGTTGCTCGAGTTCGTATGGCGTCGCTTCATAGGCGACCTTGCAGTGCTTGCAGAGCACGCGGACCAAGCGCTGCGCAAGCACGCCTACGACGGTCGAACGCACGCGAAACGGCTCGATGTCCATCTGAATCAAGCGGGTGAACGCGCTCGCCGCGTCATTGGTGTGAATCGTGCTCAACACCAAGTGACCGGTCATCGACGCGTGCATCGCGATCTCGGCGGTTTCCTTGTCTCGGATCTCGCCGACCATGATCACGTCCGGGTCCTGGCGCAAGAAGGCGCGCAGCGCGCTGGCGAACGTGAGCCCAATCTTGGCTTGTACGGGCACCTGGTGAATACCGGCGATCTCGTATTCGACGGGATCCTCAGCGGTGAGGATGTTGATCTTGGGCCTGTTGATGCGATTGATGCAGCCGTAGAGTGTCGTCGTCTTACCGCTACCGGTCGGACCCGTGACGAGCACGATCCCGTTGGGCTTGTGGATCAACCGATCCATGAGGCCGTAGTCGCGATTGGAGAAGCCGAGCTCGGTGAGCTCCAAGAGCACGTTGGTCTTGTGGAGCAAGCGCATCACGATGCGCTCGTAGTCGCGACTCGTGGGCACCGTCGAGACGCGGACGTCGATGCTACGCCCGGCGATCTTGAGCGAGATGCGGCCGTCTTGAGGCAACCGCTTCTCCGCGATGTTCAGCCCGGCCATGATCTTCACGCGGGCGACCACCGAACCCATGAACTGCTTGCTCGCGCGCTTGGCCACGTAGAGCTGGCCGTCGACTCGGTAGCGGACGATGATTTCCTTCTCTTCGGGCTCGATGTGGATGTCGCTGGCGCGCTCCTTGACGGCCTGGAAGAAGAGGCCGTTCACCCAACGGATGATCGGCGCCTCGTCGTCTGAGTCGAGGATGTCGACTTCGCCCTCGTCAGTCGATTCTTCCGTGCTCTCGAGGGTATTGTCCGTCTCTTGACGTTCGTAGACACGATTGATGGCGTGTTCGACGACGTCCGGCGGAGCCACCGTCACGCGCACGGCCTTGCCGAAACACGCCCGGACGTCGTCGACGCCGACGGTGTCCAGAGGATCGCCCACGACCACGTCGACGTAGTCGTCGTGTTCAGCCGTCACCAACAACCGGTGCGAGCGCGCGTAGCCGATGGGAAGGCGCGTGCCGACGGCTATCGGCACGCTCTCCGGGTCCACCTTCTCCACGAACGGTAGCCCGCATTCGGCGGCCAATGCCGCGGTCAACGCTTCGGCCGTGGCATAACGGCCTTGCACCACCGCCTCGTACAGCGAGACGCCCTTGTCCTCTTGCTGGGCGTACACGTCCGCGAGGATGTCTTCGGCGATCAAGCCTTGCTTGACCAAGATGTCGCCGAGAGCGCGTTGTTGGGTCGTGTTGATCTTCTGCATGGTCGTTCGCCGAGGTTGGGGCTGCTGCGACGTTCAATCGTTGACGGCTTCGGTCTCGACCTGGGACTCGACGGGTGGACCCGGCACGATGGGTGCCGTCTCGGTCTCGACGTTCAGCGCGCGCGCGAAGGGGTTGACTCGTAGCGGCTCGCCCGAATCGCTGCGCTTGCGGCGAACGCGCTTCTTGGTCTTGCGAGTCTTGGTGGCGCCGGAGGCCTTGTTCCCACCGCCACCACCGCCGCGACCTGGCGAGACGTCGGCGGACAACTCGAGCGGCTCGCTCGGCTCGTGGAACTTCTCTTCGGCGGGCTGACCTTCTTCTTCGAGGCGTTCGCGTTCTTCGATCTCGAAGAACGCCTTGCGCACCTCTTCGACCAACCCGTTCGTGCGGGTGTAGTCGCGGGGGGGTTCCCAATCGGAGGTGAACACGAAGTAACGATCCAGGAACTGCTGGCGCTCCTGCATCTTGCGCTCGAACACCTGTCGCAAGTCCTCTTGGTCGCGGATCACGTGCGGCGTGAGGATGAGCAGCAAGTTCGTCTTGCGCATCTTCTCGCCGTTGCTCCTGAACAAGAAGCCCAACACGGGCAAGTCGCCGAGTACGGGGATCTTGGTCGCGTTTTGAGTCTTGTCGTCACGCATCAAGCCGCCGATCACGACGGTCTGTTGATCGTCGACGACCACCGTCGTCTTGGCGGTACGTTTGGTGATCGGTACGGCTCCGAGCTGGCCCGTGGGAGCCCCGGGGTTACTGATCTCTTCCTCGAGCTCCAGGCGAACCTGATTCTCTTGGTTGATGTGCGGGACGATCTTGACCTTGGTTCCGACCTCTGCGCGCTGTGCGTTGAAGCCGCCGAACCCGAGGCCTCCGAGTGCGCCGAGCGCTCCCAGCCCTGCATTGTTCTGACCCGCGGCGCCAGCCAAAGCGCCGAGGTTGGGCATACCGCCGCCGGCGATGTTCGTCTGCAACGGGATGTTCTCACCAATGCTGATTTCGGCTTCGGTGTTGTCGAGCGCGATGATGTGCGGCGTCGACAGCACGTTCGAGTCGCCGCTACTCGCCAGCGCACTCACCAACACGCCGAACGCAGGGATGCTCAAACCGACGTTCGGCCCGAGGTTTACCTCTTGCTGCGGACCGAAGGCCCCGAGCGCTGCACCTTGCAGGCTATCGAGACCCGGGAATGCCGACTTGCTCGCCTCGAAACCAGCCACCGTGAGAGAGCCGTCGGTGGGCACGTCCGTCAACCCCGCGTGGTACGCGATGTTCAGGTTCTTCGAGCGGTCCACACCCACGTCCATGATCACCGCTTCGATAAACACCTGACGCCGCTTCTTGTCGAGCTTCTCGATCACCAAACGCAGCTGCGCGAGGTCGTGAGCCGAAGAGGAGATGATGAGTGAGTTCGTAGCCTTGTCGGCGGTTATCAGGATCTCTCCCTCGAACACCTCGGCGGTTTGCCCAGCTTGGCCGGCCTGCTGCTGCTTCTTGCCGCCCGTGCCCACCATGCGCGTCAGCGTCTTGGACAACTCCTCGGCGTCGGCATTCTCGAGCGGCAGAACCTGAATCCGCCCCTCGGCAGAGGGGGCCACGTCGATGCGCTTGAGCAGCTCGAGCAACGTCAGGTAGCTGTCTTCGGTGCCGACGATGATCAAGCTGTTGGTCATCTCTTCGGCGATGACGCGCTCGAGGCCACCCGAGCCCCCGCCCGCTTGCTTCTTGCTGAGATCGTAGATCTCGTTCAGTTGCTTCGCCAGATCTACCGCCGAGCCGTAGTGGACGGGTTCAATCCACATGCGTGCGCTCACGCCACCGAGATCCATCTCTTCGATCAAGCGGATCATGCGACGCACCTGCGTGCCGGTGTCCGTGATGATCAGGAGCTGACCCTCGTCGTAGTTCGAGATGTCGCCATCCTTGCTCTTGAACTTGGTGAGCACCTTGGCCACCTCGGACGGCAACACGTGCTTGAGGCGATACAGTCGCGTCACTATTCGGTCGGTCTCGGGGACCGGCGCGCCACGCGAGTAGATCGGCGTGTCGCGAGACACGATGCCGCTGGCGTCGACGATCTTCAAGAACCGCCCGTGCGGTACGACCGTCATGCCGTTGGCTTCCAGAATCGAGAGGAACGCCTCGTAGGCTTCGTTCAGCGTCACGGCGTCGGGAGAAACGACGGTGACCTTGATCTGACGAACCTTGGCTCCGTAGATGAAGCGGCGCCCGGTCAAGCCGCTGATGTGATTGACCAGCTCGGCCAGGTCCGCGTCCTCGAGGTTGAACTTCACCAAGTGGCCGCCGGGTTTGGGCCGGTACGGCGTATCCACCTGCTCGGCAATGGCATCCATGGACTCCTTGGGGAGTTCCTTCCCAGCGCCTGGCAACTCACCGGGCTCGTTCGCCGTGGGTTTGGCGGCCTCCTCTTGCGCCACGGCGACCGAACTCAGCAGCAAACTTACGACGGCACACGCCGCGGTTAACGAAGTCCTTCTCATCGGAATATCACTTGCCAGCATTGCTAATATTGATGTCGATCGACGTCGGCTGACCGCGTCGAGTTACCTGTAGCGAAAGCTTACCCGCGGTACGTAAACGAGCGTACGCGTTGAGGGCTTCCTCGGGGCTCGCCAGATTGAAGCCGTTGATGGTTTCGAGCCGGTCGCCGTTCTTGAGTCCCAAACTTCCGAGCAGCGTGTCCGGACGAACGCCGAACAGCCGAATGCCGACAGTCTTACCGTCGGGGCCCTTCTCGGGAACGATACGAGCCGACTTCATGAGCTCGGCCTGATTCTCGAGGACGTGGTCCACCACCGAGCGCTCGACGTTGAACTCCGTCTCACTGAGTTTCGTGATCTTGTCGGCGATCTCTTGAGGCAGTGACGTCGCGCCACGGCGCGGCGCGCTCTCTTCGACGGGAGGCGCGCTCGGGGCCGGTGCGGCCGAGGCCGACGGCGACGGTGGCGGCGTCGAAGGCGCGAACAGAAAAGCCTGGCAAAGCTTGGAGTCCTTGGTCAACCACACGGTAGGGCTGGCCTCGATGCGGTTGAAGCCGATGTACGCGACCTGGTAACCTCCAGCAATGTCTCCGACTCTCCGCAACACGGGCTTGTCGTCGCCAGGCGCCTGAATCACGGCAATCGACCACGTGGGATCGGGCGATTCGGTGACGATGCGCACGCTGACGTCGGAGCAGCGCTCTGCCTCCAAGGGGTTGGAGAGGTCGAGCAGTGGCTTGTCGGGAGCGACCCCAGCGTCGGGCGGTGGCGGTGGCGGTGGATCGAGATCGACTTCCCAATCGAAGATGTTGTTGTCGATGATCGGCTGGGCAGTCTTGCGCGTGCTGGTGGTGCGCGCGAAGCTCGCTTTGGGTTTGAGACTGCCCGAAGTTAACTCTTGGTCGTCGCCGCCCAAGAGCTTCGACGCCGCGAGTTGGACCACCCCGGACGCCTGGAAGTAGGCGATGATCGCGATGACGCCGCCCAGGATGACGGGAAACAGCTGCTTGATCAGGGTGTCCAGGGCCATGGTTGATGCGGGGTTAAAGCGAGAGCCGTGCCAGAGGTCAATCTCCAAAAACGCAGCCTATTCGACGGGTCTCGCCAGAGTGTCCCCAAGGTCTTGCGCCAAGCTGGCAAGCCAAGCAGAGGTAGGGAGGTCGACCTTGACAATTTGACAACCCACTCGCCTCAGCGCGCCACTTCATCGAGCTTGCGGTAGATGGTGCGCGTGGAAATGCCGAGCAGCTGGGCGGCCAACGCCTTGTCCCCATTGGTGTGTTTGAGCGTTGCCCGGATCAACCGTTGCTCGACCTCCTCGAGGGGAGTTCCAATGGCGAACGACATGTCCTCGGCCACGTGCTGTTCTGCTTTCGCGACGACATCTGGTAGGTCCGTCAGCTCGACGACCTCACCGCGACACAACACGGCGCTACGCTCGACCAGGTTCTCGAGTTCACGGACGTTACCCGGAAACGGATAATCGAGAAGTTTTGCCATGGCGTCCGGCGCCACTCGCAGGCGCTCGCGGCCGTTCTTTCGGCAATAAACCCCGAGAAAATGGTCGACGAGCAGCGGAATGTCCTCGCGTCGACTGCGGAGCGGCGGCGCTGTGACCGCGATCACGTTGAGTCGGTAATACAGGTCCTCGCGGAAGCGCCCGGCCTCGACCTCTGCCTGGAGATCTCGATTGGTGGCAGCCACGACGCGGACGTCGGCCTTGACGGTGTCGCCACCAACCGGCTCGAACTCTCCCTCCTGTAAAACACGTAACAGTTTCACCTGCACCGCGGGCGTCAGTTCACCGATTTCGTCCAGGAACAACGTCCCGCCCTTGGCCTTGGCGAAACGCCCCTCGCGGCGCCCGCTGGCACCGGTGAACGCCCCACGCTCATGGCCGAACAGCTCCGCCTCGAGGATACTCTCCGGGATTGCCGAGCAGTTGACGGCGATGAACGGGCCTTCCGAGCGGTTGCTCTTGCCGTGAATGAAGCGCGCTAGCAGCTCTTTACCGGTGCCACTCTCGCCCAGGATCAAGACCGTTGCGGTAGAGGGAGCGGCCTGACCGGCGATCTCGAGCACACGCCTCAGGGCCTGGCTCTGGCCGATGATTTCGCGGTGAGTGAGCGCCCTCAGCTCCTGACGCAGCGACCTGTTCTCGGCGATCAAGGAGTGGCGTTCCGCCGCCTTGCGCACGCTCTTGACGATGTTCAAACGACGGAGCGGCTTCTCGACGAAGTCGTACGCGCCCTCCCGCATCGCTGCCACGGCGTTCTCGACGGTGCCGTAGGCGGTCATCAACACCACCTCGGTGTCCGGCGAGATCTCCTTGACCGCCTTGAGCAGCTCGGTGCCACTCGTTCCCGGCATCATCAGGTCGGTGAGGACGACCTGCACGCGGTGCGTCCGCACGAGCTCCAAGGCGCGTTTGGCGCCGTCGGCGCTGAGCACGCGCATCCCTTCCTTTGCGAAGATCTTCTCCAGGGACGTGACGTTGCTGGGCTCGTCATCGACGACGAGCACCGTTACATCCGAGAGCGGGGTTGATTCCTGTTCGGTCATAGGACAATCCGTCAACGTCTGTGACAGTTCGTCTATTCCTGCCATTCTGGCAAGCGGCTTACATAAGCCGGCCAACCGCCCGTGTCAGTGGGGATTTCGCGCGGCGACTTCGGCCACCGAGTCGCACACCACCGACAGGAGCCGCTCGAGCTCGGGCGCCGCGATGTTGAGCGCCGGCGCGACGTAGACGACGTTACCCAGCGGCCGTACGTAGACGCCTGCTCGGCGCGCCAACGCCGCCACCTGTTTGCCGAGGGGTTGCAGGTAATCCGCAGCAGTGCCTAGTTGCACGGCGCCCATCATACCGAGCGCGCGTGGCTTGCTCACCCCCGGCAGGCGCGCCAACCGGCGCATCGCCTCGTCGATCTTCGGTGCGCTCGTTCGAACAGCGTCGAGCACGTGTTCCTCTTCGTATACCCGCAACACTTCCCGCGCGACGGCTGCGCCGAGCGCGTGCCCGCAATACGTGTGACCGTAGTACAGGGCGCGCTCGGGTCCGCCCAAGAAGCCCTCGAAAATGCGCCGCGTCGCGATGGTCGCGGCCATGGGCAAGATACCGGCCGTGAACCCCTTGGCGAGACACATGATGTCCGGGGCGATGGCGGCTTGCTGGCACGCCCACATCGTGCCGGTACGCCCGTACCCCGTGAACACCTCGTCGACGACGAGAAAGACGTCGCACTCGGTAGTCACCTTACGCAGGTCGGTCAGCAGTTGGGGCGGATACGTTCGCATCCCGCCCGCGCCCTGGAGCAACGGCTCGACGACCACTCCCGCGAGTGTGGCAGCGTTTGCGCGGACGTGGTCGCAGAGCGCGCTGAAGGTCCGCTCGTAAACCGCGCTCTCGTCCTCTTCCGCCGGCACGCTCACGCAGTCCATGAGGACGCCGGCGAAGGGACGACGAAAAGCGCTGACCCCACCGAGGGCGGTAACCCCTAGCGTCTCACCGTGGAAAGCGTCGCTCAACGCCAAGAAGCGACGACGCTCGGGCCGACCGTTCTGCGCCCAGTACTGGAGGCACATCTTGATCGCGACCTCGACCGCGGTGGACCCGTTGTCCGAATAAAACACGCGCTCCAACCCGGCCGGCACAATCGCGCACAACTCGCGTGCCAACAGCGCTTCCGGCTCGTGCGCGATTTCCGCCAAGGCGACGTGGGTGAACGCCTGGCTCTGCTCGGCCAGCGCCGACAGCAAGCGTGGGTGTTGATGACCCAAGGTCGCTGTCCACCAGGACGCGTTGCCGTCGATGTACGCTTTGCCGTCGCGATCGTAGAGATAGACCCCCTCGGCGCGCTCGACGACCAATGGCTCGGCGCGGTGCTCTTCGCCCATCGGGGTGTAGGGCCGCCACACGTAGCGTGCGTCGAGTTCGACGATTGTCTCGCGGCTTGACTTCATGAGCTCACTCGATCCCGAAGCTCTCGTGATTGACGCTGATTCTCAGCGCATGTGCGGTCCCCGACGCCCCGCGGTCCGTCGAGCCAGCCACCTTTGACAACGCGAACGTATAGTCACCATTCTGCAGCGGCGCCACCTCGAAGAGCGCGGTGCTTGGTGAGCCCCCATCGCGACCAGTTGCATCGAGCAGGTGAGTCTCCGTCCCCGAGTCGGGGCGGGTCACATGCACCTGCATACGCCCCAAGGACTCGCGAGCTCCAAGCTGCATCAGCGCAACGTCGCTCGCGCTCCCGTGGAGCGTGCCTTCGGGTGACAGGAGCACGGGCTGATCATGTCTCACGACGCGGTTTACCGCCCCGGAGCGGTCGATATGGAAGCGGCAGGTGTCGAACGCCACTCCACCTTGCTCGGTGAGAGGCACTACCCCGTGTTCGTCTCGTGCGAATACCACGAGTTCGTGGGCGCCCGGCGTCACCGGGCTCCAGGCGTTGGACAGAGAGTCCAGCTCGAGCTGCGTGCGTCCTTTTTTTGCCAACACGAGTGAACGCGAGGTGTGGCCGTCGTAGCGCGCGCGCAGGGTGTAACCGCGAGCGGCGAACGCACCCTGCAGATGCACAGTATACTTGGGCTGGTCGCCTTCGTGACCCGACGCGATCGTGACGCATTGCGGAGCAAAACGAACCGCGAATCGAGGCAGGCTCGGCAGCGCGCGGAGGGCCGGCGAGACGTGCACTCGAAACGGCAACGGCGGTGCGGCGAGCGGGTGCGGCGGGCGCTGCGCCGTTGCACGTGGGGCCGGCAGCGGGGCAGCGCTCCCTTCCACGGCGGGTGGTCTGCCGCTCGTCAAACGGGCCGGCAACTCGACGCGCCCGGCGTGTGCCGCGACGTCGAGGGCCGCACCTGGCGACGTTGTGGATGCGCAAGCCGCTCCAACGAGTGTTCCACTCATGGCAACGGTCCTTCGCACCCAACGGGTAACGTGGACGCCAACCAAGATCGAGAGGGCGCGTGCGCAGCGAGCCCTCGAGAGCAGAGGAACGACGGACATGACGAGCCGCCTCTTATCGCGAAAGCGACGTCTCGGCAGCCCCATGTGGCCGACTTCGGCGAAACAGTCGCGGATCAGTCGGTGTCGCGGTCGGGGCCGCACGGCGCGCGCACTGGGTCTTGGTTGCTCGACGCACGGCTCTGGACGCGGACCCGTTGGGCTCCACTTTTGGCGCGTGCTGCTCGGGCAGCCCGGTCGTGACCGCAACAGGGCGAGTCGTCCGCGGTTATCCAGGCCGGGCGGAACGTCGCCGCATCAATTCGGGCCTGACCGGGCGGCTGCGGCGTCGCCCCTTGAAAGGTTCGAGCTTTAGGAGTACACGGCACGCGGCTTTTGGCGTCGGTCCAGCGTCTTAGGCTCTTTCGGTGTCCCGCCCCTCATCCCAGCGTCTTTCCCAACGACCGACGGCAACCCCCTGGTAGCTTCGAGTCACGGTAGGGCGACCTCGATAGCGCGGATTCGACCGAACCGGCCACCAGCGATTTCTCGTGGCCTTCCATGCAACTTGGGCCACTTCGGGGTTTCGGTGCCGGTTTTTCGCAGCCCATACGTTCTACATCGACCGGCCAATGAAGCTCGCTTCGAAGCTTCGACCCCTCCCAAGGAATGACTTTCGTGACCGAATCCAACGCGCCCGACTCCCTATCGACCGACACGCTCGACTCCCCGTTCGAGCTGGTGCCCGACCCCTTACGTGCCAATCTCGCCAAGCGTGGTTTTGCGGACCTGACCCCGATCCAACAAGCCGTCGTGAACGGCGAGTGCAGTGGCCGTAACCTCCGCATCTCCTCGCAGACCGGCTCTGGCAAAACCGTGGCCCTCGGGTTCGCACTGTACGAGGCACTCACCGATCCCAAAGCGACGGAAGTCCGCGCCCTGGTGATCGTCCCCACGCGAGAGCTGGCTCACCAGGTCGAGAGCGAGCTGCAGTGGTTGTTCGAAGGCTGCCCGGGAGCACGCTCCCTGGTCGTCACCGGCGGTTCGGACATTCGAGCCGAGATCCGTCGGCTCCGCGCCAAACCGACGTTGGTAGTGGGTACCCCAGGGCGTCTGCTCGATCACGTTCGCAGCGGCAACTTGGTGCTCTCCGGCGTCCGCGAGGTCGTTCTCGACGAGGCCGACCAAATGCTCGACATGGGTTTCAAGGATGATCTCGACGCGCTCGTCGCCGAGCTGCCGCAGGAGCGCCGCAGCCACCTGGTCTCGGCGACGTTCCCGGACATGGTGAAACGCCTCGCCGAGGCCTTTCAGACCAACCCGCTGCTACTACAAGGCACGGCGTTGGGTCAGGCCAACGCCGACATCGAGCACGTCGCGCACCTGATCTTCGAGCGCGACCGTTACGCGGCACTAGTGAACATTCTGTTGGCCAACCTCGGCCGCCGGTGCCTCGTCTTCGTACAGAAGCGGATCGACGCCTCGGAGGTTTCCGAAGCGTTGAACGAGGACGGGTTTTCGGCACTGCCGTTGAGCGGCGACCTCCCGCAAGCCCAGCGCAACCGCACGTTGGCGGCTTTCAAGGCCGGCACGGTCGAGATTCTGGTCGCGACCGACGTCGCCGCGCGCGGCATTCACGTCGACGACGTCGCGATCGTGATCCACGAAGACGTGCCCCGGGAATCGGAAGTGTACACCCACCGCAGTGGACGCACAGGCCGCGCTGGTCAGAAGGGGCAGTCCGTGCTGCTCGTGGTTCCGCCCGCCCGGCGTCGAACCGAGGCCATGTTGAACCAGGCGCGCGTGAAGTTTCAATGGGCGCCCCTACCCACTCCTCAGAAGATCAAGCGCGCACAGACCAAGAAGGCGCGTCGCACCTTCCACGAGCTGCTGACTCAGGTCGACACCACGATGAACTCGGCGCTCGAAGGCGCGCCGGTCCCCACTGCCAACGGCGTGGAGCTCGACTTCGACTACGCCAAACGACTGCTCGAGCACCACAACCCCGAACGCGTGATCGCGGTGTTGTTGGCGCTTTCGGAGGCGAGACTGCCGACGGAACCACGTGCCATCGTCGAGCCGCCGTTGCTCGCCGAAAAGCCCCCGGCTTGGCAAACGCATCGCCACGCGAGTGGTGCACAACGTCCACGCGGGCCGTTCAAACCGGGCTTCAAACACGGCGGACCGCGCCGTGGCCCTGGGAACGCCCCCCCGGCGGCACCGCATCGGCCCGCACGCCACAAGGCTGCCCCCCCGCCTGGTCGTAAGTTTCGCGAACGACCACAACAAGATTGAAACCCCTGGGCTGACGCGCCGGTAAAATCACCGGCGCGCGCTTGGGAGCATTACGTCGTGGTCGGCTCGGTGGAGGGGTCCTCGGATCCCGCCTGCCCTCTCGGACCAACGATTCGCGGGAGCCGTTGGTGCGCCTGCCGAGATCTGATATGGCCCCCGCATGACTTACGTGGTCCTCGCGCGCAAGTGGCGCCCCATGAGTTTCGCGGACTTGGTTGGTCAAGACCACGTCGCGACGACCCTCGCCAACGCGATTGCCCACGACCGCGTCGCGCACGCATTCTTGTTCACCGGTGTTCGCGGCGTGGGCAAGACGACGAGCGCACGTATCCTCGCCAAGGCCCTCAACTGTCTCAGCAGCGCCGGGCCGACGGCGACACCTTGTCTCGAATGTGCCGCCTGCAAAGAGATCGCGCTCGGGACCGACGTGGACGTGCAGGAGATCGACGGGGCGAGCTACAACGGCGTCGACGAGGTGCGGCGTTTGCAGGAATCGCTACCGTATCGACCGTCACGGGACCGGTACAAGATCATCATCGTGGACGAAGTCCACATGCTCACGCAGAGCGCGTGGAACGCCTTCCTGAAGACGTTGGAGGAGCCGCCACCGCACGTCAAGTTCATCTTCGCCACGACCGAGGTGCACAAAGTTCCGGTCACGATCTTGAGCCGAGTGCAACGCTTCGACTTCAAGCTGATCCCGGCCAAGTTGATCATCGAACGGCTGCGTTACATGCTCACGCAGGAGAAGCTCACGGCCGACGACGAGGCTCTGGCGATGCTCGCCCGTCAAGCCGCGGGCAGTATGCGAGATGCCACCAGCTTGCTGGATCAGGTGATCGCCTGGAGCGACGGTAACTTGACGGCGCAAGGCGTGTCGCAGTCACTCGGGATCGCGAGTCGAACGGTGATGTACGACCTGGCGCGCTCGGTCCTGTCTGGGGACGCGACCAAAGCGCTGCACGTCGTAGACGCCATCGCGCGCCAAGGTTTCGAGATCCCCCACGTAGCCAAGGACTTCTTGGCGTTGCTGCGCGACGTGGTCGTGGCCGCCACCTGCAGCGATCCTTCGGAGTTGTTGGACTTGCCGGAGGAGGAGCAGCGTGACGTCAAAGCCCTAGCGACGCAACCCCTCGACGATTTGTTGCGGGTGCACCAGGGTTTCTCGTTGGGATACGACGACGTCGTACGCGCGGCGTTTCCGCGCGCGGCTCTGGAGATGTTGTTGATCCGCTTGGCGCGACGCCCGCCGCTCGTTCCGGTCGACGACCTGTTGGACCGACTCGTGCAACTCGAAAAACGCTTGCGGCAAGCTGGGGCCAGTTCGGCTTCCGGCAACGCGCGGCCGGTAACCTCTCAGCATCACCATAGCCAGTCTTCCGCGCCCAATCCGCCTGCACAACGCCAAGGCCCCCCCGCGGGAGCACGCCGCGAAGCCGGAGCGACGCCGGCGCCGCGGCCCTCGGGCGGCGGTCGATCGGCCGATGAAGAGGGCGAGCCTGCGGTCGTCTCACCACCCGCCGAGCCGGCCCCGCCCCGACCCGCCGCGAACGCTGCCGCCTCGGGCGAGGCCACCACACCGCGCGTCCCTACCCCACCGTCGGACAACCCAACGTCGCGGCCCGCAATCACCCAACGACAACCGGCCGCGAGCCAACCTGAAAAGCCAGCAACTCCCGCACCGCCAGCACCCCAGCCGCGGCGGCCGCCGGGTGCTTTGCCCGACGGCGGCAATGGCTCAGCGCGGAGCGTGGCCCCCACCAGGAGTGCACCACCCCCGTCGGACCGGCGCAATGGCGTGGCAAACGACGCGCGCTCGGAAATGGTCCCGTCGCGGAGCAAGGAGCTCGACTGGCACGAGTTGCCGATATGGGAGCGGTGGCGTCGCATCGTAGATCCAATCCGTCAAACCGACGCTGGACTCGGGGCCTTCCTCGATCACGCGGTGGTGCTAGAGGTGTCGAGTGAACGTCTGCGAGTCGGCTTCGAACGCGACAGCGTGTTTCGAAGCGCCGCCAACGAACCCAACACACGCTCGCAAATCCTACGCGCTGCCGAACAAGTGCTCGGCAGCAAGCCCACGTTGGAGTGGGTCGATGGCGCCCCCCTGGCGGATGGGGCTGGCCAGACCGTATTTGCGGTGGACAAGGCCGCGCGGCTCACGCGCCACCGTGAGGCGCTCGACCGCGCCCGCTCGCACCCCGTCGTCGAAGCTGCAGTGCGCGTCCTGGGCGCACGGGTAAAAAACATCGAAATCCCCGAGAGTTGAAATGTTACCGGACAAACTCAGAGTCTTGTCGACCCTCCTCGCCCGATTGCCCGGCGTTGGAGAAAAAACCGCCCAACGATTTGCCCTTTATCTGGTTCAGGATAACACTGGCTTGTCAGCCCGGCTCGGGGAGCTGCTCGCGGCCTTGCCGTCGCTGATCCGTCCGTGTGAGCAGTGCGGCAACATTGCCGAGGTGAACGACGAGGGCGTCGCGCTGTGCGACATCTGCGTGGACCCACGCCGTGACCCCGAGTTGCTGTGCATCGTCGGCCGAGTTGCCGACCTGCTCGCCATCGAGGCCAGCGGCGCCATGCGCGGGCGCTACTTCGTCCTCGGCCGCCTGCTGTCACCGTTGGACGGCATTGGTCCGGAGGAACTACCGCTCGAGCGCCTGAGAGTGCGCTTGAAGAAGGACGGCGTGAAAGAAGTAATCTTGGCCACGCCCCCTTCCGTGGACGGCGAGGCTACGGCCTTGTTGTTGGGCAAGGAGCTCGGCCGCGACGGCATCTCGATGAGCCGCATCGCTTCCGGCGTGCCGCATGGCGGCGATCTGGAATTTGCTGACCGCATCACCCTCGGCCGCGCTATTGGTGGCCGCTTGAGGGTCGAGCCCAAGTAGACCTTTCACTTGATCACGACCTGCTTCCCGGGCAGAACTCGACGTGGGATCGTCCATGGCAAAGCGAAGCATTCAAACGGACAAAGCACCGGCCGCCATCGGCCCCTATAGTCAAGCGATCGTTGTCGGGTCGTTGGTTTACACGAGCGGTCAGATAGGTTTGGATCCATCGACGGGTCAAATCGTGGCCGGCGGCGTCGCGGCGGAGACCGAACGCGTCTTGCAGAACCTCGGGCACGTACTCGATGCCGCTGGCAGTTCCCTCGCCAACGTCGTCAAGACCACGATCTTTCTCACCGACATGAGCGACTTCGCCACCGTCAACGAGATCTACGGCCAATATCTCACCGGCGTAGCACCAGCCCGCTCCACCGTGGCCGTCAAGTCATTGCCTCGCGGCGCCGTCGTCGAGATCGACGCCGTCGCCGAAGTCCCGTCGACTTGAGCCACACACGGGTCGAGCGCGCGGCACTCGTCCGGAGCCTTCGTGTTCACGCTCGACACCCGCTGCGCGACACCCTGCGCCACCGCGTACACACTAGGAAATCATGTCCCATAATACGTTCACTTCCGACCAACTCCAGTCTCCCGCCGAGCGCGCCCTCGAACACTGCGCAGGTCTCGGCGCTGACGTCGCCGAAACCTTGGTTCACGCTTGGGTCGACGCCAAGAACGCCGCGGCGGTGCAAGCCATCGCTGACCACGGCGAGGGCAAGGCTCGCAAAGCAGCTCGCCGCGGTCTAAACGTCCTCAAGTCGAAAGGAGTGGTGATCCCACCTCCGTTACGTCGGCCCACGCACGCTACCGCCGAAACGACCATCAAGGCCTGGCTGTTGCCCCCCGACGGCAACGGCGTGCGCGTGCTCGGTTTGGTCGGCCACGTCGCTGGTCAACAGCGTGGCTGCATCGCGTTCCTGAGGGATGGTCAGGGCGTCTTCAAGCTCGAGTGCTCGACGACCACCCCCAACAAGCTGTTCGGTGCCATGAAGAACTCGGTGCCGGGGCTGCGCATCGAGCCGGTGGCGGTTCCGCTCGACTGGGCTCGCGCCAAGATCGCCGCTTGCCGGTCAACCATGAAAGCGCACAAGTTGACTGAGCCCATGGGTTTCATGAGCGCGCGTCCGTTGATTGAGCCGGCGCCTACGCAAGCGCCAGAACATCCGTTCGACGCCGAAGGGTTCGCATTCTCCCCCGAGGACGCAAAGGCCCGAGCCGCCGATTCCGGTGTGCTGCATCATCAGCCCGAGTTTCAGGGATGGCTGCCCCCACAAAACGCGGTGCAACAGATGCTGGCGGAGGTCGGTAAGCACCTCACGCCAGGGCAAGAGCCCGACCCAGCCCTGGTCGCAGAGCGCTTGAAGGAAGAGATGCTCAACGCGACAGACCGGGTGTTCACGCCCGAGGTGCGGAGCGACATCGCACAATGGATGAAGGACGCCGGAATCAGCATCATGGCGCGCGAAGGCGAAAGCCTCGGGTTGAAGGTCGCTGCGACCATCCAATGCATCGAGAACGCGGGTCTCGTCACCGACCCCCCGCGCGACATCCCCTTCTTGCGCGCGTTCTTCGAGAAGGCGGTTCAGTTGCTGATGGCTCGAAACGGTGGCCGTCTCAACATCCCAATCCCCAAACAAGCGTAACGGGAAAGAGTCGGAAAGAGCCGCCGGTCCGAGCGGCTCTTTCGTTTTTACCTAACGTCAGCTCCGCTCACTCGACGTCCACGTCGATGTTGCGGCCGGACTTGATGGAGAAGGTGAGCATGTCGTCCACGTCCCCGTCGCCACAATCGAGCCGCTGAATGTCGTCGGCGATGACGGTGCGCGTACAGCGGGACGCACCGGTGAAACGTGCTTGTTTCTTGGTATAAGTCGCCAGGGTGAAATCGCCGTCCGCTGGCACGCTGACTCGAACGTTGCCGCCCGTGTCCTTCAGCTGGCCATCGTCGATCTTGCCGGTGATGATGCGCGCGTGGTCGCGTGGCACGACCTCGAATCCGGTTACGATGTTGCCCTCTTCGCTGTTGATGACGACTTGCTCGAGACGCGAGTCGTCGAACGCGACGGTCTCGACGTTGCCAGACGCATTGAGGCGAACCCTGCGCAGCGCGCCAGCGTCCTGCACGAGTAGCTCGGCGCCGATCGCCTCCATGTCGACGTCGAGCTCACGAGCTCTACCCAGAAAGTCGATGACCACGTCGCCAGGGGCCAGGTACTTTTGGATGGTCAACTCGGCGTCGAAGTCCGAAGGGATCGCGACGGTAACGATGGCGCCGAGCTCTGCTTTGGTGCCTGGGTGCGTCGCCTCGAACACGAGCGTTTCACCACGGGTCTCGAAGCTGACGTCCAGGTGGCCCATTGTCTCACGAACGAAGCTTTCTGGCCGGCCATCGGCGAGTTCTACCTGAGCACGGTACGTGATCTCGACGTCGTCGCCGTCGGCTTCGACGACGTTCACCTCCCGGATCGCCCCGTCGAGCCGCAGCGCCTGACCGCTCGCCCAAGCTTGCGAAACGGTGACGGTGTCCTCGCTGCTCGCCGTGTAGGTGACGAGCTCGACGTCACTCGAGCAATCGAGGGTGTCGCGATTCTCCACCTCCTCTTCGGTGCAAGGGCGGCTTTCACCGCAAGCGCTGGCCGCGGCAAGAATGGCCGGAACGAGGTACGGTAGCCAAGAAACGGAGACGCTAGAAGCAAGTGGTTTCATTGTTCACTCCAAAGCACTGGCTGGTCATACGAGCATTAGGGCCAACCGATCTCCCGAGCCAGTAGAGAAATCGCGAGTGGTGAGGCATCGGGTCGCGCGATGCCTCAAACAAGCGCCATTTCGGCTGCAACCACTTGCCGGAACGAGGCGCGCAGGCGCCGAGTGACGCTCCCCACGGTGCCATCCCCGATGGGGGTGCCGTCTACGCTCACAATCGGCAAAAGTTCCCTGATGCTCGACGAAATGAATACCTCGGAAGCGCTGAGCACTTCTTCCACGGTCGGCACGGCAAACGACACCGCCAACCCAATCTGCTCCGCGGCTCGAAGCGCACGACCTCGGGTAACTCCCGCCAAGATACCGGCCTCGAGGGGCGGCGTGACCAACGCCCCATCGCGCACGATGAACACGTTGGAAGACGCGCCCTCGACCACCTTGCCATCGCGGTCGACGATCAGCGCTTCGTTCGCGCGCGCAGCCTTGGCTTCGCGCATCGCCAACACGGCCACCAAGTAGTTTCCGATCTTCGCCCCCTCGGCGATGGTCGCGTCGGAGGGGCGCAAGGTGCGGAACGTAACAGCGCCAGCACCGGTTTCGTACAACTCGGGTGGCGGTGGGTGTAACGGCCCGACGATGATCACGCGCAGCGGCACCTGGGCCAGGTTTGGATCGAGCCCGAGCTCACCCTGGCCGCGGGTTATCATGACACGAACGTATGACTCGGCGTTGCCCGCCGTCTCGACCGCCGTGATGATCTCCGAAGTCAGCTGCTCCCGACCGCACGGCAGGGGAATGAACACCAACTCGGCGGAGCGCCATAGCCGCGTCAGGTGCTCGTCGAGCGCGAACGGCTTACCGCCATAGGTGCGAATCGTCTCGAACACCGAGTCCCCGTAGAGGAACCCGCGGTCGAAGACGCTGACGCGCGCCTCCTCCCCGGTGCACGACTTACCGTCGATGAAGACCGAGATGCCGGAGGCGTTAGTCACGATTCATCCTACTTGAGTTGTTGTAGCAGCTGAACGGCAGCGCTCAGGTGAGGTTCGGCCTGCACGGCGCGTTCGAGCATTTGCACGGCCTTGTCGTTCTCGTCGAGGCGATGGTGAACTAGGCCGAGGTAGTAGTAGACCTCGCCCTTCGTGATGGGCGAGCCTTGATCGAGCTTTTGCAGCAACAACGCGCGGAACATCTGTTGGGCGCGCTTGA
>CBINDO010000123.1:0-20983 GCA_966249405.1 uncultured bacterium | reverse complement strand
CGTAAGACACTTGCTCACACCCCAGACGCCACGTTCGGCGATGGTATCTAGCAACCGCACGCCCTGTTCGGCTTCGCGGTCCACGAGCGTCTGGTGTACCAAATCCACGATCTGATGAGGCGCGGGCAGTTGACCGTCGGAGCTTGGCAACATCCCAACGACGCGACTGGTCACTTGCGGCGGCAAACACGCAAACATCAGGTGCCGGTCCCGCTCCGGGCCCATCACGAGAACCCGTTCCACCCCGTGCTCCTGGAGAAACAACTCGATCCGTTCGGCGCTCTCTCGATAAAATGCCGCCTGCGAATTGGCGATGCCTTCTTCGAACAACTGTTTGGCAGCGTCCCCCCGGTCCGCTACATATTTCCGTCCGCTTTGCTGGTTACTCGCCGTGTGGGGACTTCGGACGGCGGGCGCCGGAACACCAACGACCGCTTTAGGCATACGGTCTTTGGAGGGAGTCGCCTCGTCCATTTCTTTGGCCGTGCGCTCGCGAGTCACGTGAAACAACGATTCCGCCTGCCCCAAAACCACCCGATACAAACACACGTGATCGCGGTCGGCGAAGACGACTAGCGCCGGCGCGTTTTCGCTCAGCGCCGACAAAAGGGGCGCGAAGTAAGGCTCCCCGACGCGGGCATCCAACTGATCGCCCAGAGTGCCCACGAGCAGCGGCACGTCTAGTTCGAGCGCCTGGAGCTGCTCACTATTGGCGAACACGGCGACCGAACGCCCAGTAGCCGTACGCTGCTCGAAGTAATCGATGATACGCTCACGAACCTCGACGGGAACCCCATCTAGGTGTTTCACCGTATTCTTCGCACGGACGGTAACCGCTTGAGGCGCCGTCTCGGGACGACCTGGATGAACGGAAGCATAGATGGAAACGATGGGTATCTCGAACCCGCGGATCTGTTCCATGAGTTGATGAATGTCTCGCTGGTCGAAACGAATTCTTGTAACGTCTTCGGCAGTCATGCCCCCTTAGATGCAGACGGCGTGCCAATGATCGTTTGCTGGACGCGTAAATTTCCCTCCGCAAACCCCAGAAGGATCTACGCTTACCGCGGCTGTTTGCTACGCTCGTGTCGATTTGCACGTCCCCGCTCGGTTGGGGGGGCGTCTCGCCCCCGAGACGTTAACCCATGATTCATATCTACGGCCTGCAACCGAACTGGCGCTCCGATGCGCTGGGTAACGATCGCGAAAACACACCCCTGCCCGCGATTCCAATGCGCGCGCCACGCGAGCTCGGCGTGCGACAGTTCGTCGCTCTGGACGCGAACCAGCACGGCGCGAATGTGCGGGATTTGGTCGTCGCATGGGCCTCCGCGGCGGGGCCACAGACGGTTCCCCGCAACCTACACCGACATTGTCGTCAGGCGGCGTCTGCGATGGAAGCGACGATTCCGGCGAGTAACGTGTCACAGGAAAACCTCCACGGGTCGGCGGCGGGATGGAACCCGCGCCCAAATGGCCACCTGGAGACGTTCGAGTTCGGCAGCTCACGACAGCCATCGAACGGGCGACGTAGGAATTTGGACGGACTTTGGGGTCCGCAACCCAGACGCCGAAAAATATGGCTAGCGACTGTCCAAAAGGCGCATGCTCGAACGACTTGAGTGTGGTTCGCGAAAGCCGCGTACACGATGGAGAGAAACATGCCGAAATACCTTTGTTTGCAGCGCCCCCTCTCGAGCGACGGAGCACCCATGGAAAAGCCCACCCCAGCCCAGATGCAGGAGATGTACGCCAAGTTCAACGAGTGGCGCACGAAGTTCCAGAACAACCTGGTGGACACGGGAGGTAAGCTGGGCAGGGGCCGTATCGTCACCTCGGATCCCGCGCCCGACGGGCCGCTGGTCGAGATCAAGGAGCTGGTTGGCGGCTACATGATCGTGTCGGCCGCCGATTTGGATGAAGCACTGCAGATTGCGCGCGAGTGTCCCGGGCTCGTGCGTCCTGGCTCGGGCGCAGAGGTCGTGGAGATCCTCTCGCCGGGATGATCCCCGTCGTGGGAGACCATTTCTTTCGCCACGAGTACGGTCGACTCGTGGCGATGTTCACCCGACGCCTCGGGCCGCGATATTTGTCCGCCATCGAAGATGCCGTGCAGTCCGCCCTCTTGGCCGCGGTCGAGTCGTGGCCGCTCCGCGGTGTGCCCCACGCCCCCTCGGCGTGGCTTTACCGAGTAGCATCCAACCAGCTCGCCGACGCGTTCCGAACGATGGCGCGACGCGGCGAACTCGCCTTGGCTCACTCCCGGACGTTGGAGTCGGAATCAGAGCCACCGTCGGCGCGCTTGTCGGGCGAAGTCCGAGACGACGTGCTCAACCTGCTTTTCGTGTGTTGCCACGAGTCACTGCCCGTCGAGTCCCAACTCGTGCTGGCTCTGGAGACGTTATGCGGGTTCGGGGTGAAAGAGATCGCTGCCCGCCTCTTCCTTACCGAAGCCAACGTTTACAAACGTTCGGCACGAGCAAAAGGGCGTCTGCAAGAGGTCAATGAGCTGGACGTACTTTCGAATGGCCAACTCTTGCAGCGTTTGCCCGCCGTCCAGCTCGTCCTCTATACGCTGTTCACGGAGGGGTATCTGTCGTCTCACGCCACAGTCGCCATCCGTCGTGAACTGTGCGACGAAGCCACGCAACTGGCTTCATCACTTGCGGCGCACCCGCTCACCGCGACTTCAGAAACTCACGCCCTCTTGGCTCTCATGCACTTGCACACTGCGCGCCTGGACGCTCGTCAGGATGCGAGCGGCGGGCTACTGCTCCTTCAAGAGCAGGATCGCTCGCGGTGGGATCATGACCAGATTGCGTTCGGATTGGCGTTCTTGGCACGTGCTTCAGAGGGCGACAACTTCTCACGCTTTCACGCCGAAGCAGGTATCGCGGCCGAACATTGCCTTGCGTCATCGTTCGAGGAAACGCGCTGGGAGCGCATCGCGGAGTGTTACGAACTGCTCGATCGCGTGGCGCCTTCGGCTCTACACACGTTGAACCGCGCCCTAGCGGTCGCGGAGTGTCGAGGGGCGGTCGCGGCTCTCGAACTCGTCGAACATCTCACGCCCCCAGCCTGGCTGGAGAAGTCGTACCAGTGGTCTGCGGTGCTCGCGGACTTGCACCGTCGTGCGGGCAACGCCGCAATCGCCGAACGGTATCGCGTACTCGCTCTCGAGTCAGCACCCTCCGTCGCAATCAGAGACGCGCTCGCTCGACGCCTTCGCCAAGACTTGCAGAAGTCTCATTGATTGACCTCGCGCTGCGTCGAGTCCAGCTCGTCGGCGAGACGCGTACGAAATCAAACCGCCATCGACTTGCCCGCTCCGATGGTCAAACCCGGGTGCTCGCGGACACGTCTCACCGCGAGCAATACGCCGAATGCAAGCGATGAGCGGTCGCTCGAGCCGTGACGGAGTGTTGGCACTCACCCGGGTTACCGAACGACACCTCTCGATGAGAAACGAGCCCGGTTAATCGCACCGAGTGCACACGTTCGCCGTCGACGTTAGCTCCCCGCGGCGCGGCGATTGCATGGGCTGTGGCATCTGGACTCACTGCAACCAGTTGCTCCCGAGCGGCCTCGGAACGACCCGACGGATTGGACGAAGGGGCCGCTGTGCTCGACGTCGTTTGGTCATCGAATAACGCGCGGGCAGCGTGCTACACTTCGTCATGAGCGGCGAGCTAGCGGCCGCGCACGGAAACCTACCGGATGAAATTCCTTGAACAGCGTTTGGGAACTCGAGGCGCCACACTCCGCCTGACGGCACTGCTGCTCGTCATCACGTCGAGCATCGTAGCCAGTAAGCTTGGAGAAGATCACTTCGTCGAGAGTCTGCGACGCGACTGTAGTTCGCTGTTCACCGACCGCCTAATCCCGGCAACGACCTTGTTCCACTTGAGTGACGCCGTCTATCGCAAGCGGGACGACGTCCTGCAGCATTTGAGACATCCGGCAGAACCCGGCTCCGAGGGCATCGATTACCGGCTTGGTCAACACGATGCCACGATCGAGCATCATGTCGCTGCGATCGAGAAAACGTACCTCGTGGAGGATGAAACGCGCCTGATGCGCAAGCTGCGCGATTCCCTGCAGAAGTACTCCAAGATCGAACGGAACTTGCTGGCTCAGCGGGAGAACGGGGCACACATCGATGAGAGCCGTGAACTCGAGGCAGCGTTCGACGAGCTGCGAATGGAGTTGCTGGGTCTGACTCAGGTTCAAGAGACGGTTGGGCAAGAATTGAGGCGCGAGTCGTTGGCGAGTGCCGGCCACCTGACTACCTTGCTCTACTTCCAGCTCGGCATTGCGTTTGCCCTGGGGAGTTTGGCCTCGGCGCTGGCGATGAGTTTGCGCCCACGTTCCGAGTCGACATCACCTGGCGGGAAGTTTCACTGAGGACAAGAAAGCCGAGGACCCTCTCGTGAGTAACCTACGGCACGCAGGCAAGACCGTGCAACAACTCGCCAAACGTTGGTTCGTGATGCGCGACTTGCACGCGGTCCCCGCGCCCGTCCTCCTCCACCCCCCTACGCGGTGACGTACATGCGCGGTCCCATGACGCGCACGGAGTTGATGCGCGCGGTGGGACGGTGGTGAATCTGGTGGCGCAAGAAGCAGGGAAGTCGGCGGATCTACGCGCGAGCCCTTCGGTCAGCGAGACAGTTCGCATAGCCAGAACGCTTGGTCCGCCTTAGCTATGGTCCTGGAGCCGGCTTCTGCTCTCGGTTCTTGAATCCTCCTGAGGCTGCGACGGCAGGGCGGCGCCAGCAGAACGCGCAGACGGACGAACCCATCAGCGGTACCCCACCACGTCCCAATTGCGTGGTATGCGCTAGCCGTGAGTGGTTTGCAGCAGACAACCAAAAGGTCCCAGTCCACCGAGGAGCCTGGCCGCCTCCCAATCAAACACTGGGCGGTCGAGTGGATCTTTCCCGGACCACCTCGGGCGAGTGTGCTGTCCGGGGCAATAGTATCCATCGGAAGGGCCAGCAACTGCACGATTCAAGTGGGGGACGAGGGGACTTCTCGGCTGCATGCAGAAATCGTGAGACAAGGACCGCTATGGGTCCTGCGAGATTGCGAGAGCACGAATGGTACGTTCTTGGACGGTGCACGGGTCACGTATGAGGCGCTACATCCAGGGGCGGTGATCCGTGTGGGGTCTCACGTGGGTGTAGTACGGGCGACGACCGCACCAACGAGAGGCAATCGGACCGAGGTGCAGTCGGGCTTCTGGTTGGGAGAAACCGCGCTGTCGCACCTAAGCGACGCGTTTTCCGTGGCCGCAACGGATCTTCCGATCTCCATATCTGGCGAAACGGGGACAGGCAAGGAGCGGGTTGCTCGCGCAATCCATGGGCTCTCGGAAAGAAAGGGTGCTTTCGTTGGTCTCAATTGCGCGGCAATTTCGGAGCACCTTGCTGAGTCGGAATTGTTTGGTCACGCCAAAGGAGCTTTCACTGGCGCCGTATCAGCCCATGAGGGACACATCCGTGCAGCTCACGGCGGGACGCTATTTCTCGACGAAATCGCTGACTTGCCACTGGCAATGCAGGCTAAGCTGTTGCGAGTCTTACAGGAGGGGCGGGTGACTCCCGTCGGATCGAGCCAGCCTATCGCGGTCGACGTGCGCGTACTCTCGGCTTCTCAGCTCCCCCTTTCAGACTACGTCCAGCGCGGGACTTTTCGTGAAGATCTGCTGATGCGGCTGGCCGGTCTCACTGTACACATCCCTCCTCTAAGGGAGCGCCGGGAGGATGTCTTCATGCTGTTCGGCGAGTTTACTCGTCTCGCGTCTAAAAATGGTATCCCCAACCCGTGCACTGCAACCTTCGTTGAAGCACTCTGCTTGTCGCCATGGCGTGGCAATGTTCGTCAGTTGGAGGGGCTCGCGCGGCGACTAGTCGCCCTTCATGGCAGCCAACTCCTCGAGCGGCGGCACTTGCCTGAGGAGTACGCGGTGAAGGCGCAACGTGGAGTTGCGATGGCTCCTCTCGAAAGGTCGTCGCAGGGCGAAGTACCAAACCGCAAACATCATGACCTGGAGCGCCTCACCGCGGCAATGCGAGAGTGTGGTGGCAACTTGAGCGAAGCTGCCAGACGAACCGGCCTGTCTAGGATGAGGGCTTATCGCTTGATTCACGAGCTTCGCTCTGACGTTCTGGACGGTCAACAGCGATCGCCCAGAGGCTTTCGAAGCGCGAAAGAGGGTGACCGAAGTCAAGAGTCTTAGGTAAGGCTGAACGCGGCACAACCCGCTTGACCAGCGCACTCGCGATCCAGGAAGATCCCCCTGACACTCGTGGGAAGGCCGATCGCACCAGGACTTACGTTTGGAGCGTACACCGTCGAGCAAAAGCTCGGGGAAGGTGGAATGGCCGAGGTCTGGGAATGTGTACATCATGGGTTGAATAGGCTAGTTGCGGTCAAGTTTCTCAAGTCAGCGCTTGCCCGAGAGGAAGCGGCACGACAGCGGTTTCTCGGTGAAGCCCGGGCCCTGGCGAAGATTGATAGCCAATACGTCGTTCGGGTTCATGATTGCGGTGAAACTCGTGAAGGGGTCCCCTATCTGGCGATGGAACGCTTGGTCGGCTGCACACTACGTGAGCTCCTGGACCGCCAGGGTCCGCTACCGGAAGCGAAGGCGCTGTGGCTCATTTCGGACGCCTGCCGGGGTGTCGAAGCGGCCCATCGGGCTGGACTCATCCATCGCGACATCAAGCCCGGCAACCTCTTCCTCTCGACTCCGGAAGACGGCGAAGCGAGCTGCAAAGTGCTCGACTTCGGCATAGCCAAAGGAATCGGTGAGGCGCCGACCAAAGACGGAGTACTCGTCGGAACGGTCAGCTACATGGCGCCGGAGCAGGCGCGCAGTGAACCCAGCACTCCGAGGACGGACGTCTATGCCATCGGCGTGGTCTTGTTCGAGGCGGTCACCGGGCTTCCCTTCGTAGCCGGTTCGACCGAGGAGGCGCAGTTGCTTCGCATCCTCAAGGGTGAACGCAACGACATCACATTGGCCAACGTGTCTCTTCAGGTTGCAAGGATTGTCAAACGGGCTACGGCGTTCGTGGCAAGCGAGCGCTTCGAGTCGGTTGCCGCGCTGGCGGGCGAGTTGGAGAATGCCGCAATAACGATCTCGGGGCGTGAACGTCCCGAGACTGGCGCGGTCACCGTGAGGTACCTCCCCCTCAATCAGACATCTCGCTCGCGTGTGTTCGTGATGGCCCTCGGCATGCTGGCCGCGAGTGGCCTGGGGGTCGTGGGCGGATACGTCGGGGCAAATCGCACTGTCGATGCTGGGCTCGGAACGGAAGATGCAAGGGTGTCTCGTACCGAGGCGCATGACGAGCAGACAGCGTCCAACGTCCCGGAGGTGGCCATCACGGCCAGTGGGCACGTCTCAACAGCCCAAGACAACGAATCGAGACCCGAAACCCTCGAGGTGGAACGTCGAGTGAATATCGGCCTAGCGCTCGCGCAGCCGAGGCCAAACGCTGTCGCGCCTGTTGCGACGCGCTCGAGGACCAAGGTGACCAAGCCCAATGATCACGAACAGAACACAAACGGCTCGACCTTCCAGGCGCCCGCTGGAAGCCAGACGGTGGAAGGATTCGTCGTCCGTAACCCGTACCGCCGCGCGCCCAATGCGACGAATAGCTTCCCATAAGTTTACGGCGGCTCTGTTTTGTTACGGGCTGGTGTGTAGCGCCGGAGGGTGGGTCGCACATGCCCAGCCACAGGCCAGCTCCCCAACGAACGAGGAGACGTCGGCGGCGACGCTCTTTGAGCTGGGTGTCTCCTTGGTCGAAGCCAAACGATTCGATGAGGCGCTCGGGGCATTCGACTTGGCATATCGGCTGGCTCCGCATCCCGACGTCTTGTTCAACCTTGGATTGGTGCAATTCGAACTGAAGAAGATGCGTGATGCCAGAGCCACACTGGAGCGTTACCTAGAAATAACACCCGAGGAGGAGACTTCCCAACGGTTACAAGCTCGCCGCGTGTTGGGTTTAGCCTCCCTCGTGATCGAGAAAGAAGCCAGTCCAGCTGCAGCTGCACCGTTACCCGGACGGAGCGAGCCTGTTGCCACCAGCGGTCCCCCTTACACGCAAGCGGCCCCGCAGGTCGTCGCACCGCCGCGACGGGCCAGTCCCGCCGTTCCAGAAGCTATCGTTCCGCCGAGCAGGGCTGCAGCGAACGTGCTCATTGGTACAGGTACCGTTCTGCTGCTAGGGGGTGGCTCGTTGTGGTGGTGGTCGAGCACGGAGGCAGCGGTGGCACAGCAAGAACTCGCAATCCTCGAACGCACCCCGCCAGCGAAAGAGATTACGTCGCAGCTTCAGCTACAACAGACGCTCAGCTACGAGCAAGACCGGGCTCGGCTCGAGGCGACGTTGGAGCGCACCGCCACGTTGGATTGGCTCGCTCTGGCCCTTGGAGCCGTCGGGTTGATGGCTACGGGCGCGGGCGTATACTTGGGCTACTGGGATGAGCCCCAGACGGCGATGGTGCGGCTTTCTCCACGAGAGCTTGCGTGGGGTATGAAATGGTGACGTGTCGTTCGAGGCACTGCCTCCGTGGTTTGTCGCAGCGACGTCAGGGTTTCCCCTGTCTCGGGTTTGTAGCGCTTGCCGCGACAGCGTCGCTGGGTTGCGAGGAGGAACCCGCTGACAAGCGCGAATATGTCTTAGCGCTCAGTCAGGACGCAGAGGCGCCCCTGGTCCAACCCGAAAAGGAGCCCACGGGGTTGGACGCTGCAGTCTCGGGAGTGAGCGAAGCAGGCGCGCGCTCCATGGAATCGAACGCACCGACGGGGCCTTCACTTAGCTCGACGCGTTCATCTAGTCCCCCCATGGACTCGGTGTCCTCAGCGTCGAGCACGATCCAGTGGACCTCCCAAATACTTCCAATCGACGAAACGGGGCGTGACATCTCTTCCAGCTTCCCCCCGCCGAACTTGGAGAACTTGGACGCGGGCGGCTGCGTTTCCTGCTCCGCCGACGTGGGGCCGCCGCCAGAGACCGATTCGGACCAAGACGGCCTAGCGGATGATGAAGACGGGGACGACGACGACGATGGCATTGTCGATTCAGTCGACGACGAACCGCTCGTCCCAACCATCGTACCCGGCGCTCCGAACCCCTATCCCGGTGGCCTGCTGACCGATCCGTGCGTTGTGAAAGCTCTGCGTGAATACGCCGAATTGCGGTCACGAACGCCTGGTCTGCCCGAGTTGGTGCTACATCGTGAACACCTGCTCCCCGATCTCACCGGCTTCTATCGTGCGCCTTACGGGACGGGTCGACTGATAGCCGGCAACGACAATCCAGCGCTCGGCTTCATCCAGGGCTTTGAGTTCAAGTTTACGCGACTCGGAGAGGATTGGTACCAGATCGGCGGCGTTGCTTATGATGGCGGCCGTCTGCACAGTCATTGGCAAACGGCTCCTCACGTTCATCGAGGCACGACCACGCACTTCTCACGATACACGCGCGATCCCGGCAGCGTGAACATTACCAGTGGTGCACTGACGCCGGAACTCGATGAAATAGACATGGTTGTGATCAACGTCACCGTGTCGGTAGATGGAACCTACGCGGACAAGACCTGCCCCTACGACTATTGGCGCGTGTTTGCTCTTGACCTGTTCGACTTCGTATCGCCGGACGAGGTCCAATTCATGTGCAAGCAAGAAGGCACAGCCTACGTTCCAGGAGAGGTATGGAGCGCAGGCGACGGCGGGGTATGCAACTGTGAAAGCCCGACCACCGCGGTCTGCGAGTGAGCGCTCGTGCAGCGGCTATATGCAACGGCCGCACGAGCGCGGCTTCCGCCGCGAGGCACGATGGGCTCGCCTACAGGGGATTCAAGCTGATCGATGCTCTGGCGCCTCTGCAAGCTTCTCGACCCCAGTAGCGCACTCGGGCACGAGCGTCTGAGCATCTGCGAGCTTCCGGGCTAGAGCGACGCAGCCAACAGGGCCGGCAAGTTCGACGACTCGAGCTCCTGCTGAGCCTGCGCACGTTGGTACGCCTCGTCACCGTATTCCGAAACTGCGTCAAACATGAAACCGGCGATTTGGTAACACCACTCTTGACAAGCGGCGTGGTCCGGCAAGTAGTCGTAATACTCATCGTCACAAGCGCCGCGCAGTGAGTCATGGAAAACGCCATCGCAGTCTGCCTTAGACATGCCGATTGTGTCGTAACAGGCATCGTGATCCTCACAGGCAAACTCGAAATCCACGAACCCATTCACAAACGGAAGAGAGGGGCAGAGAGCAGCGAGTGGCACGAAAAGCAGGCTGACGTCATCCGGAAATTGCTGAGGAATCACCGTATACTTGAGGATCGTGTTGAAGGTATCGGTGTCCGTACCGCACTTGTGCGCCGACGCTTCACCGGAATAGGCCAATACAGCGCCCGAAGCAGCCGCGCCGAGTGCTAAAACTAAAATCTTGGACCGAACTTTTATAGCCATGTTTTGCATAAAAACTTCCTTTTCAATCGTCGAGAAAGTCGGCCTAGCATCATCCATGAACACTACTGCAGTGCCACGAACGAGGCCGCAAATTGTCCCCGAAAGAACTTCTCGTATTCACCTGGTGCTAGCCCACCTTTGATAACATTCAGGTAGACCTTCATAGGTGGGCCGTCACCAAATAGTGGACTACTGGCGCTGGCGCTGTACCGCAGCTGCGTGAGAGACTTCCAGCCAAACTGGGCTACATAGTTCGCTATAATCCGCCTTTCCTGAGGGGTGACGGTCCTGTTGTCGCTGGAACTGTTGATCAGGTGAGTCAACTCGGTCTCCCCGTCTGGCGTCATGAGGAATGACTCCAAGTCGCGGTCGACCTGAAAGATTGGAGCCACGCGGCCCTCACGAGCGTACCATGCATCAAGGACCTGACGGATGGGCGCGTAAACGGCAAGCACCGTTTGCTTATAGGCCCAATTTCGATGTCTCTCAACGGCTGTGAATATGTCTTCCTCTACAATCTCTTGACCGTCGGGTAACGTGAGCTCGCAGTTATTGAAACTTGTACAGTTTTGATTCAGGCATTCACAATGCCCCTCAAAAGTCCGCTTGTTCTCCTGTCGTGCGCCCGCCCCCGATGCCGCGTCCCACAGCGTGATCTGGTCCGTGACATCATAAGTGAACTTGCGCTGACTTGGTAACCATGGTGACCAGTACGACGTGGGCGCACTGAAAGACTCGTTGGTATAATCTCTGTACTTGTTTGTGCGCGCGAGTTCTTCGAAATAGTCAAGCGCGCCGTTCTCGCCACCCAACAACGTGTGCACTTCCTGGCTCACCTGATAAGCCACATCTGCGTCGATATCGGCCAGCTGCTCCGCATCAAGCCCGCCAAGTTGGTCGGCGCTCAGCGCTCGATTGTCGATCGCTGCCAGGTAGGCAATCTCTGGCTTGAACTGCATATGCAGTGACACAAGCGTCACCAACGTATGAAGTGCGTCTAGCTTAAATACGTTCTCGCGATTCTGCAGACGAAGGCGCACCTCGTCCATTACTTGTTCGAGATTAGCGTGGTACGCCGGGAACTTGCCCATTTTCACGTCGAGTGGACCAGATGTCAGGTCCAAAACCTCCTCCTGAATCCAGGGCCAGCTCACCAACAAAGTCTCGTCCTTGACATTGTCGAGTACGGCCGAAATAATGTCGTCCTTGGCATCACTGATGCTGTCTAGAATTCGCGTGACCTGCTCCGCGAATGGATCTCCGCCGAAAATCAGACTCGAAACGCCCGGAATATACGCGTCGAGCGCCGCACCCAGAAGGTTCTTTACAGCACCCTCCAGAAGGCTCGCCCCGGATTTGACGAGGCTGTCTGCTCCACAATCGGCCTTCGCCAAGAACCATTCCTCTGAAAGGAGTTCAGGCTTGTCATCGCAATCCTGTGCCCAGGCTGGGTTTGCAGATGCGAGTACAGATGTCACAACCAGGCTTGCCGGAACCATGCCACGAAAGAGTGGTCGACGGTTCTGGAACCAACGTTTCGCCAATGAGCTCGGCGTAGGCTGAACGCGCCCGCGCCCAGGGACTAGTGTCCCATCGTCCGCTATTTTGGTGCACCTATCCATCTCTACCAAGCCTTTTTTTATACAATTGTGGTCGTTCAACCCTAGGTTTTCGGAGAGCCCAGCGTCTGCGCACGCCGCACGCGCTCCAACGTTCATCAAGCTTATGTCCCTCTACGCCGCGCTGGGTATCTCGTGGCCGCGCAAGAAGCGGCTTCGCGCTCCTTCGGAGGGACCGCGACGCATTGGGATCGCTCAGAGCAGATCTCATAACCCCTGGCCCACGGTAGAAGCGCCGCCTCAGCAGCGAGGCGGCGGTCATTCCTCGGCGGCTCTGACCCCCGCTTCTGCGATCGCTCACCCGTTGCATTGGTGGCGGGTCTTTGGTTTTGGAACCTGCTCTAAGGTGAGCGCCATTTCAGCGGATCGCTACTTCGCCAAACACCGGTCTGTTCCCAATACACTCGTTGCCGCTAATCTGGACGCGAACCTGTCGTCCTGCCAAGAGTGCACTCAGCAGGGTTCTGCTCATCAGGTCACGAGCTGAGGCAGGCGCCGTCGGCCTCATGACAATTTCTTGCTTGTTCGCATCGTTTGAGCAGGCGGATGGATTGTTTGCACCGACGAACTCAATACCGTCTGTCTTAACCTTAAAGCTGATGCCTTGCGCGCCGTCGTTGTTATCCATGTATGCAATATTAAACCATGGACTCCAAGTGGTGGGTCCAGCTGAAGCTGGAGCGGCTAACAGCGCCAGGGCGCCAAGAAGTAGACCTGAGATTTGCATTTTCTTCATCGTTTTTCTTTCTCTGAATGTTCTGAATATACGTGTATGGATCAATCCAACTTGTTCTGCACAGCGAGCATGCATTCGTACTCAATCGCCAATGCTTAGACTTGGCATGACGCCGTTTCTTGAGTTTGAGGCTCGCGCCAGGCCTGCTTCGCAATGGTTGTGGCCCGACAAGCGCCAACAGCTGTGCAACCAGCAATGCAACCCTTGTGCCAGGAGCGCTGCGGAGAGCAAAACCTACGTGCAAAGGCCGTTCTTCGCTGAACGGAAGCTGATCCGGGACGTCTCGCCTCCTATGCCGAACGTTCACACGAACAACGAGCGAACGTTCGGCATAGGACGCAAACACATCCACTCATCCGCCACGGCGGGCACGATGAAGCAAGGCGCGTTCACACGCGGCGTTAGCTGCTGATTGTGGTGGGCCCATGGGCGCACACGTTGCTCTCCTCAACCGCAGGTACTCACCCCCGCGCAACGGGCGCCGCCGTTGGATCGTGCGAACACCAATGCCGAGTCTGGCGGCGGCCCGAGCCGTGTTGCTCGTGTTGCCCCCCTCGGACTCGAGTACCGCTTCAATGATGCGCTCCTAGATTTTGGGCGAGCGGTTGTTTGAGGTCGACGAGCAAGGTGTCCTCGTGCCGTCGCAGAAGCTCTGCCTGGAGCGAAGCGGGAAGATCATCCACGGTCACGATTTTACCCGCACGCAGAATGCACAACGCCTCGATGACGTTCTTGAGTTCGCGAACGTTTCCTGGCCAGGACGATTTCGAGCGACGGGGTTTGGACGCGGCGCGGAAAAACGCGGCGGAGCAGTGCCGTGCTTTCCGAGAGCTGGCGCAACAACTGGCTCACGAGCGCGGGGATATCCGCTCGACGGTCACGCAGGGCAGGCACCCCCAACGTGATCCCCTGAATGCGATAGTAGAGATCTTTGCGAAACGTCCGGCGGAAACCTCCACTTCCAACGGCCGATGCGTCGCGCAAACCAGACGCACGTCAGCGTCCAGCTTCTCCGCTCCGCCAACGCGCAAGAACCGCCTGTTCGCAGTTGATCGGAAGGAACGGTCCGACGCGCCGCGAAGAAAGGTCATGAAGGCGCCGAGCCAAGACCTTTTTGCCCGTGCCGCTCTCACCTGTAAGAGTGACAACGACATCCTTGTCAGCGATGAGATGCAGCACCGCGTCGATGCGTTTCATCGCATCGGCGCGGACCCGTGGGCGGCAGTGACACGACCTTCGGCAACGGGCGGCAATGCTTCCGACTGTGGAATATTCGGCGATACCGACATGGGGCCATCTGGCGACGCCACGGGCGGTTGCACCGTCGGCTGGGTGGCGCGGGGCGAGTGGCTGGAATACGACGTTGCGGTCGGCAGCATGCAACGTCACCGGGTCTATGTTTGCCCCGGCGAACGGCTGGCAGAGCTACTCCAATGTCGAGCGTCGCAACATCTCCATGGGCCCTGGGCTCCACCGCGTTCGCGTGTACATGGAGACGGACGGGGCTGAACTTGAACTACATCCAATTCACGCACGCCAGTCAGTAACCTCGTTCGTCCAGTAACCGCGTTTGTGTGCCTAGGGACCCACTGCGCCGGCGGGCTTAGCAGGCCTCGACGGCGCCACAACTTCCCACTCGCAAGAGGTCCAACGGCTCATCACACTCGCGGCCCCACCATGCGCTCCTCGACAAGTGAGGCCGACACCCGCATTTAGCCCCCCATCAAGAATGGGCTATGTCTAAAGGACACGGTCTAACTCCAAAGCCGTGGCTAGGGCGCTGGGACCATGCGGGCCAGCGGCCATCTCACTCCACCAACGCAGTAAGTTCGCAGTCTGCATATCCTGTGCGCCCGCCGGATTCACTCAGACGAGGCCCACTCCAAAACCAGATCCGCACAGGGTGCCACCGCGGCACTACAAGCGTCGGCCAGCGTGCCGGCTCGAACAGACAGCGCCTGATACTCGGTGCCGTAGCAGCCGCACTTCCATCCAAGTTCTAAGTCTCCTTCTTCGCACCGCACCCTCCACTCCTTGTGCAGAACTGTGTCCAGGTCACCGAGCCTCGTTGGCAACTCGCAATCATAGGCCACGTAGCACAGGTCGTCGACCGTACCACGACTCGACTCTCTGCAACTGCCATCGCGAAAGACCACCTCCTCTCGCACTTGCTTACAGGTTTCATTGAGATCGGCGCAGACGTCAGACCCGAGCGGATTGGCCAGAAGCTCGATGTCTACGTCGTTGTTGGGGCCTACGCAATCACAACCCCAGTTTCCGTTCGATCCCACACTGTCACAGATGATCGCGTGTCGCCCACTCGCGATGCGCGTGACATCGCCATCAATCTCCGATTCGTAGAGGCAAGCCGTGTGTAGGGCGCACGAGCCTTCACCGCGGGCTTCCTCGACGTTTTCGCACGTCGACGTTCTAGAGAACGTTGCAGGGGCAGGGCCCTTTGGGCAGAGTTCCAGCGTGTTCTCGCAGCCCGCCGCCAATTCTGAAGTGGCCAGATGATACCAAGCTTCTTTGTCGCCAGCGGTGCACGAGCAGTCGAGCCCGCCTTCGGTACTGCGAGTACACGAGGAGCGTTGGGTATCATAGCTCACCGCGTCGAGCGACCCGACGGAGACTGCCACTTCACACTGGCGCTCCGCGCTACAGGAGCCGTCTAAGACTCGAAGTTCGGTCGCTGTGCACGCCGCCTCGCCGTAGGTGATCGTCTCATCCTTGCAAGGGTCGATGATATCGCCGCAGGCGTCCGCTACGGAGCTGGGCAACGAGAACCTATGCAAGCCAGTATAGCCCCCACAGGAGCAGTCCGTCGTCTCCCCGAAGATACACTGCGCGACAAACTCATCGTTCTCACAGCGCTGCTCAATTTGGCATCCGGTCTCATACTCCTGCCTCACTGGGGGAGTGCATTCACCCAACGTAGCTGGCTTCCACCGCGCGCCAGAGGGCAATTGCGCCATGATCTCAAGCAACGTTGGTTGCTCGGAAGCGGTCGAAGCAACCGTAGGCGCCGTCTCTGTGTCAAAGTGCTGCTCAGCGGAGGTTGCGTCGAGGCGCCCTGCCAACCCGTCTTCACCTGTGGCGCCCAGACTTTCCATTGTATTCGAACCCGCGTCGTCTTCGGTTTGACGCCCTTCATCGGCAACTTTAGTGTGATGCCCCTCTAAGTCGGTGGATTCCGTGCCCGACTGCCCACCAAAGGCGGAGCAGCCCGCACAGAGCACGACGAGCCATGTTGCGAAGTAATCGAGTCCGGAGCGCATGCTGTCGTTTTGGCAGCCCGAACCTGACCCATCAAGCCGGATTTTGCCCAGAACGGCACAAATCATCTGC
The DNA here is from genome assembly GCA_966249405.1 of uncultured bacterium. Taxonomy (GTDB): domain Bacteria; phylum Myxococcota_A; class Polyangia; order Polyangiales; family Polyangiaceae; genus SZUA-265. The sequence continues at coordinate 4,789 of CBINDO010000123.1, read as the reverse complement.
CGGAACGGGGCACGAGTGTGCTAAGTCGAGAAAGTGCAGGCAGCAGCAGCTCAATTCCTCCGGGCACTTCGGGGCGAACGCTCACAACAAGCGTGGGCCAAGCGCCTCGGGTACAAGAGCAATCCCCTCACCGATTGGGAGAATGGACGCAGTTTCCCGTACGTGAGTGAGGTGCTCAGAGTGGCCACCATCGCTCGCATCGATGGTGCCGCGGCCTTCCAACGCTTCAATCCCAACGTCCTACTATCGCGCGGGGATAACGGGTATGAAGTCGGTGCCTGGTTACGGGCTACTCTGGGGTCGACGTCGGTGAGCGAGGTCGCGCGGCGGATGGCCTACTCGCGTTCATCGCTCAGCCGTTGGGTGTGTGGCGCGACTGAACCGAGGATCCCCGAGTTCTTCGCGTTCTTGGATGCGGCGACAGGGCGCGTCCAAGATTGGGTAGCCGAGTTCGTTCCGATCGAGCAAGTGCCCGCGTTGGCGGCGCGGCACGAAGCTGCCCGCGCCGCCAAAGAACTCGCGTTTTCCAACCCGTGGACAGAGGCGCTCTTGCGCTTACTCGAACTCGAGGGTTACCTCTCTTCGCCCGAACACGACGATGCGATGTTCGCCGCACGGCTTTGCTTGCCTGTTGAACTCGTGCAAGGTGCGCTTCGGGCGCTGGTTAGCGCGCGCGTCATCGAACGTCGTGGCACGCATTACACCGTGCTCTCGCAACTGACGGTCGACACCGCTGGCGGCAAACAACAACTCCACGCACTGAAAGCACATTGGGCCAATGTGGCCGCAGAACGGGCGCACACCCCCCACGCAGGCGACGTATTCGGATACAACGTGTTGTCTGCGTCCCGCAAAGACGTCGAGCGCATCCGCAGCGTGCTCAAGAACGCATTTCGTGAGGTGCGCGCCATCGTATCGGCGTCGGAGCCTGCCGAATGTGTGGCGCTAGTAAACGTGCAGTTGGTGGGTTGGGAGTGAAGCGAAGTGAGTGGGAGCCAGTAGGAGGGCTGCGCAGACGTTTTGGACCAAGAAAATGGGCTTCGCCCGATGAGGCGTCCAGTGGTGCGATCGGACGGGTTGCGGTCGGTGAAAACGCGGGGCAACGCTGTTGGATCGTACCGTATGGGGAGACTTTCTGGCTCGGCGGTCGAGGGTGTGGAGGCCTAGCACTCCAGACGCCGAAAATTTGGGTTGCAGACGTGACCCAGCGTGCGACTAACGCGCTGTTGCCCTCGTTTTGGGGGGTGAGTGACCCGTGTTTCGCTGGTCCGTGAATTGCCGAACGAAGGAGACGATGTGAAACCCCAACGAGTTGTGCCGTTGGCGCTGGGCCTTGCCGCAATCCTGAGCGCGTGCACCGACCTGTTCGGGGTGAAGGTCGACGACTGGGTCGAGCCCCCACCCTCGGGGACGGGAGCCTCGAGCGAACCTGGGCCCGGGTTGGATGCCAGCACCGATGGCTCGGAAACCTCTGGACATCCGACGTCTAGCTCTGACCCAACATCCGCCCCCGACGCGAGCGCCCCCTCCACAACCGCTGCGCCTTCAACGAGTGCGACGTCGTTTGATGGGACGGAGTCCGAGCCAAACACGGACGGCGTCACGGACACCAAGGCGCTCGACAGCGTCTCCTCCGACGGGACGAGCAGCGTAACTTCGGACCTCGGCTCGGACTCGACTGGGCCTTTCGTCGCGACCACGACCGAGCCATCCACGACGGCCCTACCTGGCGACTGCGGAAACGGAGCGACCGAAGCGGGCGAGACCTGCGACGACGACAACCTCGACCCCTACGATGGGTGCAGCGCGACTTGCCATGTCGAGCCATGGTCGTTCGAGGTGAACGGAGCGCTCAGTCCAGCGTTCGACTTGAGCGTTACGGACTACACCGTGAGACTGCCTACGTTCACCGGTTCCTTCTACTTCGCAGCGCAGTCCCCCGCTGGCGCCAACTTCGCCGTCGATGGCACGACTTTGGGTGCGGGTCGGTGGTCCTCGACGCCGATGTACTGGGGAGAACGCAGGAGCTTCGAGGTGGACGTCATGGTTGGAGGGGACGTAATCAGGACGTACCACTTCGACGTGACGCGACCGGAACCCACCGAGTTGTACTTCAAGGCTTCGAACACCGAGACCATGGACACGTTCGGCACTAGCGTGGCGCTCAGCGGCGACGGCAGCACGTTGGCCGTGGGAGCGCGCAGAGAAGACGGGAGTAAACTCAGCGGCGGCACGGTGGCAGACTCGGACAACCTGGCGCAAGACGCGGGAGCGGTCTACGTCTTCAGACGCGACGAAACGGGAGCTTGGTTTCAGCACGCCTACGTCAAGCCGTTGAGCCCTGGTGAAGGCGACTTGTTTGGCACCAGCGTAGCGCTCAGCGCCGACGGCAACACGCTCGCAGTGGGCGCTCCTGGGGAATCCGGCGGGGGTTTTGGCGTCAGCAATGATCCCGAACCCGTAGATACCTCACCCGCCTCCGGCGCCGCTTACATTTTCGTGTCCGGCGGAGACGGATGGACGCAGCAAGCCTACTTCAAGTCCCGCAACAACCAAGCGGGGATCACTTTCGGCGATGTGGTCGCGCTGAGCGCGGACGGTGATACACTTGCAGTAGCGGCCCCGAGTGAATCGGGGAGCAGAGGCGGCATCGGCGACGGCAAGAACACGAACAAGCTGTGCGGCATGTCCGGCGCCGTGTTCGTATTCGTGCGCGGCGCGACGTCGGCGTGGTCTCAACAAGCGTACATCAAGGCGTCCGAGCCCGAAGAGATGGCCGTGTTTGGGTCCAGTTTGGCGGTGAGTGCCGATGGCGATACGCTCGCCGTGGGCGCCTTTTGGGCGGATCACGTCGTGGGGACCACTGACGCGACGGATGCTGGAGACGCGGGCACAGTGGTGGAGACGGTGTCCAACTCGGGTGCTGCCTACGTGTTTGCTCGGCGCGACCGGACCTGGACCGAAGAGGCCCGTTTGGAGCCGTCGAACATCGGCGAAAACTACAACTTTGGCCACAGCGTCGCTTTGAGCGGTGATGGCAACACCTTGGCCGTCGCGGCCAACAAGGAAGATCTCAACCCCCCGCCCCCCGGTGAGAGTGAGTCTCCAGACACGCGCTGGAACGGCGGCGCCGTCTACGTTTATCAGCGCATGGATTCGACCTGGACCGAGGACGCCTACCTGACGGCTTTAAACGCCGGCAACAGCGACGAGTTTGGCACGAGTCTGGCGCTCAACGCTGCCGGTACTCTGCTTGCGGTGGGTGCGTATCAAGAGAACGGAAGTGGTGTGCTGGTCACGGATGGCAGCAATGCCGACGACGCTAGCTTCGAGTCCGGCGCCGTGTACGTGTTTCGTCGTGAGCCAGGTCAAGCCTGGAATCATGCGGTATACGTCAAGGCAGTGAACACCGGCGAAAGTGACTACTTTGGTGCCAGCGTTGCGTTCAGTGGCGATGGCTCGACCCTTGCAGTCGGTGCGTACAACGAGGAAGGGCCTGGTGTCGGGCTGAACGCCAACCCCAACGAGGATGGCGCGTCACTAGCGGGCGCTGTTTACGTGGTGCAGTGAATGAAGAAGCGACGGGTAACGACGTGGCGTGTGAGTGTTCGGACGGCAACCTTGGCCGTGATGTGGGCGCCTTCCGGTCTTGCCCAAGACGCCGCGGGAGCAGCCCAGCTGTTGTTCGAGCAGGGGCGAGACCTTCTGCGCGCCGGTAACACGGCCGAGGCCTGCCCCATGTTGGAGGAGAGTCAGCGTTTGGACCCTGCCAACGGCACGCTGCTCGCATTGGCGATGTGTCACGAAGCGGAAGGTCAGCTTGCGTCGGCGTGGGAGGAGTACACGAGCGTGGTCGCGCTCGCCAAACGTGATGGCCAGACGGAGCGTGAGGAATGGTCGAGTGAGCGAGCTGCCGCGCTGCGGCCGCGACTGTCGACGTTGGAGCTGCGGGTGCCCGAGGCCGTGAGGCGCTTGCCGCGCTTGAAGGTGACCAACAACGGCGTGTCGTTGCCGAGCGGAGGCTGGAACCTTGCCATGCCGGTAGACGGCGGGGAGTACCACATCACGGCAAGCGCCGAAGGTTACCGTCTCTGGGAGACCACGATCGTGGTGGCCAACGAAGGCCACCATCAGGTCCAGGTGGTGCCGATGCTCGAAGTCGAGTCGCCGCCACCCGTGTCAGAAGAACCGGCAGTGACCGCCCCGGAGCTCAGGCGCGTGACGCTCTCGCGGGAACCGCAACCGGCCCCGCCCGATGACGACGAGCTGAGTACGTCGCAAACGGTGGGAGTAGCGAGCATGGGCCTCGGTCTCGCCGGATGGCTTGCCAGCGGCGCGCTCACGATTGCGATGCTTCGGAAGGATGCGGAGGCCGACAAGTGCACCGACTTGTGCCGCCAGGGCAGGCAAGAGGAGGCCGTTCGCTACGGCAATTGGGCGACCGGCATGGGGGTCGGCGGCACCGCGGCCATCGCGGCAGGGGCGGCGCTTTATCTGTGGACGGGTGATGCCGACGCGGCGCCGAGTGTGGCTAACAGTGTGGCTCATCGTGTCGCGCCCACTGTCGCTCGCGTCGAAATCGACGTGGCTCGGCAAAGCGTAGGGCTCGCGGTAAACGGCAGCTTCTAGGCCCCCGGCTCTACGACACTGACTGATTTCCGTTGGTGAGACGTGGTTGACCCGTGGTCTCGAGCACGTCGCGCCACAGCGGGCTGTCGACCTTGACGCGATTTCGGTACTGCGTCGCGAGCTCGATCGGGACGTGCACGAGGCGGTGGTTGACGAGGCC
>CBINDO010000122.1:0-21036 GCA_966249405.1 uncultured bacterium | reverse complement strand
TGGGAGGCAACCACACGTCTCGCAAGTTGTCCGGAACTTCAATCGAATAACTCAACCGCTCACCGAAGCGGATCTTCTCCACGGAGAGGTAATCGTCGACGATCCGCAGCTCCTCTTCGAGCGCGACGGCGGGACGAGACGATTGTTCGAGCGAATACCGAAAGAGCCCGGCCAACCTGCAGAGCGTCTCCTCCGCGAGCTCGGGGTTACTCGCAATCAAACTGCTCACCGTGTTGAGGCTATTGTAGAGGAAGTGGGGGTTGGTGCGGATCTGCAACAGGCGTACACGCGCGTCGAGGGCGGCGAGTTGCTCCGCGTGCGCCTTGGCTTGTTCGGTCCGGATCCGCTCGACGAGTCGATTCCACGTGAAGATCGAACCCAACCACAAACCGCTGACGATCACGCCCTGGATGATCAGCTCGAGCGGCTCGCGCACCATCCCAGGCGAGAAGATCCGCAAGACGGGCGCGAGTAACCACGTGCAGCCCACGACGATGACCGTGCTCGCGAGCGCGCACACCAACAACTGCACCGGGCGCGGGATTCGCGTCAGGTTCGCGCGACCGAACCCCTCGTTGAAGATGAACGCGTGCGCGAGCGTGAGCACATTCGTGTAGAGCGCGATCGCGATGATCTTGCGTAACAGCAAGAACCAAAACCGATCGGTCCCCGCGAACCGGGACACGTCTGGGCTGAGCAACAACGCCAACACCGGTGGCGCGACCAGGCCGAACCACAACGCGCCGCGTGGGACCAATATGCGCGGCGCGGGCTTCGGGTTCGAGTTGGTGGGCACGAACGAAGTTTAACCCAGAGTTCGGTTCAGTCGAACCGAACCCTGCAATGTAGCAGTCCCACCGGCTGATAGTTTGCCGTACGAGTTGCGATTCGAACGCCCTCACACCTGGGGCGGCGGCAATCGCGGTAAAGTCAACACAGCCGAACGTGGGTTCAACACTGCCCACCGGTCGTTGCCGCGACCGTCCGCACCGAAACCACCGTTGCGACGAGCGGCCGATGCGGTGTGACGAGCGGCGGGCCGCTGCTCGTTCGCCGAGGGTCGCGCCGCTCGTCGAGTTGCCGTGCCCGACCGTCGCGGATCAGGCCGGGTTCGTCGCTGCGGCATCGAAGCGCGGGGTTGGTCAACTCATTGTCCAACCACCATGCGTACCCAGCTCAAACGTTTCGCGCTCGTATTCGCTGCGACCCTGACGCTCGGAGTTTCGGCGTTTGCATTTTTCGATGCCGGCGCCGACCTCAACCCGTTGGCCCTGGCCGCGCTGCCCAAGCCACCGTTCCAGGCTCGCGTACTCGAACGGTTGTCTGCCGGCTCGTACACCTACTTTCGCGTGGAGCGCCCGACGCACACCGACGAATGGGTCGTCACGTTGTCGAGCTCGAGTGGGGTGCGCGCGTTGCCGGCGACGGAGCCGCTGCAGGTAACGCTGCAAGTGAACCCCATCGCGTATTCGGAACACTTCGCCTCGAAGCGCCTCGGGCGCGTCTTCGACCGGCTCCACTTCGCCACGGTTCGCCCGCTTTGATCGCTCGTGAAAGGTCCGTAAACCATGTCCATCAAGAAATCGCCCACCCCCGCAGCCTTACTCTTGCTCGCGTCTCTCTCGCCGGGATGCACGACTGACGACCCCGACCCCCCGGTTGACACTCAGGGTGAACAACGCGACGAAGAGCCCGAGCAGGCAGCCGACGATGAACCCGACGCGTCTAGCTACGTCGGTTGTTCGAAAGAAGAACTCGAGTCCGACATGACGACGTCGATCGAACTGTCGGGTCCGGGTGTCGACCCAGACACCGGAAAGTTGACGCCCGGCACCTATCACGTCGCGACCACTTACCTCGCTCTCCAGCCCGGTAAACTCGACACCGTGCTCGAGCTGTCGGGGCCCATCATCGAGAGTGCATTTTCTCTGCCCGGGTTCGTGGCCATGACGATCGTCGGCTCGGAGTCCTGCAATACGCTCCGCACGCTCACGGTGTGGGAAACGGAACAAGCCATGTTTGCGTTCGTCGCGAGTCCGTCTCACGCTCGCGCCATGGCGAAGACGAGCGAGGTCAGTCGTGGCTCGAGCAACACGATCACTTGGGACGGTGACGTCGACAGCGTCTCCTGGGACGAAGCGGCTCGTCGTTTGGGCCTCGAAGAGGACGGCGACATCTGAGCGGCGGCCGGCGGTTCTCGGCGCTTGCGAATCACCGGACGGTGCGAAACCCGACGTGAGACGCGGCGAGGTGCGCGTCGTGAGGGTGCCGCGCCGGAGCGCGGTAGCGCGCGCAGTAACTTGGCGCACACAAGTAGGACCCACCTTTGATGACGCTCGGCTCGAGCTCCAAGTCGTGCGGACCGTCGACGTTCCCCGTGCAATGCGCGGGGCGTTGTCCGCGGTACGGGTCGCGCGTCAGCTCCCAAACGTTCCCAATCATGTCGAAGATCCCGAGCCGGTTGGCGGCAAAACACCCAACCGGCGCACGGCCTTGGTAACCATCTGCCGCTACATTCTGCGTCGGGAACGTGCCTTGCCAAAAATTGGCCGTCGGCCGCCCGGCTTCGTCGAGCGGGGCGCTGCCGTCATCCGGCGCGCCGCCAGCACGCGCCGCAAACTCCCACTGCACCTCGGTTGGCAGGCTTCGACCACGCCACCGTGCGTAAGCGGCAGCGTCGGCGTGAGTCACCTGCACGACGGGGTGATTCTGCCTCCCGTCGAGGGACGACGCAGGACCTTCGGGATGACGCCAGCTCGCGCCCTCGACCCGACGCCACCAGCTGGGCGCCGCGCCGGTGGCGCTCGCCTCTGCGACGCCCGCCTCGCCAACCGCGGGCTCGACAAGCGGCGGCTCGAACACGGCTGCAACGCCGTCACGCTCGGCTTCGGTGACGTAACCCGTGGCGTCCACGAAGGCGGCGAACTGAGCGTTCGTCACTTCGGTGCGATCGATCCAAAAGCCCGCTACCGTCGTCGGCTCGGAGGCGGGGCGCTCGTCGAGGTATCCGTGTCGTGAGCCGACGATGAACGAACCCCCTTCCACCCAAACCATGCCCACGTGGTCGTCCTCGGGTGACGAGGAGCCCGGCAAGCCGCTGTAGCTTTCGCAGGCCTGCCGGGTGCCGAGGGTAATCGTGTTCGAGAGCGGCTCGTTCGGCGCCTGGCGCTTGCCACTCTTGGCGGTTAATCCGACCACCGCCCATGTTGCTGCCAGAGCCAACGTAACCACCAGCGCTCCACCAGTGATGGGTCGCATCGCCTCCTCCTCAGGGCTGCCCCTCCCGCGCAGGCCACCCGAAGACATCCGGCGTCACGATTCCAACACTGGCAACGTAACTCGTCCACGCCGCGTCGAACTCCGTGACGATGTCCGGATGTAAACCTGCGACATCAGTGGTCTCACCGCGGTCGTCCTCGATGTTGAAGAGCTCCCATCTTCCGGGGCCCCAAGGGGACTCCGTCCACACCGCCTTCCACTCGCCTTGGCGGACGAAACGCCGGCCCAGGAGCTCTCCGAAGTGCACCTCGTCGCTGCCGTGCACGACGTGTTTGCGCTTTTGCTTCTCCAGGGCTTCGAGCATCGAGGCGCCGGTCATGGGAAACACCGTTTGACCATTGTAGGTGCTCCCCGGATCGGTCACCCCTGCCAATTGCAGGAAGGTGGGCGCGAGATCCGTCACTCGACTGAAGTGTTGGAAGGGTTTGCGCTTGCGTCCGTGGTGTCGATGACCGGGCAAGCGCACGATGGCTGGGACCGAAATCCCCCCTTCGGTCTGATGACCTTTCGACAACTTGAACGGTGTCGAGCTCACCTCCGCCCAACGCCTGCCGGTAGCTACGTTCGAGCGGGCCCGCCCGATGTTGCCGAGCGAATTGTCGACGTTCGTAGTGATGGTGGGGCGATACGTCGTGGCCCCCTCCGCGCCGTTGTCCGACTGGAAGAAGATGAAGGTGTTGTCGTAGCGGTCGATGCTCTTCAAGTAACTCAGCAGGCGCCCGATGTTGTGGTCGAGGTTCTCGACCATCGCCGCGTAGACTTCCATCTTTCGCGCTTCGACCTGTTTCTGCTCGGGGGTGAGCTCGTCCCATCCCGGATTGTTTGCGGTCACGGGGAGTTGCGGGCTCACCTGGAAGTCTGCCGGGAGAACCCCCAGTTGCTTCATGCGATCGATGCGTCGGTTGCGAATGACGGTATAACCTTCGTCATAGGCGCCAACATACCGATCGATGTAGTCTTCCGGGGCCAAAAGCGGCCAGTGCGGCGCTGTGTACGCGGCATACACGAACAGCGGCTTGCCATCTTCGAGGTTGGCCTGAATGTTCGCAATCAGCTTGTCGGTGTAGAAGTTGGTGGAGAAGTAATCCGCAGGAGGCGCCGTCGTGACCCCGTTGTCCGCGTAGACCGTCGCCCCGTCGATGGCCGTGGGCAGCCCCGGTGTCGGCGCGAAGTGATTCTCGAACCCGCCCAGAGGCCCCCAAGATTGCTCGAAGCCCCGTGCCGACGGACCCTGGTCGGCGCCCGTGCCGAGGTGCCACTTACCGGCCATATACGTGTGGTAACCGCTGTCGCGCAGCAATTGAGCCACCGACAGCGCGTCTGCTCTGAGGTACCCCTCGTATCCAGGTTTGCCCACCAAGCTCGGATTGATCGACAAGGCCTCCTGCATGGTGGCAAGCCCCACCAGGTGGTGGTCGGCCCCCGACATCAGCCCGGCGCGCGTTGGTGAACACAGAGCCGCCGAATGGTGATTGGTGAGCACTTGGCCTTCGGCAGCCAATGCGTCGAGGTTGGGCGTCCGGATCTCGCCGCCGAACGCGCCCAGATCGGAATAGCCAAGGTCATCGGCGAGAATCATCAGAATGTCGGGACGCCGCTCCCGGCAACCGTCGTCCTCGTCGTGACGACGCGCCAAACCTTGCTCGATGGTGTCGAATCGAACCTCGACGTCCGACGTCGTGGAACATCCCAACAAGGCCACGCCTGCAAGCGCCCTCCCCAATTCGCGTCGACGAATCCAGAGCATTCCACCCAATAACGAAAAGCTGGAACCACGCATGATAACCCGTCCCCTGCCTGGTAGTCCCGACGGTCTACGAAAGTTGCAGACGACGAACCAACCGTCACGAACGATATCGGGCTGACGGTGGCGAGTCAACTCCCATTCACCCACACCGCGCCAAGCCGTCCAAGTAAACGCGCGGTCCGACGTTAGTCTCACCGCGTCGCCAAAGTTTCGTCACGCTGCCAAGACGGCGCCGGGTAAAGAATCGACCATTGTTTCCGGCGAGGGCCCTTGCCTTTTGGAGCATGCAGCCCCTCGACGAAGGCGTGCGGCTCCGTCGTCACTGCGGAGGGGGAGTGTGGACGGAAGGATGTCCCACAGGACCCCTGTGCCGGGGTCAGCTCAATCGGGTAACACTTCGAGTGTCGACATAGACTCGGCATCCGCGCAATCCGACGGAGTTTCAGGTTCACCTTCGAGTGTCCCTGGCGTGTGCGCTTGTCATTCGGCGCCAGGTCTTTGTCTCGCGCCAGGCCGGCAGTATCTAACAGATTCGCACGCGTGAGCTGAGTTTCGACACACATTATGTGCAATCGAGTGCTAGCGTCGAGGGCAGCCATTTGGCACACTCACCCAGGTCATCGTGGGTGCACGGAGCGAAGGAGTGTCCTGAAACCACTGTTGCAGTCACTCGGAGGTTCGAGATGTCGAGTTGGGCACAGCGCAATCACTTAACCCTTCGCGTGCTTTTGGGCTTGGGTCTGGGGCTCGCGTCGAGCGCGCCGCGCTCAGCCGAAGCTTGCGGCGGCTTCTTCTGCAATCAGGCGCAGCCGGTCAATCAGGCAGCGGAGAAGATCGTCTTCGCGGACGATGGCGAAGGCAACATCACCGCAGTGATAGAGATCACTTACGCGGGCCCGGCGGAAGCCTTCTCTTGGCTACTACCGATTCCCACGGCGGCGACAGCGCCGACCCTCGAGCTCTCCTCACAGACCGCGCTCGACCGTTTGCAGCTGAGGACGAACCCGAGCTATCAACTCACGCGCCGCGTGGAAGGGGAGTGCGACACGGATTTTAGTTTTGGGTTCGCTGGGTCGGACAGTGCCTCAGCCGGTAGGATTGCAGAAGATCCCAGCGACGTGGTGCAGGTGAGCGGGGGCACCGTAGGACCTTTCGACTGGACGGTGATCCGCGTGGAGCCCGGTGTACCAGAGCCGGCAGCGGCGGCGGTCGACTGGCTGCGGCAGAACGACTATGACGTACCCGAAGGGGCGCCTGCGTTGCTGAACCCGTACCTGGAGGAGCAGCAATCCCTGTTGGCGTTGCGCTTGACCAAGGGCGCGACCACCGGCGCAATAAGGCCCATCGTGGTGAGCTACCCTGCAGCCAAACCTTCGATTCCGGTGAGGCTTACGGCCATCGCTGCGGAGGACGACATGGGGGTTCTCACCTGGCTTCTGGGCGAGGGGCGTGGTGTTCCCGAAAACTACTACTCGCTGCAACTGAACGAAGCGCGTATCAACTGGTTCAATCCAGCCTCGAACTACGAGTCTGTCGTCAACGAAGCCGCGGATGACGCCGGTGGGCAGGGCTTCGTTACGGAGTTTGCGGGACCCAGCCGCCTCTTGCAGTCCGCGGTTTGGTCCGAGGGCGAGGAACAAGCATGGGTAGCAGTGCGCCGTGAGCTCGAGGCCGCAACCGAACCCAAAGAACTCGCGCTGGTGTGGAGCCGCTACGGTGGCTTCGATGGGTTTTGGGAAGCCGTCGGCGCTAACCTCCAACTACCCACGGGGGTTGGGCTCGAGGATCTCGAAGCGTGCCCCACCTGCAATGGCCGTGTCGAACAAACCACGCTGACGCCAAACGGCGTCGCGGCCAAGTTGGAGAGCGGCGTCATCGATCCGCTGCGCAGGGTCCAAGGTTTGATCGACGCTCACCCCTACGTGACCCGTGTTTACACCACGCTCTCGGCCACCGAGATGACCGTAGATCCGGTGTTCACCTTCAATCCCGATCTCGAGGACGTGAGCAACATCCACACCGCGTCGCAGGTCATCGAATGCACTTCTGCAGTCAAAGAGCAGGAGGCATCCTGGCGGATCGAGTTGCCCCAGGGCGACGTCGTACGCGGACACGCCGCAACGACAGGGCTCTGGCCCGAAGCTTTGACATCGCTGCCGGCCAACCTCGAGATCCGGCGGTTGAGCAGCTCGGGGGACGGCAAGGAGGTCGAAGACAACTCGGAAGTGAATGCTCAGTTGCTGGAGCAATACAACTCGACGATCCCGCACAGCCCCGAAGGTTGTGGCTGCAGTCTGGTGGGGGCCGCAGCGAGCCGTCGGCTGAACGTCGGCAGCTTCGGCGCCTTGGGCTTGGTGTTGTGGTGCTTTCGCCGCGCCCGTCGCGAGACCAAGGCGAGCAGGGGCCTTGACAGCGCGGCCATCACGCAACATGATAAGTTGCATGAGACGCGACAGCCGACTCTCGGGCGTACTCCACGTCTTGCTGCACATGGCGCAGCACGAGGGTCCGGTGACTTCGGAGCACATGGCGAAAACCATGGACACGAACCCCGTCGTGGTTCGGCGCGTCATGGCCGGCCTTCGTGATCGCGGCTACGTCCGGTCCGAAAAAGGGCATGGTGGGGGCTGGGTTCTGTCCTGCGACCTCACCCAGGTGACGTTGCGCGACGTCTACGCCGCGCTGGGGTCGCCGTCGCTGCTGGCTATCGGAAACAGGACTGAGTCGCCGGGCTGCATCGTCGAACAAGCGGTCAACGCCGCGCTGGGCGAGTCGTTCGACGCCGCCGAGGCGCTCCTCCTCGAGCGCCTCGGCGAGGTGACGCTCGCCACTTTGAGCGAGGACGTGCGGACTCGGGTCGCTTTTCGCGGCGCTCACCCTGGCACAAGTAAACATGGCTAGAAGCGACTTCGAAGGCGGACATCGCGTCGCGGGTAGCGTCGAGACACGACCCAAACACCAAACCGAGCCGCTCGAAGCGTGCTCAGACAGCGAGAACGACATGCGGCAGGTAAATACAACCATTCTTGCGGCTGCCCTGGGGGCTGGTTGCGCTCCAGCCGCGACTCGAACCTCCACGCCAACTGCCGCCCAACATTCGTCGCATCGCGGTCATGCTGCTCCCGGCCACCAAGGATCCGCCGCCGGTTTACACCACCACTCCTTCGCCGACGCCGAGGCCTGGACCAAGGTGTTCGATGATCCCGCGCGGGACGGCTGGCAGCGCCCAGACGACGTGCTGCGCGCGATGGAACTCGAACCCGCAATGACGGTCGCCGACGTTGGGGCGGGTACCGGGTACTTCTCCGTGCGGCTCGCGCGACTAGTCCCCCAAGGTGAAGTGATAGCCACGGATATCGAGCCGGACATGGTGCGGTTCCTCGAGGAGCGAGCCGATCGCGAAGGTCTCACCAACCTCCGCGCCGTCCAGGCCACGCAGGGGGCGTCGGGCCTTGCGCCAGGCAGCGTCGATCGCGTCCTCATTGTGCACGTTTGGCACCACCTGACCGATCGCAACGCGTACGCCCGCGATCTGGCGGCTGCGCTGAGGCCCGGGGGACGAGTCGTCGTCGTCGACTTCCAGCTCACTGCTGACCGCGGACCGCCCGCGGAGATGCGCGTTACGCCGGAAGTGGTGATCGCGGAGCTCGAGAGCGCGGGGCTCTCGGCTCGTGTCTCACCGGTCGTCGTGCCCGACCAGTACATCGTCGAGGCGCGCCGGGCGCCATGAGGCGGTTCACCGCCAGCAGGGATCGAAGTCCATCATGACCGAGTTCTGGGAAGCCGCGTTCGACAAGATGCAATTGGCGTGGGGGCTCGAGCCGACGCGGTCGGCGGCCCTTGCGCGCGACACCTTCGCTCGAGCAAACGCGAAACACGTCCTGATCCCCGGTATCGGCTACGGGAGAAACGCCAAGCCGTTTCTCGAGAGCGGGATGAGCGTGACAGGGATCGAGATCTCACAGACCGCGATCGAGCTCTCTCGCTCCCGACTCGGTCTCGAGATCCCGATCTTCCACGGCTCGGTCACCGACATGCCGTTCGACAGCCGAACGTACGATGGCATCTTCTGCTACGGGCTCGTCTACCTCCTCGATGCCCGTGGCCGCGACAAGTTCATCCGTGACTGCTACCGCCAGCTCGAGCCTGGAGGGCACATGATCTTCACGGTCATCTCCAAGAAGGCGCCCATGTACGGACACGGCCCTCGGCTCGGCGAAGACTGGTACGAGCGACTGCCCGGACTTCCAATGTTCTTCTATGACGCGACATCGGTGAGACGCGAATTCGGTCCCTACGGACTGATTGAGATCTCCGAGATCGCCGAGCCTGCAGGTGACGGCGCGACTCTGCCGTTCATCCAGGTGGTGTGTCGGCGCGACGCGGCGACGAGCGCAGCTGAGCCGTGAAACGACGGCACGCCGCACGGGGTTGAAGTCAGGGTCGCTTGCGCGCTCCAGGAGAGTTGAGACCTCGGTAATCAGGAACCCGGCCTGCGGCGCGGTCTGGCCTGCCGGGGTTCGTGCCGGCGCGTCAATGTCTCACGCGTGCCGAGCGACTGCGCGCCCAGGGTGTTATTCCGCCGCGGCACCAAAAAGACAACGACGTGACCGTGTGTTGCTCGAGCCCTTTTCCGCGGCGCCGCCCGCCTCATCGATCGGCCCGGTTACTTGCGCGAGGCCGCTCGCCCGCCGCTTTCGCACGGCTGGGTAGTTGAGATTGCAGCGAACCCGGCGGCACCAACCCAACCTCGGGCAACTGCCATCACTCGCGCCGCTCTGGTCGAGCCATGCGCGATCGGACGGGTGAACTCCGGGGGTGGGGCAGTGTTCCGTTCTGCTTCTCGTCTTTTTTGGTCTTTCGGTGCGGGCGACTTCGACCGTTGATTTGTCGGAGGCCAATCCGACCCAAACGTTTGGCGGTCGGCGCATTCGTTCGCCACCTGTAGCAGAAGGTGAGTGTGACCGTTCCACTCGTTCCGGGAGGCAGGGAATTTCACAAATGCAGGCGGCAACAGCAACCGAACAAGCCACGAACGAACTGGTCTCGGCGTTTGCCGAGCACGGCCTGGCGCTCAGTCCTCGGCTGGTCGAGATGCTCAGCGAACACTACTCGCACCGCACCGAGCGGCGAGGTTGCGGCTTTACACAGGCGAGCAGACATCTCGCTACAGCGGTGAATCTGAGGCAGCCGGAGCGCCGTGATGCGCACGGCCTCCTGTTTGCGCGCCCGGCGATCCGTCCAGTAGAACCGCGCGCCGTCCTTCTCGAGCTGCGCGGCCTCGCGCTTTGCGAGGAAAGCCGCCTCCTTCTGAACATCATTTCGGATCTGATCGAGCCGACGTCGGACCCAGGTGTACCTCGTCTTCCGCTCCACCAAGCTCGGCTCGAGATTGGGACTTGCTCCCTGGCTGAGAAGTACTTCCTCGAGCTTGCCAACGGGCACTTGCGTCGTGGTGGTCGGGTTAACGTCCTCGTGACAGCCGAGCAAAGACCGGTTCTCGTCGAAAAGGAGGGCCTGGGCGATAACCACTCGTGCATCAGTCTCACCGAGCTGAGTGTGGACGGAGTCCGGCTGCCCAAAGGGAGCCTGTTCGGCGTGCAGTATGATGATGTGGCCGTGGTTCGCGACAATCGTGACTGGCCAGGCAAGGTGATCTCGATAGACGCGTGCGCTGGGTTTCGCTTCCTCCGGTTGACTACTCTCGCCGTTTCTCCGGTCAATCGGATGCGAGCTTTCAGCAGCCAGTTCGAGGCGCAGATCAGTGGCGCGTTCTTCTCCCCCGGCTCATCTACCGTCGCGCAGCTGGAACAACTCGCGTTGGAGCAGGTCTGAGCCCGATGTCACACCTCCCCCCGAAACCAGACACCCTGAAAGCTGTGTACTCCCTGGACATGGTATCCGATGCAGGACGAAGGGGCGCTCCAAGTGACAAGAAGCCCCTGTTTGTCTCCGAAGCCCTGCTGCAGATGAATTGGCCCATCGAGCTGATCAGACCCGAACCTGCGAGCATTGCCGACCTGTGTCTGGTTCACGAACAAGAGTTCGTCGAAGACGTACTCGAGCTGCGCCGACGCAACGGATTTGGGTCTGTCTCTCAGTCTGTGGCGAGATCTCTGACGTACACTTGCGGGGCCTGCTACTGCTCGGCGCTGATCGCGCTAGAGGAGGGGATCGCCGCCTCCCTGACGTCGGGGTTTCACCATTCGGGCCCGAGTCGCGCCGCAGGGTTTTGCACATTCAACGGTCTGATGACCACCACCGTAAAGTTGCTCGTCGAGCAGCGAGTTCGGAGAGTGGCGATCCTGGACTGCGACTACCACTATGGCGATGGCACGCAGGCGATCATCGACAAGCTGGGGCTCGCCTCTCAGGTACTGCACCTCAGCTTCGGGGCCGAGTTCAAACGTCCCGATCAGGCCGATGCGTATCTGGAGCGCATCGGCCAACTGCAGGCAGTCTTCGAGCAATTCAGACCCGATCTCATCATCTACCAAGCGGGCGCCGACGTGCATGTCGACGACCCGTTGGGAGGTCTACTCACACGAGACCAAATGCAGGAGCGAGACCGGCGGGTATTCTCGATTGCACGCGCACACGAGGTGCCCATTGCGTGGAACCTCGCTGGAGGTTACCAGGTGGAACCTGACGGCTCGATCCCCAGGGTGGTCCGATTGCATCTCGACACTTTCGAGCAAGCGTTGAGGGTATGGGGACTGCACGAGGCGGAGCAACTCGAGCACGGGGAGCGGCGGGAGTCTGCTCGCCGCGAACTGACGGAGCCAACCGGGGAGTATGCAGCGGGCTCTTGACTTAGACATGAGCTACACGGGTTGGGTTCGGCTCTCGGTTTCCGATCCATATCCGGATTCTGTGGCCACCGCACTTCTTCGAGGTTTGTCATGACGCTAGCGCGCTCGGGGGCATCTTTGAGAATTCTCATCGCGGACGACGATGCAACGTTCCGACGGCTGGCTGCAGAGACTCTTCGATTGCGCGCTCCGCATCACCAAGTGACCGTGGTCGACGACGGCGCTCGCGCGTTGGACAGCTTCAATGCCGATCGGGGGTTCGACGTCCTCGTTCTCGATTGGTTGATGCCCAAGCTGACGGGAACGCAAGTATGCAAGGCGATTCGGGGCGACGGTCTGCTTCCCCAGCCTTACATCTTGTTTGCCACCTCGCGCTGTCGGAGGGAAGAGGTGTTCGAATGCTTGGCAGCAGGTGCTGATGACCTCCTCACCAAGCCCGTCCCACCGGACGTGTTGGTCGAGCGTATCGAATTGGCAAACCATCGCAGAGCGGCGGCTGCAGCCAACTCCGGACCAGCTCCCGCTGCGATAGTGGCAGCACGAACCGAGGGTCAGGGTGAGTTGGTGTTTCGCAGTGGCGAGATAACGGCACGAATCTACTTCAAAGATGGGAAAGTCGCGTGGGCGCACGTCGCCGACGGGTCCGAAGGTCTGCTGCAAGCTCTCGAACCAGAGTTGGGCGGCGATCGTGAGACGGTTCGCGCAGCTGTCGAGGAGAGTCGGAAGACCGGCGATACATTGACGGAAACGTTGGTCGCGTGGGGGCTCGTCAGTCGGGCCCGCTTACGCGAGAGCGTCGGAGTCTGGATCCGCAAGAAGATCGAGATCATACTTCGGCTTCCTAGCCCTCAGACTCTGTTCCTCCCCCACCGACGAGGCCATTCGGAAGAGTTGCTTTTCGAACTCGATGAAGTGATGGATCCCCAGGTTGTGCCTTCGGGCATCGGGCTCGGCAAGCGTCCTACCGCGCTCGACGAAGTCCGGCCCTCGCTCATCCCAGCGCGTGGTTGGGCCGCTGCATTCCTCGAACCTCCAACTCGCGATGCGCGTTGCTCGACTATCCTCGACGCATGCATGAACTGTGACGGCTTCCTGGGGGCAGCCGTCGTCGACAGGCTAATGGGCTATTGCCTCGAGCGCCGCGGCTGCGAATTGAACCCCGATACGGTTTGGGCCCACCTGCAGTGCCTCGGCGTGATTGCGCGGGAGGAGGTCGAGGTGGAGGATACCATCGTTTGTGCGCACAAGCGCTACCACCTGGCGCGAACCGTACCTCACTCGCCCAACACCGTCGTTTACGTCGTGGTAGATGCCAGTACCGTCTCACTGGCGACCGCACGGTTCAGTCTGAAGCGGGCGATCGAGGGCGCGATTGGCGACGCGGCTGCAGCAAAAGCCGTATAGCTGTTGTAGCTCAATGGCGAGCGCGACTTGGCTCTGTCGCGCTCGCGTCAATTGCCGCGCGTCGACGTGATCCGCTATTGCGAGGCGCGCTCCGCCAGGTGAGCCAACATCGATGCTGCTTCACTCGACTCGTTGCGCAACGACGCGAGCAGTGCCGCGTAGTCCGACCGCTGGCGAAGTTCCAATAGTTGCGGAGTCAACTCGCGGGCAAGCAGCGCCTCGCCCTCTGGCTCTCGAGCAAAGGTCCCGCTCGGATCTGGCATCAGACCAACGAAGCACGGACTCGCGTCGGTGTCGGCACTCACCGTCCACAGCGAACACCTGAGAGCGATCTCGGCCCGAGTCAACAGCTCACGCGCTCTCAGCAGCTGCGTGCCGATCGCGCATAGTTCGCGGCCGAGGAACTGTGGTGGCACGTCGTTGCGCAACAATCGTTCGCGTAAAGAGTGTTGTACCCGCACGAGTTGCCACAGGCGGTGCATCCCTTGTCCGGCGTCAGCCAAGATGAGCACCCGCCCGGGCGACAACAGGTTCTCGTGTTTTCGATGCAAGTTTGCCCATTCCGCCAACTGACGTCTCGCTTCGAAATGGTCGGCGTACAATGCGGCGCTCGCCGAATGGAATCGCCAGCCGCCGGTAGAAGCCCACCAATCGCCGGCCATCGTGCGTACGGGAACTACAGGCACACTCGCAGCGTCGTGGAGCATTGCTCTCCCGTCGACTGGTGGCCAGATGTGGCCGCTAGGGAGGGGATCTTTCGGCCGCAGCAAGCGTTCCTCTCCTGGTGCCCAGGCGGAAGGTCTCGTACTGGCCTCGGGCACGAGACGGTCGAGCTCACCAAGCGTCTCCTGGGTTGGGCCCATACCCGTTGAATCGCTGGGGTGCTGGTGCCGCTCGAGGCCTTGCATCTCCGCGAGAAGTTCTTCGGGGCGGTTGTCTTTGGGTTCACCCAACGCAAGCATCCCCCGGGCAGCCAACGCTCGAGCGCGGTCCACGGCGAGCCGCACCGCGAACACGAAGGCCTCACGGACGCCATCACCGTTCGAAGCAATCGAATCGATGAAGGGCATCGGGCACCGCTTCCAGAGTACGCCCTTCAGCACTGAGACGTCCATCGCGTCGGGAGCGTCACGCTTGTTGGCCTGAAACACCAACCCCACGGGCGGATCAGCGGCTCTTGCGCGCCCGACCAGGTCGTCGAGCAAAGTGAGCGCCGGCTGAAAGTGACCGTCTCGCGTGTCTGCAACGAACACGACCGCATCAGCCGCAGCAAGCAGGTGCTCCCGCCGGTGACGGAGCTCCGTTTGACCCGGGACGCTCACGATCTGACAGTGGATCTTCCGCCCATCGTAAACCCCTCCCACGAATTCGACCCAGTCGAAAAACAGCGTTCGCCCCTTGGCCTCAGCCGGCGTCACCAAGCCGTTCGTCTTGAGCTGGGTCGCCAACGCACGCAGCGTGGTCGTTTTCCCCGACATCGGGGGGCCGTCATAGACGATCCTGACGACCAATGCGCCCGTGCTCGCGTGAATGATAGGCATGGAGTGGAGTTATTCAGTACCGGTCGCGAGCGACTTCGTGGTCGCCGCTCGGGTTCGAGCGAATATCCGGGCCTGACACCAGCGACAAGGGTAACAGGCAAGCGACTCGGGAGGCTCGGTCGCAGCCACGAAGACGACAGCGACTCCCGGCTGCGTTGACGTCCTTCCCCTGAACAGGTGACATCAGCTCTTGCTGGTTGAAGCCAACCCCATGGGCGATTCTGGTACATCCCATGGGGCTGGCGAGCAAAGAGGCTGCGAGCAACAACTAACACCAGGGTTCGGTTCAGTTGAACCGAACCCTGCAATGTAGCAGTCCCACCGGCTGATAGCTTGCCGTACGAGTCGCGATTCGAACGCCCTCACACCTGGGGCGGCGGCAATCGCGGTAAGGTCAACTCAGCCGAACAGTGGGTTAGACTGTGAGCTCCTTCTCGACGGCCGCTAACTTGTGACGAGCCATTGCAAGGTTACCCTTGTTCTTGTCGAGCACCAGGTAGATGAAGAGAGCGTCGTTCGAGCCCAACGGTCGAATCAGGTGGTAGTGTTTACCTAACGTGATCAGCATGTCCTCGATCGTATCGTTCAACTTCAGCGCTGCCATGGTCTTGCGCTTGGCGCGAACCACTTCAGTGTTCCCGGCCGCGGCTACCTCCAGGTCGATGCCGGACCCCTGGGCACCCAGCATCATGCCACTGCTGGAGTCGACCAGTGCCGCGGCAAGAGAGCCATCAATTTCCAAAATCTTCATCAACGAATCTTTGACGTTTGCCATGTGTCTCCTTTGGCTGTCCTGTACGCGGAGGCTCAACCCAACTCTTCCCCGAACACGCGCCGCTACCGCCTAGTTACAAAGCGAATAGCGGCACGACCCTGGTTTCCTGTAGCCTCGCGCAGCTAGATTTTCTGGTTCGACGCGTTTGGGGGTACCAGGCCACTCGTGTAGGTACCGAGTGTACGTACGGACACAACTGCGAGGTGTAGGTGCGGAGCACGGGCCAGAGAGTTACGCGCGTAGCCGCAGCTGATCGCGCGCGAACCTGCTCGGCCGGAGGCGCGCCGCCCGAAGGCGGAACGAACTAGCGGGTTGGCGCGGAAGCGCCGAGATTGTCGTACATGCGTGAACGCAGACCAACCTTCGGGGACGCAGAAGTCGTTCCCGTCGCCAAGTTACCACGCACTGGGCCGTTATGAACTAGCTCTGCCGTGACCACTCGATGTCGGAACGACACGCCTGGGCACCCGCCCGGCGTCCAGCTCGCTAACCTGCCACGACGAGTTCGTCGCCGGTCAACGATGGACAGGTCGCAAGCACCGAGCGCAACGATGGCTGAAGGCACCGACGTCGGTGCCCAGTCTCAGAATTGCATGAAGAAGTCCCAAGCTTCCTGGGAAATCCATTGCTGGCTGCCGACGCTTTCGTGACCGCCGTTGTAGGTGCAAGCCTTGACCGGATACTCCTCGGGGCAGCCCTCGAAGTCGTAACAGGTGTAGCCACCGTTCTGCCAACTCGGTACGTCCGCGGGGAGTGTACAGCCGTTGTCCTCCGCGTGCTCCAGCGCGATGAACTTCGCACCGTCCGTTTGACTATTGGGGCGAACCCACGGACACGTGGTGTCGTTCATCCCCGTCGTCTGCATCCAAGCAATCGGCAGATTGGTCGGCTGTGGCTTGTAGATGTTGTAGTTGGCTGGCGCAATGCCAACACCGGCGCGGATGTCCTGCTGGTGATTGAGGGACAGCGAATACGTCATCATACCGCCGAAGCTGAACCCAATCGTGAACACCCGAGTCTCGTCGATACACAGATTCTCTTTCACGAACTTCAGGATATCGTCGAAGAGGACGTGGTCTGTGTCTTCACGCGTGTCCCACGTCCCGGTGGGGTTGCCGGGCAACGCCTGCGGAGCGAGGAATATGGCCGGTTCCCCAGCAGCTTGCGCCTTTGGCTTGAGCGCGTAGAAGTTTTCCCCAACCACGTCTTCCGCGCGCGCGTTGATCCAGTGCGAGGTGTAGAAGAAGCGATACGGCTTGTTGGGATCGTAGTCGTTCGGAATGTCGATGATGTACTTCCGCTCGGTGCCACCACTCGTGATGGTCTTGGCGCCGTTGGTCACGGTGGTAGCGCTGCCACAACCCGCGCTCTTCTTGGGCTCGTTACCCAAGGGTATGGGTCCCATGTCGCCCGGGGCGTCAGTCGACGTCGGTTCATCGTCCGAACTCGACTCTTGGGAGCCCGAACTCGCGGGTTCACTTCCACTGCTGGTGCTCGATGATCCCGTGCTCGACGTAGTCGAAGACGACGCAGAGGTGCTCGTCCCCGTTGGCCCAACCGTCGTCGTCGATGAGCTCGACTGTGAAGTAGACGAGGTTGCCGTCGCTCCACTGGTGGTGCCCGTACCACCCGTATTCCCGCTCGTCCCGGTGTTCGACGTCGTGGAAGTGGTTGCCGGATTGCCGGTGGGGCCACTCGTTGCAGTGGTTGCGGTCGATGAGCTCGACTCCATGGGTGGTGCGGACGTCTCCGCCGGCGAACACGCGCTCACGGCTACCAATACCGTCAATCTCGACACGGTCGAGCACCACACACTGTCGAGCACGCCCACGGTTCCGAACTTCATGTCACTGGCCTTTCATGGCTTGGCCCCACGTCGCGTGGAGTCAACGTCTCGTCGTCTTCAAAGCCCACACGCGCGAAGTCCTTCGGACACGAAGGTCTTCGTGGCCGTGTTCACGCTGTGGTGGACGACAATGCAGTGCAGATAACTCCGCTGTTCCGTCCACGCATTGACTCCGCAAAACACCTGATCTGAGAAATCAGGTCACGAACGTGGCTAAAAACGGAAGCGTTGGGTCGAGACTTCAATTCTTGAGCAGCGACGCAACCAAAAACCAATAATCTCCGCACCTCGGAGGCTGCAAGGGACAGAAAGCACCGTGTACGAGATGTAGAGGCTCGCGAGCCGCCGCACCGGAGATCCAGAGCGGCGGTCACGAGCTTCTCTGGTTCAGCGGATCACAGCAGCGTGATCACGGCCAACCCGTTGCCGGTGTTCGCTCCGTCGGCGTTCGACTGGTTGGAGCCAGCGTTGTAGGAGCCGCCGCCGCCAGCGATGAAACCACCGCCACCGCCGCTGTAGCCACCACCACCGCCGCCGCCCCAACAACCGTTGCCCGCGCCGCCGCCACCAAATCCACCTTCGGCCAGGCCGCCGCACGCGTAGGTCGAGCTACCGCCAATGCCGCCATTGATGAACGCCAACCCGCCTGTGCCGAGCTCGGTGCCGTAGCCGTTGTCGTTCTGACCGTCACCCAGCAGACCGCCCCCGCCCGAGCCCCAGGAGTAGCAGAAGCCGCCACCGAGTCCGGCCGTGCCACCTGCGCACAAGGTACCAGGAGAGCCATCCGAGGAGACGACGCCCGCGACGCCGTCGGGGGTGACCACCGCGTCGAACCCATCTACGATCGCCTCGGCGCGAGTTCCGCCACCGCCGCCAGCGATGATGAGCGGCGTCCCGTCGCTCTTGACGATGAATGTCCCACCGCCGCCGCCACCGTTACCGTCGGCCGCAACACCTGCTTGGCCGACGAGCACCTGCAACACATCGCCGCCGCTCAGGGCGAAGTCGCCGCGCATCCGCGCACCACGGCCTCCAACGCGTCCCGTCGAGGCGGGACTCGCACCCTGGGCTCCCCACACTTCGAGCCGATAGGTGCCGGACGCCGGAACGGTGAAGGTCTGGATGGTGCCGCTTGCTCCAGTGCCCGTGACCTCGAAGGTGTAGGCGGTGAAGCACGGACTTCCGGTCACGTGGAACGGGAACGACAACGTGACGGCCGCGCCGTAGACGTCGGTTACCGTCAGCGTAACCTCGTAATCGCCCGCGGTGTTCCCCGCGAACGACGCAGCGTCGCCATCGCCAACCAGGGTCGGCGCCGAACCCTCTGGGGCTGCGCTCACTTCCCACGTGTACGTCAGGGCGTCCCCTTCGGGGTCGTCAGCAACGACGCTGATCGTCGCCGTCTCGCAGGTGGTGATGAACTTGCTCGGCTCGATCGTGAGATCGTTCACCGACGGCGGCTCGTTCAGCGCGACGACGACGTCGAGTCCGCCGTTGGGGTCACCCTCGCACATCGAAGCGAGCACGACCTCCGTGGTCTCCTCGGCGACGACCGTGGCGACGCTATCGACGGGCGCACAGCGCGCCGACACCCCCTCGGCGGCCATCGGTGTCGCGCAAATGCGATAATCGCCCGGCGCGAGTACGAACAGCGCGTCCGTGAACTCGTGGGCGCCCGCTCCTTCGACCGGGTTAACCGAATCCGGCAACGTCTCCGCCTCGAGCGCCACGGTGGTCTCCAAGATCGGTTCAGTCCCGCACTCGGATGCGGCGGACACGATCTCGTAGTGAATCGAGATCACGTCGTGGAGTGAGCCCGGGCCCTCCGCAGACACGCTGAGCGCTCCGGTAACTTCTCCCAGCGCGTGCTCGCGGCCTGCGAGCGGCGCGTCGCTACCACAACCAATCAATGCCGAAATCGACATCAACCCCAAACCGGCATACAGCCGTTCCCTTACACGTCGGTGCATTGGTTACTCCTTCTCCCCAGTTGTCGTGACGTACCCGTGCACAACAATTGCGCACGCGCCGCCAGCGAGGCTCTCTAGTCGACCCATTCGCCAATTGTCAAACCCTGGCGACTCGGGATTAGATAACCTGTCGCCTGTATGCGCCTGTGGTGTGCACATTAACCAGGTACAATTACAGCTGTGCAGAGTGCGCCCGCGCCACGAACGGGCCAGGTGACCCGACCCGCGCCGCTGGGAGCGCGAGGCGCCGCTCGGGGCGCCTCGCGCTCGTAAAGAACCGACTAGTCCCTCGCAGAAGTCGCCAATGGCGAAGCCCGCTTCCGATGACTAGAACTCACACGCGTAGATGTCGAGCGCATCGTTTACCAGTTCCCCACAGGCTCCCCATGGCGCGGGACACGCGTCTGGCGCTCGCCCGCCCGCCTGGCAGATCGGTAACATCACCGTGGGACCGAGAGGCGATACCGGGAACAACTCGTCCTTGGGGACGCAGGTGATCATTTGGTCGCTCCCACCGACGTTGACGTACGCGCACAACGCGTCCGCTCCACAGTCGACGTGTGAGTCACAGTTGACTGGTGTCTGCGGCGTATGACGCAACGGACACTCTTGCGCCGATGTGCAAGAGAACGACTCATTGCCATTGTCACAACACGTCGCGCCCGGAGGACACGTCGTGGGCTCACACTCCACGTGTTTGGTCGCGCAGTTCACTGCCGGCGCGCCAACTCCAGATGGCGCCGGAAGGTTGGCGGGCAACAGCGCCACTCTATCGAGGCTGAGACCCGGTTCGCGACTTCGCATCGTTATCATCGTGTGCCCGCCGCTGAGCGCGATGCTGCCCGTCGAACCCCACTTCCACCCCGTGCCCAACGCCGACAGGTTGTTCACCGTCTGCCAAGCTCCTTCGTTCACCTTGTAGTAGAACGAATCGCGATCGCCGCGGCCGTTGGTGTTGATGCGGAAGTGGAACTTGTACGCACCATCCGCGGGGTGAAAGTGGAACGCCACCTCGTCCGGACTTCCCGAAGCCGCGTCGGGGTTCGGCATCGGGCCGTCGGACTCCAGGTACCCGTTGCCCGTGTACTGCGCCTTCGTGGTGCGCACGTAGACGTTGCCCACTGCCGGATCCCACGTGGTCGGTGAATAGTCGCCGAAACCGTGGTGCGGGCACTCCGCCTCCTGAAAACGGCTTTCACACGTCACAGTCAGGCTCGCCAAACCCGGCGATAATACCGAATAGTCGGTGTGCACGAGCAGAGTTACCGGACCACTCTCCGCGCCGGTCGCGTTCGCGTCCCATCCGTCCAATCGTCGATTGCCGATCGTGAGATAATCGAAGTGCGGTTCGAAGCTGAAGTGCGCCTCCCAACTGAAGGGTTCCCCTCCGCACGGATCCCACTGCACGCTCTCGTGGACGTTGTTGGGCAGTGGGTCTTCGATGGTGCGGCACCCCGACACCGAGCAATCCAAGTAGGTAGCGGCGGCCGCTGTTTGGGCAAATGCGCCCATTGCGGTGACCGTGGCAAAAGCCAAGCTCAACTTCTTCATAACATTCCTCCGTTTTTCGTCGAATCCGGGCCGCGTCGCATTTGGCCCCGCTGCGCGAGAGATGACTCACGCGTGGGGAAACTCCCCCACGTCCATGGAACGATGTTCCGA